>CAYVEI010000022.1:0-16285 GCA_964450515.1 uncultured Terrimonas sp. | reverse complement strand
ACGGGAGCATTCGTTACAAGACTTTTCAAATGACCCATTACTGTTGCTTCATCTACTGCTTCTACCGGGCGGGTTCGGATCAACGGCTCCGTTATCCGGTTCACACTGTTAACGAATTCATATCCGTAACGGCCCTTGTCGCAAATAAAATAGCCGTTCACATTGCTGTTGTACCTGTTTACAATACACCGCAGTTGCCCGTAACGTTCACCGGCAATAATATTACATCCTAAGCTGCAGTGCTGGCAAACGGAGGGCGAAGTGGTAAGGTCCCATTTACGGGTATAATGCTTTTTAAGCGTCTTGTCTGTAAATACACCCGTTGGACATACTTCAGCCAGGTTGCCGCTGAACGGGCTTTGCAATATGCCATCCTGCTCCCTGCCGAAATACACATGGTTATGGGCGCCAAATACATCCAGGTCATCGCCTCCCGCATAATCGCGGTAAAACCGTACGCAGCGGTAACACTGTATACACCTGTTCATTTCATGATGAATGAGCGGTCCCAGGTATTGATTGGTATAGGTACGTTTTTTAAATTCAAAGCGCCTGTAATCATGCCCGGTCATTACCGTCATGTCCTGCAAATGGCAGTTGCCTCCTTCATCGCAAACGGGGCAGTCGTGCGGATGATTGGTCATCAGCCATTCAATTACCTGTTCCCGGAACGCTTTTGCCGTACTATCGGTAATGGATATGCGCAATCCATCCTTCACGTTTTCCATGCAGCTCATTACCAGGCGCCCGCTGCTGTCCTGCTCATCCTTAAATACCTTTACCGCGCACTGCCTGCATGCGCCCACACTTCCCATGGCCGGATGCCAGCAGAAATAGGGAAGATCAAAACCAAGGCCGAGGCTGGCTTCAAGCAGGTTTTTCCCTGCTTTTACTTCATATGGCTTGTTATCAATATAAATAGTAGGCATGATGCCTTAGTTTTAATACGGACATTTTTTTTCCCTGATATGCCGGTCAAAATCCTCCCTGTAATATTTGATAGCGCTTTGCAGCGGTTCCATAGCGCCGGGCGCCAGGGCGCAAAAAGTGTTGCCCGGCCCAAGCAGTTGCGTATGCATTTGCAGCAGCGCTATATCATCTTCCTTTCCCTGTCCGTTTTCGATAGATAATAATATTTTTTCCACCCAGGGCAATCCTTCCCTGCAGGGGGTACACCAGCCGCAGCTTTCCTGCGCAAAAAAATGCTGCAGGTTATGCACAAATCCCACGGGGCAGGTTGCGTCATCCATTACTACCATAGTGCCTGTGCCCAGGCGGCTTCCCGCTGCCGCTACCGACTTAAAGTCCATTTTAATATCTAAGTGTTGCTCCGTTAAGAAATCGGTGGAAGCACCTCCGGGCAATACGCCTTTTAACCGGTAGCCTTTTTTCATTCCTCCCGCATGTTCTTCAATGAGCTCGCGCATCGTTACACCCATCGGCAGTTCCCATGCACCGGGGTTATTTACCTTACCGCTAACGCCATATATTTTTGTTCCGCCATCTTCACTATAGCTTAGATTTTGAAACCATGCCGCACCTTTATTTATTATATGCGGAATGCAGCAAAGGGTTTCTACATTGTTAACAATAGTGGGTTTGCCAAACAAGCCGCTCACCTGCGGAAAAGGCGGTTTGGCGCGCGGGGTAGCTCTTTTACCTTCCAGTGCATTCAGTAAAGCGGTTTCCTCGCCACACATATACCTTCCCGCGCCGGTATGGAGGTACATATCAATATTAAAGCCCGAGTTCATAATATTTTTACCCAGCCAGCCCGCATGGTACGCTTCCCGGATGGAATGCTCTATTACCTGCGCAGCTTTTTTGTAAGCCCATCTCAAAAAAACATAAGATATATTTGCCTGTATGGCATAAGCGGCAATGATCATCCCTTCAATCAACTGGTGCGGATTACCTTCCAGCAATAAGCGGTCTTTGAAAGTTCCCGGCTCCATTTCATCGGCATTGGCGATCAAATATTTTGGAGAGGGGGCATCTTCCCCCATGGGAACAAAGCTCCATTTCATACCCGTATTAAACCCTGCTCCGCCACGGCCTTTCAGCCTGCTTTCCTGTACCCTTTGCTGCACTTCCTTCGGCGCCATGTTTTTTAACACCTGCTGCAAAGCGGTGTAGCCACCGGTGGTAGTATATTCTTTAAGACTGAGCGGTTGCCGTCCGGCATGGATATTTTGAGTAAGCGGACGTTCCATTGAATAAAATTTTGATCAGTTATATTCCGATAATATGCTGTCTAATGCTTCAATGCTAATATCTTTATACAGGTTCCCGTTAATCATTAACGCCGGCGCATGATCACAGCAACCCAGGCATGCATTGGGCAGCAGGGTAAAGCGCTGATCAGCGGTTGTTTCTCCAAATTTTATTTTTAGCTTCTGCTGTAATGCTTCATATATATTTTTATATCCCATCACGTAGCAGGAAATGCTGTCGCATAGCAGGATAACATGCCGCCCCACCGGCTTGCGGAAGATGAGATTATAAAAAGTGGCTACGCTGTCTACTTCGGCAGGGCTCATCCCAAGACACTCTGCAATGTCATGTACGCTTTCATCATTGATCCAGCCGCGCCGCTGCTGCACGATCTTCAGTGCCTCAATTACTGCCGCTTGTTTATAGGGCAGCTTTGCCGCTTCGTGATCAATGTCCTGTATTTCTTGGTTTGAAAGCATATTTTATAAGTCAATAGTTAAGGTTCAAAACCTTTATTGTCCGTCAAATACGAATAAGCGTTTGAAATTCAATTATTCGCCTCACCCCCTGCCTACCGGCAGGCAGGCAGCCCTCTCCTCGCGGAGAGGGAGCAGAACTCGCTACCGCAAATGATTTCATCAACTTTATACATTTTTTATCGGACAATGCCGGTTTAAATCTTTCAGTGTCTCCATTTTCAAATTTTCATGCCGGCCTGCCGACAGGTTTTCAAAATTCATGCGGTCTGACGCTCCTTCGTTGCGTACCGACCGCCACATTTCCACATTTTCACATTTTCAAATTGACACATTCGTCTTCAACGGTCTATATCCGCCAGCACAAAATCAACACTTCCCAGTATCGAAAGCAGGTCGGCAACCGTATAGCCCTTACTGATATAGGGTACCATCTGCATATGCGGAAATGACGGGGTTCTGATCCTCACCCGGTAAGCCGCCGTACTTCCGTCGCTGGTTAAATAATAGCTATTGGCTCCCTTGGTGGCTTCAATACAACTCATGGCTTCTCCGGCAGGAATTACGGGTCCCCAGCTCACATTTAAAAAATGAGTGATCAGGGTTTCAATATCCTGCATGGTATGTTTCTTCACCGGCGGTGTGGTAAGCGGATGATCTGCTTTATAACCGCCTTCCGGCATATTGTTCATGCATTGTTCTATTATGCGCAGGCTTTGCCGCATTTCCTCTACCCGCACAACCGACCGGTCATAACAATCACCATTATGCGCAACAGGAATATCAAAATCAAACAGCTCATAGCCCGAGTAAGGCCGCTTTTTCCTGAAGTCCCACTCAAAGCCACAGGCTCTCAGCCCTGCGCCTGTTACTCCCCATTCTATGGCTTCCTCCAGCGTATATACGCCAATGCCTTTAGTGCGTGCCCTGAAGATGCTGTTGCGCATCACCATATTATTGTATTCTTTTAATTGTTTGGGGAAATGATCAACAAAGGATTGCACTAACTGCTGCCACCCTTTGGGAAGGTCTTGCGATACTCCGCCAATGCGGAACCAGTTGGGGTGCATCCGGCCACCGCAGATCGCTTCAATGATGTCGAAAATTTTTTCACGGTCGGTGAACATGTAAAATACCGGCGACAACTGCCCCACATCCTGCGCAAAAGTGCCAAACCATACCAGGTGGCTGGCGATACGAAATAGCTCGCACAGCATTACTCTTATCACTTTCACCCGGTCGGGCACTTCAATACCTGCCAGCTTTTCCACAGCCAGCAGGTAGGCCAGGTTATTCATTACACCACCCAGGTAGTCTATCCTGTCTGTATAGGGAATATAGGTATGCCAGCTCTGCCTTTCGCCCATTTTTTCAGCGCCGCGGTGGTGGAAGCCAATTTCCGGAACGGCGTCAATAATATCTTCTCCGTCTAACTGCAATACAATGCGCAATACGCCATGCGTGCCGGGATGCTGGGGCCCGATATTCAGGAACATGAAGTCGGCATCATCGCTTTCGCGCTGCATGCCCCACTCTTCGGGTTTAAACCGCAATGCTTCCTGCTCAATGTCCTGCTTTTCATCCCACAACTGGTAAGGCCCCATTTCGGTTGCCCTTGCAGGGTGCTCTTTACGCAGCGGGTATCCCTTCCAGGTATGGGGCATAAGAATGCGCTGCAGGTGGGGGTGACCTTCGAAGCGGATGCCGAACATATCATATACTTCTCTTTCGTACCAGTTGGCATTTTTATATACAGCAGTAACGGATGGGAGGGAGGGATATGCTCCCAGCAAGGCCACTTTAATCCGGATAAAATGATTTTTGCTGTATGAAAACAAGTGATAAACAACCGTAAAATCTGAAGGCGGGGCGGTTGTTTTTTTTGTTCTGTTGCGTTCGTCTATACCACAGAGATCATAAAGAAAGGAGAAAGACTGTTGCGGATCTGATTTGAGGTATTGTATTACGGGTATGATCTTTTCCTTAGCCACCCAAACTGTGGGTATTTCATCAACAGTTACTTGCTGCTGAAGCACATCCGCATTGAAATGATCCTGCAGATGCTGTAGTATGCTATTGGCAAACCGCATGCAGTTTGTGGTTTTATTCCTGTTGTACAATAATTCCTGCTACACTTCATCAATGCCCCTGAATTGTATCGTATTCATTCTTTCTTCTCTTTTCCGATCTTTCATTGAAGTAAGCTGCGGTTTAACAACTCCCTGCTCTCCTATTACCCAGCTTAACGGCCGTTTCTCTTTTCCTACTGCATCGGCAAGTAATAACAATCCCTGCATAAAAGCATCCGGCCGGGGCGGACAGCCCGGCACATATACATCAACCGGTAAAAATTTATCTACCCCCTGCACCACGCTGTATATATCATACATCCCCCCGCTATTGGCGCAACTGCCCATTGAAATCACCCATCGCGGTTCCATCATTTGCTCATGCAGGCGTTTAATGATGGGAACCATTTTTATAAATACTGTTCCTGCAATCACCATAACGTCAGCTTCACGTGGTGTGCCCCGGATCACTTCCGCACCAAAACGGGCCACATCGTATTTGCTGGTTATGCTGGTTGCCATTTCTACAAAACAGCAACTCAGTCCAAAATGAAAAGGCCACATTGAATTTTTGCGGCCCCATGCCACCAGGTCCTGCAATGAGGTAAGCATAATGCTTTTGCTCACAGCTTCTTCCATCGTTCCCGAACCGGAAATATTACCTGTTGTATCGCCTGCTTTGCTTACCCACCATTTCATTTATTGCTGTTTAATTGTCTGAATTGCATTGCTTTTAATAATTTCTTTCCGTTGATACCAATATCCAGCGCTCCTGTTCCCCACTCGTAAATCAATACTACTACCAGTTGTGCTATAAATATGGAAGCTCCGATGTAACCCGGCCAGCCCAGTTCATAAAATCCCACGGCCCATAACATAATAAACACCGCTTCAATATCAAAGATCACGAAGAGCATGGCCACCAGATAAAATTGCGCTGAAAAGCGAAGCCGGGCAGATCCTGTTTGTTCAATACCTCCTTCATAGGGCTTATCCGTTTCCCTGTCTTTATGATGTTGGCCTAATATATAGGACAACGTAAGTATTATGCCCAGCAAAAGGATTACTATTCCCGCATACAGGAATAAAGGCCACAAGGGCGTGTTGTATAGCGTATGCTCCGGCATAATATATTATTATTCACATGGAAGAGTGCTATAAGGCCCGGATTTGCGGCGTTAGGGGAAGGATAAGAACGTATCTCCGGATTTTGCGCCACTTTCTTCCCGTCATCCTGTTTTTTGCGGGAAGATATTACCGGTACCATTTAAAATGCAGCGAAAATTTGGGTTCGTTCCTTATATACTTAACTGTCTTAGCTTGAAATATAATGCTCAAGATTTTCAATAATAAAATCCTTTTGATTGATGATATAATTCACCAGGTCGCCAATAGATACCAGGCCAATTAACTTACCATGCTCAATCACAGGTAAATGGCGGATGAATTTTTGGGTCATCAGCTTCATACAATCATTGATCTCTGTTTCAGGGGTAACATATATGGGACTTTCGGTCATAATGTCCCGAACCAGGGTTTCTTTGGAAGAACGTCCCTTTAAAATAACTTTACGGGAGTAATCGCGCTCTGTAAATATACCATGAAGTTTTCCGTCATCTTCCACCACAACCAGCGAGCCGAGGTTCTTCTCTTCTAATAGCTCCAGCGCTTCATACACAGAAGTATCCGGACACACAGTATACACCAGATTTCCTTTTAGCTGCAGGATATGTTTAACAGTATCCATCACATAAAAGTTTAACGATTCAGGTTTGTACTGTTAAATTAAATCTTTTAATTAAAAGATGCAAGCATTTTTGATTTGAAATTTATTATTCTCTGCGGTTGAGTAAGCACAGAGATAGATTTCGAGATACCATCACATTAAACCCGGTTTGCCGCAGTGTATAGAGTATTTGCATTAATGATACAACAAAATGGCAAAGGATTATTAGGAAATATGCTCCCTTTTGCCTGCAAGGGGTAAAAAAATGAGAACCCGCTTCATTTTAAATAACTCAATTATAGTATGCATAAACAAAGCAGGGCTAAGGAAATGAAGGAAGAAGAAAGGCTAACAGGCGGGATTATCAGATACAGTTATTCCGAATGACCAGCGCGGGGAAACTCCGGAACATTAAAATAACAATATTTAAGCGCTAAAACGATGCTGCTCCACAGATTTGTTGTACCTTTGCACACGCAAAAAAATAGCCATCTGGCTTTAGGTGTCTCATACAGCCTCAATGGGCGTTGCTGATTTCTAAAGGCTGAGTTAAAGAATTTAAAAAATGCAGATAAGAAACATAGCCATCATCGCCCACGTTGACCACGGTAAAACCACATTGGTTGACAAAATCCTACATCAAACGAATGTATTCCGCGCCAACCAGGAAAGCGGTGAGCTGATCATGGACAATAACGACCTGGAAAGAGAAAGAGGCATCACTATTTTTAGTAAGAATGCTTCTGTTATTTATAAAGGTGTAAAAATTAATGTAATAGATACCCCCGGTCACTCCGACTTTGGAGGAGAGGTAGAAAGGGTATTGAAAATGGCCGATGGCGTGCTGCTGCTGGTGGATGCTTTTGAAGGCCCCATGCCGCAAACCCGTTTTGTGCTGCAGAAAGCCCTGCAACTGAACCTGAAACCCATGGTGATCATTAATAAGGTAGATAAGGCAAACTGCCGTCCCGATGAAGTACATGACGCCGTATTTGAGCTGTTTTTTAACTTAGATGCCACCGAAGAGCAGTTGGATTTCCCTACTTTTTACGGATCAGGAAAAAACGGCTGGTTCAACGATTCCTTAACGCCTTCTGAAGACATTACGCCTTTATTAGATGGTATTTTACAATATGTGCCCGAACCTAAAGTAAACGAAGGCCCTCTGCAAATGCAGATCACTTCATTAGATTATTCCTCCTTTCTTGGGCGTATAGCTGTAGGTAAAGTTACCCGTGGCAGCATTAAGGAAGGTCAGCCTTTTGCACTGGTACAGGCAGATGGCTCTATCAAAAAATCGAGAGTAAAAGAGTTGTATGTTTTTGAATCGCTGGGTAAAAAGAAAGTTACAGAAGTAATAGCCGGTGATATTTGCGCGGTGGTAGGACTGGAAGATTTTAATATCGGCGATACGATAGCAGATGCGGAAGTTCCGGAAGCATTACCGGTGATCAGCGTGGATGAACCTACCATGAACATGCTCTTCAGCATCAACAACTCCCCTTTCTTTGGTAAAGACGGAAAATTTGTTACCAGCAGGCACCTGCGCGACAGGCTGCTCAAGGAAACAGAAAAAAACCTGGCGCTTAAAGTTTTGGATAATGATAATGGCGACAGCTTTATGGTATACGGCCGCGGTATACTGCATTTGGGTATATTAATAGAAACCATGCGCCGGGAAGGCTATGAATTAACCGTAGGTCAGCCGCAGGTAATTGTAAAAGTGATTGATGACAAAAAATGTGAGCCTTATGAAATTTTAGTGGTGGATGTGCCTGAAGCATTTGCCAGTAAGGCCATTGACCTGGTATCGCGCCGCAAGGGTGAAATGCTGGTAATGGAAACAAAAGGAAATATGCAGCACCTTGAATTTGAGATCCCTTCACGCGGACTGATAGGACTGCGCACCCAACTGTTAACGGCAACCACAGGCGAAGCTGTAATGGCGCATCGCTTCAACGAATACAAACCATGGAAAGGGCCTATTCCGGGAAGAAATAATGGGGTATTGTTGTCGAAGAACCAGGATAAAACCACCGGCTATTCTATTGATAAATTACAGGATCGCGGAACCTTTTTTGTAGATCCGGGTGAAGATGTATATGCAGGGCAAATTATTGCAGAACACATTAAACCGGGCGACCTGGTAGTGAATGCCACAGAAGGTAAAAAGCTCACCAACCACCGTGCGAGCGGCAGTGACGACGCTACCCGTATAGCGCCTAAAACCATTATGTCGCTGGAAGAATGCATGGAATATATCCAGCACGATGAATGTATTGAAGTTACACCTAATTATATCCGCATGCGCAAAGTGATATTAGATGAAGAGGAAAGGAAAAAGCAATCCAAAAAGCTGAGCGTACAGGAGGCGTAAAAGCGAGAAACATTTCTTTTGAAAGGCTGGTTCGGAAGGATCAGCCTTTTTTATATAACTATATTTTTCGGGACAGAGTCCCGGGAGAACATATTGATACGAAGTTTGAAACTTCGTATAGCGGTGAAGCCACAATGGAAAACGCTTTGTGGCTTCGTGCTTTTGTGGCTATATTGTTTTTTTATGATCGCCTTCGTAAGTATCTTTAGTTTTTGAGCACCCCTGCTTACTTCAATAGCGGGGCAACAATAACCCATCAAGCCTGTTTTTTATTTTCACCGTTTCCTAAATACCTTTACAGGATATGCAACTTACCATTTTTGAAGATTACAATGCCTTATCGCAGCAGGCATCAGATGAAATTATAGCATTGATAAAACGCAAGCCGGATGCCGTATTGTGCCTGGCTTCGGGAAGTACGCCATTGCTTACCTGCGAGCTGCTTGTACAAAAAGTAAAAGCAGAAGATATTGATCTTTCCTCCTGCACTTTTATCGGATTAGATGAATGGGTGGGCATCCCTCCCGGTAATGAAGGAAGCTGTGCCTTTTTTTTCAGAGAGCATGTGCTTAAGCACCTGAATTTTTCGCCTTCGCGTATTCATTTGTTTAATGGCTTATCCGAAAACCTTGTTCAGGAATGCACCGCAATGGACAGCGTGATCTTTGAAAATGGCGGGATAGACCTGATGCTTGTTGGCGTTGGAATGAACGGGCATATTGGCTTTAATGAGCCGGGCATTTCTTTTGACCTGTATTCGCATATAGCCCGCTTGGATGAAACCACCACTTCGGTTGGACAAAAATATTTTAAAGAAGCTACCGCTCTCCATCAGGGCGTTACACTTGGATTAAAACATCTTTTGGAAAGTAAAAAAGTATTACTCCTTGCCAATGGAAATAAAAAAGCCGCAGTCATGCAAAAAGCCCTCGAAGATGAAATATCCAATGCGTTTCCGGCAAGCATTATACGACAGCACAGCAATAGCATAGTAATGCTTGATGAAGAAGCGGCGGATATGCTTGCATAGCCTGTTTATACAGTAGTAAGTACCGGCTGAACTGTTGTTATTTTTGCAGCCTTCCTTTCTTAAAAGCCTGCAATTCCCTTGCATCGGATATGGCCCGCACCAGGTAAATGAGAATGAAGATCTTGATGATAATGCTGCCGCCAAGGTAGGTAGGCTTAAGCGCTGCTGTAATAATAGAAATAATAATGAACAAAACGAGCGCAGACAAAATAGAGGGATAAGGATTTCTTTTAGCTAAAAATGCAAGTATAATAAAAAGCGCTACTTCAATTGCAGTAACAACGGTAACCTCCCATGAGAAATTTTTGCTGGCTAATATAGAAATGATCTCACCGGCAATAAGCAGGCATAAAGTATCTAAAATTGTATTCCTGGTTTTATTTTCATCCATTTTCCAGCGTGGCGCAGGTTGTCCTGAGTGAAGAGCCTGTTTACCGGCAGGCGGGGGAGGGTTGTTGCGCTTTCCCATTCATTTTTAAAACAAAATAACGTAAAAACACAATACTCCCAAAAGAAAGCCCAATTGTTTTAACACAATTATTTACAAATAGGCGGTTATTTATATATCCTCCTTACGGGATGGAATGATTTCTTACTTTATTATGGATTGTTTTATCATTCCTTATTGCAAGGGGATATCACGTTTTAGCATGTTATTCCTGTTGGCCATATCCCATGCAGTAAAAAATATGAGTTGCGCTCTTTTTTGCATCAGGCGGTAATTGATCTTGTCTGGCGTATCGGAAGGTTTATGATAATCGGGATGCAGTCCGCTAAAGTAAAAGATAACAGGCACTCCTTTTTTGGCAAAATTATAGTGATCGCTGCGATAATAGATTCTTTCGGGATCTTTGGGATCATTGTATTTATAATCCAGTTCCAGCTTACTGTATTTTTTATTAACGGCCTCGCTGATAGGCTTCAGGTCTGAGCTCAGCTTATCATCGCCCACTATATAAATATAATTGGCAGAATCGCCGTGCTTACGGCTGGGATCTATACGCCCTATCATGTCAATATTCAAATTCACCGTGGTTTTTTCCAGTGGCAGCACTGGGTGCGATGAATAATAGTCGGAGCCCCATAGGCCTTTTTCCTCGCCACTTACCGTCATAAACAAAATGCTTCTCCGGGGGCCTTTGCCTGCCGCTTTTGCTTTTGTAAAAGCTTTTGCCAGCTCCAGTATGGTTACGGTACCCGAACCATCATCGTCGGCGCCATACCATATGGTATCATCTCTTTTTCCCAGGTGATCATAATGTGCGGTCAGTACTACATATTCGTCTTTTAAATCGCTTCCCTGCAAAATACCCAGCACATTACTGCTTTGCATGGTAATGGTTGCTTTATTAAAGCTGAGCGCTATATTGGCTGCATACACCTGCGGCTCACTACCTGTTTTTTGAGCGGCATAGCCCGGGCCTATGATCTTCTCCGCCAGGTTTTCGCTGATGTAAAAAGTGCTGATACGTTGTGTTTTGTGGTAGCGGTTTACATACATATTACCTTTTACCACTGTGGGGGCAATATGCTTATTAATAATTAAAAGCGCTGCAGCACCGTTTTTCATAGCAGCCATTTGCTGGGTAAACGCGCTAAACCCTCTTCGGCTACCCGCCGGAACAGCGTCTGCCACATCTTCCGACCACACCATCACTAATTTTCCTTTTACGTCTATTCCCGCATAGTCATCGCGTGTTGAATCGCTTATGCCGTATCCTGCAAAAACAACTTCTGAGAAACGAAAGCTTGCCGGATGGTTATCTGCAAGATTAACCGAGAAATCCCGGCCGGCTATAAATCCCGTGTCATTTATAGATAAAGCAAGTTCTTGTAACGAATCGGCATATACCGGGAAATACATCTCGTAGCTATTATTATTCCCGGGTGCCAGTCCCAGCAATTTGAATTCATTTTCAATATAGGCCGCCGCTTTTCGCTGTCCTTCCGTAGCGGTTTCCCGCCCTTCCATTTCGGCCCCTGCAATAATGTATAAATGCCTTTGCATATCTTCAACGGTAATATCTTTTGCAAAAGGTTTGGGGTTAGCATACCGCTGAGCCTGTGCTGCCAGGGCGGATAAAACAAAAAACAGCAAAAACAATTTTTTCATACTTCGATCTTTTGAAATAAATATGCCCAAACATAATGGAAAATTACATTTGGCATAAGTTTGTTATGATAAATGGTAAAGTAAATGTAATTAGGTGCAGGCTATTTTACCCACCCGCATGGCATGTCGTCCACCCTCAAATTCTGTTTGGATGAACTTCCATATCATTTCGAGGGTAAGTTCAACAGATACAAAGCGGCAGGGTATACAAATGATATTGGCGTCGTTATGCTGCCGCGCCAGTTTGGCTACGGTTGCGCTCCAGCAAATAGCTGCACGGATATGCTGATGTTTATTGGCAGTTATAGCCACGCCGTTAGCACTCCCGCATAAAAGAATACCGAATGCCGCTTCTCCATTTTCAACCGCATTGGCTACCGGGTGGGCAAAATCAGGGTAATCAACCGAATCTTTGGAATGTGTTCCGAAGTCCTGCAACTGAAAACCTTCCGCTTTCAGTTGGTTAATAATTTCTTCTTTGTATGCAAACCCGGCGTGATCGCAACCAATAGCAATAGGTTGAAAAAGATTAAAAGACGACCGGAGGATATTCATATATTACCAGGTTTGCCTGTGAAGGTATTTATGCATTACAAAAATAAGCAAAGCAGCGCACAACCTTATATTATATCTTGCTCAAATTCCCATACGGCAGAATTGTTATAATTTCGGGTTATATGCAGGAAGATATCCATTTTATGCAGCAGGCAATAAAAGAAGCCCGGAAAGCTTTTGATGAAGAAGAAATACCGGTGGGCGCCGTAGTAGTAATGAACAATACCATTATTGGACGCGGTTATAACCAGGTTGAAAAGCTAAATGATCCTACAGCCCACGCGGAAATGATAGCACTTACTGCCGCTTTTAATTATCTGGGCAGTAAATATTTACCCGAAGCCCGGATTTACATTACCGTGGAACCCTGCCTGATGTGTGCGGGTGCATTATACTGGAGTAAGATCGGCAAAATTATTTTTGGCGCTATGGATGAAAAAAACGGTAGCATCAGCCGTCCTCCTTTCAGCAGCCAGCCGCAATTGTCGCCCTTTCATCCTAAAACCATCCTGGTAAAAGGCGTTTTGCAGGAAGAATGCGCACAGTTGATGAAAACCTTTTTTAAAAGCAGGAGGTAGGGTGAAAATGTGGAAACCTGTCTGCGGGCAGGGACATAAAGTCCTGATCTTCGCGTTTTTATCTTTACGTAGTGCTTAAACAAGGCGTTAATTAAAGTTTAATCCACTCTGATATTTATTAATGTTTGCTATAGTGAACATTTTAAGTTGCATTTGTTCATTATAACAAACGTTATGGTAAACAGAACAATAACCCTCACGCCTAAAGTAGAGAATATCCTGATTGAGCTGGGAATTGAGCTGGGAGGAAACATAAAGCTGGCCGGTTACGAAGAAAATTAATCACCGAACAGGATTTGATGGCCGGGGCTTTTGAAAAGTATGCTTCTTAAAAGTATGGTTATGACATTGGAATACTGTTCCGATATGCGTTTGGAACGCAGGGAAAATAAACAATTTTTAACCAACTGGGTATGTAAGAAATGAGGAAGATTAGTATTACTTTTATACCAATTTTTCCTCCAACACTCCCTTCCAGGTGACAAATCCTTTCTTCACATCCGCATAATCGTGAACGACCCTGCTAAAGTTACTACGCTCCTTATCCAAAAAAAATTGCCTTCCATTTTGTTTTATATCCCTCAGGATTGCTTCGATCTCTTCAAGGGCAATTCGTAGAGACTCTCTTGTTTTATCCGTATGCCATATATAGGTGGCTTCTTCACTATCCAACGTTTCCCATATAATGTGATATTTCTTTTCACCAGCCAGTAAGAATAAAAATGAAAATGGCTGCAATACAAACCTCAGTTTCAAAACAGAAGCTTCATGCTTAGATGAAAGATATTTTAGCTGCAAATAATGCTTTGAGTTTTTAATATTTAGAATGTCATCAACCAGGGCAGCTTCGGATGAAAATAATTTCTTTCCTTCGTCATATGAACTCAACAAATCATCCATAGTATGGATAGATTGATCATCCGCAGCCCGGCCTTTACCTTTAAATATCTCCCGCTTTACAAACTCAAACCGAACACTATCAATCATTTTACTGTTTATGCTATCAATATCCTCTGAAATGGCCGTTGCTGATAATATCTGGCCGGCGGTATAGTTTACAGTAATATTTACGGAGAATAATTTCTTCTTCAACGCTTTTATGAAATAGTCACGTACGGCTGCAAACTCCGGCCTTATATCCGGATTAGCAATTTCAAATATGATTTCCTGATTGATTTCCTCAATGAAGATGGGAAATGAAACACTTCCAAATAAGAAATTAATTTTTCCAAAAGGTACTTTCATTGTTTTCAAAACAACGTATTCTGCAGGAGTCTGCTTTTTTCTGTCATACTCTATTCTTTTAGTTCCAATAACAGGCTGATGTTTTAGTATAACGGATCTTAGGAAACTACTTGTATCCAGGCTTCTGAACTTTATTCTTTCAATTCCATAAAAATAAAATGAACCTTGCCTGGCGTCCGTTACCTTGCTTATCTGAAAATCATAATCAATAATTTCTGAAAAAAGCTCCCCCTCTTCTTCATTATAACTGATGACGCGTAATTTCCAGGCCACGCCATCTTTAAATGCTTCAACAGGTAGTGGCAAATCAATACAATCAACAGGCAATAAAATACCGGTGGTGTTGATATAAAATTCAGGGCCTTGAAAAACCAATAATATTTCATCAGGATTTGCCAGTTGTCCCGATTTCATCAACTTCCGGTAATATTTATTGCGTTGCTTAAACAGATTGTTGAAGTATTCAATCCTGTAATCCCTGTAATCATATATAACAGGGGCAACCGGGCTTCTCTGAACCCGCCCGATATATTGAATCAGTTTACCTTCAAAAGAAAATGGATAAGCCAAAGTAAGGCAATCTAAAACGCCGATATCTGTTCCTTCCCCAACAAACTGACCGGTGGCGATCAATACCTGGAAATCGCCACTGTGAATTAGCTGCAGTTTTGCTTTCTGAGATTGCTCGCTATCTTCTCCTGTTAACGTAATTGTTTCGCAAATGCCTTTCAAATATTGTTGCAATATATCCACGTGGGCTTTGCGTTCTGTTAATACCAGTATCTTTCTGCCTGCCTTTGCCTCCCTTTTTATATTCTCCACGATCATTTCATTTCTTGCCGTATCATGAATAAGAATATTGATAAGTGTTTCAATCTTATCCGTTGAAGCATTAAATGGTGTAAACAGTTCTGTGTTTTGAATGGTTACCGATAATTGTTTATTCTGGTTGGCGGTTATAGGAATGATCACTTCATGAATAATACCGCCAATATGTATAAATATCAGCTTCTCATCCTTGTTTTTTCTTACCGGAGTTGCCGTAAACCCATAGAGGTAGTACGAATGAAAATGCTGTATCACTTCCCGGAATGTTTTGGCCGGAATATGATGACATTCATCTACTATGATTGTTCCAAAAGCATGGTATAATTTGTTTTTGTCTGACGGACCTGGAGTTTGCAGACTTTGTATCATCGCTACGGTAATCTCCTGCCCTATTTCATAGTTGCCGCCTTCAATTCTTCCTATCCGGAATTTTGGAATACCAAGAAATGACTGAATCCTATCTACCCACTGATCAAACAATTGTCTTCTGTGAACAATGATTAAAGCAGGTTGCTGCTTTCGTGCAACAATTTCTAACCCCATTACCGTTTTTCCTGCGCCAGGAGGTGCAACGATAACGCCAAAATCCTTTTTATTTGCGGCTTCAACAGCCTCTTGTTGATAATTATACAATGAAATGGAAGAGGTAAACTTAACCGGCTCAAGTTTTACTCTTTTATCTTCAAATTTGTAGGCTATTTTTTGTTCGTTGCAATACCTGAGTAGCCTGCCAATAATACCTCTTGGCATAACAATGGTATTCTCTTTTTTCTCCACTGTTTCAAAATACATTTGCGTACCATAAGTACTTCGCCCCGACCGCTTTTTAATAAGATAATCAACGTTCATAAAATTGAGATTATCTTTTAGGTATTTTAACAATAGCGGATTTAAACCAAGGCGTGGCAAAACGACCTGATTGCTGAGGATGATTGGAAATTCACCGTTCAAAAAATTTACAGTAACTGCTCCAATACCTGGACTGATGAGTTTATTAACAATAATAGCCTCATACAACTCATTCAGCATTTTGGTTTTTACCTTTTGTATGGCTGCTAAAAACATCCATTGGTC
>CAYVEI010000021.1:0-39032 GCA_964450515.1 uncultured Terrimonas sp. | reverse complement strand
TGAGACGATATGTTAAATTTAAATCTTTTCTTGTTGCAGGTTACCTATTACTTTTCCTGTCGTGTAAAGATTTGCTGGATAAATCCGATCCAAGGAAACTATTATTGAAAAATAATAGTAATGAGAATATAGTATTTTATTTATCGAATGTTTTTGAGTCATCCACCATAGATCTTTTAGACTCATATAAAAGGGACGAGATGAAGGCTGTAAATGCGAACCAATCCATCAAATATAGTAGTAGAGTAAAATGGGAGACTGTAATTGATAGATATGCTCAAAAAGAAATACTCGTTTTTGTTTTGAATACCGACTCAGTAGTAAAATATGCAAACCTTGAACCTCCATACCCACCAGATACAAATGGTGTTCTCAAAACCTGGCTTCTTAATATAGATTCGCTGGAAAAATACAATTGGACATTAACTTACCCATAAAAAAACAAATATGATTTACAAAATACTTATTCCAATCCTTTTAATTCTTTCATTGCACTCATATGCACAGGAAATCCCCTCCGGTAGTTGTGGTTTAATAATGACTTACGATGCCGCAGGCAACCGCATCAAGCGGGAATATTATTGCAATAATGGCAGTAACCGAATATCCGCCCCTGAGCTGGCAAAACAGCAGGAAGCCGCTAGCGTGGGCTTTGAAGAAGTGGACGCCTTGTACCCCAACCCTACAACGGGCAGGTTTTATATTACGTTCAGCAAAGCGATTGATAATTCCGTTATTCAGATTTTAGATGTAAACGGTAAAGTATTGCAACAGCTAAAAGGCTCCGGCAGCAGGTTAGAATTGGATTTATCTGCCGGCCCTGGTGGTATTTATTTTGTTCTGATAAAAAGTGATGGCACGGTTGTAAATGCGCATTTGAGAAAATGAGTGCCATCGGCACGGTTCATCATGGCAACGAGCCTACAGCTCTCCCTAACTTTTTGCTGTTTTTTAAACGGGTTGAAACCCGTTTTTACAATATTTTTCGAGGCTATGCCTCTTTTTAAGATTTATAAATTAGATGCGTTTGCCCGGGTACCTGTCACGTATCATCCAAAGTGGCGAAAGCGTATAGCAGCATTCTTGTATTTCCTGTTGTGCTCCTGTGCTTCTGTTGTGCCTATGTGGTTTAATAACATAGCCGTGCCGGGTTACAGGTTGTTAAATGCTGTTATCAGGTATCCTGTTATTTTTTCTTTCAATTTCAACCAGCAGGGCATTCTTCATTTC
The DNA here is from genome assembly GCA_964450515.1 of uncultured Terrimonas sp. Lineage (GTDB taxonomy): Bacteria > Bacteroidota > Bacteroidia > Chitinophagales > Chitinophagaceae > Agriterribacter. Next base: position 37,802 of record CAYVEI010000021.1, on the reverse strand, counting down.
GTTGTTGCTGAATGTGCCGTCTTTTATTTGCCGCAGCTCCTTTCCTGAAAAGCTTTCTATCCGGTCCCTGTCAAAATCATCTAAAAATACATCGCTCACATTCCATGCGCTGAGCCTGCCGCGGTAAAAGAAAATAGTGCCATCCTGCATGCGGGCTATTTTAAAATAACGAACAGCTTTGCTGCCCGCGCTGTTGGTATACCTGATTTTATAAATATCACCCGTTTGCGGCTGGTTAAATAATAATTGTATGCCTGAAGCCCTTTCCCGGTTAACCTGCCGGATATAAAAGAAAAGAAACAATACGATCAAACCTGTAGTTATTAGTATGTTTTTCCCGTAACGCATGGTGTATTGTTGAATAGAGATTGTTTTATTGACCGTTTGCGGCATTTTTATATAAACACTTCGGCTATCATGCATCTTGCGCTCCCACCGCCATGAGCTTCAATGGTATCTAACGGGGCATGCAAGATAGCATTGTATTTTTCAAGTTCCTTTATTTGCCCGGGAGATAAGGATTGGTAGGCCTGCGATGACATGATTAAAAATGTTTTTCCTTTCCTGTTGGATACCTGCAGCATATTACCCGCAAAATGTTTCATTTGTGTTATGGTAATGGGAATTGCCTTTTTCCCGGACATTTTAATAGCTGAAATTACGTTCTTTCTTTCTTTGGCGTCCGTAATGCTTTCAAAGCAAATAACAACATATTGTTTGGCCACACACATCATTACATTGGTATGGTAAATGGGCCTGCCCTTATCATCAAATGCATTAAACGCCACCGGCATAAATTTCAGGGATCGGCAAAATGCATCCAGCACGTCAATAGCCGTTCTCGGGGAAACACAGGCATACGCTATTTTAAAACGCCGGTCCAGCACCATGCTGCCCGTGCCTTCTAAAAATTGGTTATGCTTTTCGTGCTGCGTAAGATCAACGATTTTGGCAACGTTGAATTTCTTTTTTAGTGTTGCTATCAGCTCCGGCTTCCGTTCCTGCCTGCGGTTAGGGGCAAACATCGGGTAAAGGCACATCACTCCTCCTTCATGGAAAGAGATCCAGTTATTGGGGAACAGGGAATCAGGCGTATAGGGCAGGGGCGTATCATTGATAACGGTAACATCCATGCCGTTAGTAGTAAGTAGCTGTACAAAATCTTCAAATTCCTTCAATGCTTTTTCCTGTATATCCGCGTCTTCCTCCGCAACCTGGAAAGCATTATTCACCGCGGTTTCCGGGTTAAAGCTAAAATTAACCGGTCTTATCATTAAGAGTTGTGATGTAGTTTGCATTTTGTTGTTACTCAATTTGAGTTTAACGAAGGGGCTCATTGCTCATTGTTTCCGCTGCCATATAGCCCCCAATTATACATCCCAAACGAATCTCAGATTTCAAATTTCCCGATACCCATTGCCGGATCACTGATGCTATGTTTACCTGTTTCTACCCTTCCTGCAAAGCGATGCAGGAAGCCATTGCCGGATTGTATAGAAAAATCGTACCAGTTGCCGCTATCGGCCAGCAGCCATTTCATCCGCCGGGTTTTGCCGGGAGCAAGCTCAAAAGCGGGTGGTACGCTGTATTCATAGGCATTAGAAACAATGCTGATGGCAATTGCAACGCTATGGGAGTTGTGCAGGCTAACTGCTATTTCTCCTTTCCTGTGGTTGTATTTTATTTTTATTTCAGGATTCTCTGCTTTAGCGTTTCCAGAAAACTTATGAAAATACCCGTTGGTGCCAAAAACTTCTAAGTCGTAAGCGGCATTGTCTTCCGCCACATGCCATTCATCGCTCAGCGATTTGCCGGCCTCTACGGTATACCGGCGGGGGATGCGGTTTAAATGTTTAAGGTTATATACATGATATACCGCGCCTGTTTTACCATCGTTTTCAAACAACAGCCTGATCTTTTGCTCCTGTTGCAGCAGCTCAGCATGGGTATACAGGCGGTAAGGCAGGGCTCTTGAATAGCGGGTTCCTTTTTCCTGGTACAGCGGGGAAGGCGTTTCCGGTGCCACGGCTTTGGGCAGCAATTTAGACGCTTCGTCGAGCTCGGCGTGGTTAGCTGTTTCGGGCATAGGAGGAAACACCGGGTCGTTAGGCCTTTCAAAATCAAAGGCAGACAGCAGGTTGCTGCATACGGCGCGATGCCAGGGGCTGATAGCGGGAATGGTAATGCCGAAGCGCTTTTCAATGAACTGTCCCACAGAGGTATGGTCTGCCACCTGCGAATCTACCCAGCCGCCCTTGCTCCAGGGTGAAATAATATACAATGGTACTCTCGGCCCCAGGCCCCATGGGCGGATATTACCGCTGATCTTATCCCTTTTGTCCTGATAAGGATTCGGGAATTTAGATGTGTCGGTATCGTTGTGAAAATACATTCCTGCCAGGTCAAGCGTTGATTTGCCGGCCGGTGTATTATCTGTATTATAAGAAGGTACAGCCGGCGCGGGCAGGTGATCAAACAATCCGTCGTTCTCATCAAAGGTGAGAAAGAAAACGGTTTTGCTCCAAACTTCAGGGTTAGCGGTAATAGCCGATAAAATGGCATGGGTAAAGTCGGCGCCACGGTAGGGGCTCGAAGGGGCTCCGGGGTGTTCCGAATCTATTTGCGCAGGCAGTACCCAGCTTACCTGGGGAAGGGTATTGTTTTTTACATCATCCGCCAGGTGCTGCAGGCTCCAGTGCCGCATGCCATTCTCATAAATGGAAGAGCCGGGTTTAGCGGTTCTGAAGCTCTCAAAAGCCAGGCAGCCGTGCATGGCGCCTGTCCAGTTGTCGTTAGGGTTCTGGTAAATACGCCAACTGATCCCCGCTTTATCCAGTACATCAGGTATGGTGGGCCATTGGAACGCATTGCCCTGGTAGGTATAGCCGGGGTTGGGCATTTTACCTTTTATCCAGCACCGGAGATTTACAGGTTCCGAATCTTTATCGGTGCAGTTAATGCCGGCAGCTCTTTTATCGGGGTTGAAATTACTGCCCGACCAGAACATGATCCGGTTGGGATCTGTGCCGGTTGCTATGGAGCAATGATAGGCATCGGAAATGGTAAAGGATTCGGCCAGTGCGTATTGAAACGGTATCTCTTCACGGGTATAATAGGCCATGGAATAGGGCGTTTTAAACAGCGGCCAATAGCCGTATTTTCCCTGGTTCCAGGCAGCCTGCATATCGGGGAAGTTGTGGGGGGTGCCATTGATGAGGGCGGCGTTCGACTTCTTTTTACTGGCGTGGTAAGGCGGGATGATCTTTTTACCGTTTGATTGAAAAAATGCCCGTTCACCGCTTTCAAGCGGAATGGGAAAACGGTCGCCAAAACCTCTTACACCACGCATGGTACCGAAATAATGATCGAAAGAGCGGTTCTCCTGCATAAGAATTACAATATGCTGCACATCGCGGATAGAACGGCTGGCATTATAGGCTTCTACTGCCAGCACTTTTTGCAGCCATGCAGACCATACTGCGGCCGTGCCGGCCGTGGCCGACATTTTAATGAATTTTCTCCTGTTAAGCTGTGGCATGAAATTATTGATTAACGGGTTTGAAAATGTATGCAAAGATGTTTATTCAGGCAGCGCGTTAAAGATAAGCAATCGCCCGGAGCTGATGTAATGCGGAAATTTGAAAATGTGGGAGCGGCGAAACCCATGAGGTTTGCGGGAGGGAATTGCGGTGTGGGAAAACCTCATCGGTTTAAAGAAAGGGGGAAATGTGAGAATGTGAAAACCTGCCGGCCGGCAGGTGTGAGGACGCCTGCCCGGCTGAATAGGTGGGCGAAATTGGGGAAAGTAAATGAACCGGTTTTTTACTTTGCGGCATTAGGTGCATTGCGCTGTGTGTGGGAGCCTGCTTAATACAATTTGATCTTTATATGCCGCGTATTAAAAGAGTATAAAAAAAGCTGTCATTTTTGATGCCATAGCGGCGCCGCAGGCATTTGCATGCCGTTAAATCCGCGAGGGGATAGGTATACAACAAAGGTGAACCCGTTACAGGCTCACCTTTTACATTCCACAGCTCTCTTTTCTTAATAAAACAATGCATCGGGAGCTGTGCGCAGGCTTCTCATGTGCGCTCTTATTTATTTTGCACCTTTATTTTGCAGCTCTATTGAGCGGCTTCCTTTACAAATTGTACTTCAGCGGTTATCCTCACTTCGTCGCTCACTAAAACTCCACCTGTTTCAAGAGCCGCATTCCAGTTTAATTCCCAGTCTTTCCTGTTGATCTTTCCGTTGAGCGAAAAACCGGCTTTCATATTTCCCCAGGGATCTTTGTTGATGCCTCCGAACTCCACGTCGAAGCTCACTTCCTTTGCAATACCTTTTATGTTCAGCAGGCCTTTCAGCAGGTAGTTGTCTTCATCGAGCCGGGTGAGGGAAGTGCCTGTGAATTTCAGCTCTTTGTGGTTTTCAACATCAAAAAAATCGGCGCTCTTTAAATGCGTATCGCGGTCTGTGTTATTGGTAAATACCGAGTTGGCTTCAATAGTTACTTCAACGGTACCTTTACTGAAATCATCGCCTTCTGTTAAAACGGTAGCATTAAATGTTCTGAACTCTCCTTTTACATTGGTTATCATCATATGCCTTACCTTAAAAAGGATTTCACTGTGTGCCGGGTCTAATACCCATTTGGTTTGATTTGCCATGTTATTATGTTTAATTGTTTTGATTTAATAATGCAAAGGTCATACAACCATTGTTGGCAATCATTCACCTGTGTTAATAAATGAAAAAACCGTGCAAAGCTATTTTTTGAGCGCTATTTCCTTTCGTATGCGGCTGAGCGACTGGGGTTTAATACCCAGGTAGGAGGCAATCAGGTACTGGGGAATGCGTTGGGTAAACTTGGGGAACTGTTGCGAAAATTCCATATAACGGGATTCGGCATCTTCGCTGTTGGTTTTGGCAAGCCGGTATTGCAATGCAACAAAGGCGTTCTGGATCAGCAAACGAAAAAAACGGTCTATCTCCGGGCAAAGGTTGCATGCTTTGCGGAAGTTTTCCCTGTTGAGCAACAGCACACGGGCCGGTTCAAGGGTTTCAATGGTATATATGCCTTTCCTGTTGGAAAAAAAGCTGTAGAGATCAGATATCCAGTAGCCTTCAAGCGCAAACTGCATGGCGTGCTTATCGCCCTTTCTGTCAACAATATAAGAATAGCAGGCGCCCTGCTCTATAAAATAAATATACTTGCAGAACCGGCCCTCTTCGGCCAGCAGGGCTTTTTTATCAAAAGACCTAAGGAATACACAGTTCAAAAACGCTTCAAAAGCAGTATCGGTAAGGGAATGATCTAAGGTTTTTTCTATATGCCGTCTTAACAGGGATTGCATCTGGTAAAGTATGTGCTGTTTATCGCCTTGCTTTTTGTATGCATATTAAGTTATTTACAGCAAACCCGGAAGTACAACTGAATATGCTGACCACGATTTCCACTTTCCTTTTAATGATCTTCATACTGCTCATCGAAGAAAAAAGACCATTCGCCGAATACCGCAACCACGGTTGCGGAAACACCTACAGGTAAACCTATATTTACAAAGGTTTTTCATAGGATATTGGATTTAAAACGGGGTGTATTTCTATGCTGCCCCTTTTTAATGCTTTTAATTGTAAAGAATACTGTAAAACCGCCCATCACTGAAGCTATAACAATGCCGGTCTTAGCCTGTACCTATTTTGGGCTCCCGCCTCTCCCAATGGGCTAAAAGCAGGTTCATTAATAAATAACAACAGGGTAAAGCCAATAGCCTCCATAAATTCCACACATGTAAACAGGGGCAATAGCAATGGAAAAATAAAATGTATTGAATCTCTGCCTTTGGGCTAAATTTACGGCCACTTAAATTTGAATGAAATGCAGGAAGGAAAGCGTCAGAAACAGGTAGCCGGCTTATTGTACGAGGAATTCAATGAAATATTTCAACGACTGGGATTAACTATGCTTGAGGGCGGAATGGTTTCCATAGCATCGGTAAAGGTTACGCCCGATTTGCTGGAAGCCCGGATATACCTGAGCTTCTTTCAGTTAAAAGACCCCAGTGAAGGCTTAAAGAAAATTGAAGATAAAGCCTGGGAAATTAAAAAGGAATTAACGGCAAGGGTGAAACACCAGTTGCGCCGCATACCCGAACTGAAATTTTATATAGACGATACGCTCGACCATGTATTCAAAATGGAAGCGCTCTTTAAAAAGCTCAATTCGGAAAGAGATGAAAAGAACAAATGATTTGCGGACTGGTTTTTAGTCTGCTCCTGTAAATTTTTTTTATATATTACACATAGCATAAACGGTTTATATTGTACCTGATCTTTGCCTGGAGATACTTTAAAGCAAAAAAATCTACCAATGCCATTAATATCATTGCATGGGTAAGTGTAACGGCCATTGCTTTTGCCACAGCGGCCCTGTTAGTGCTATGGAGCGCTTTTAACGGGTTTGAAGGACTGGTAAAATCATTGTATTCCACGTTCTATACCGATCTTAGGATAACGGCTGCATCGGGCAAAACCATTATGCTCACACCTTCACAAATAGCCGGGCTTAATACATTAAATAATGTTAGCAACCTTTCTCTGGTGGCGGAAGAAAAAGCGCTCCTGCAAAACCAGGACTACCAGGCCATTATTGAGCTAAAGGGAGTTGATGCAAATTACACCAAAGTTACTACAGTGGAGCAAAGCTTAGTAAGAGGTAAGTTTTTACTGGGGGATGCGGAGCAGCCCGGGGCGGTAATGGGGGTAGGCATAGAAAACGCGGTAGCTATTTTAAGCGACAGGGCCATTGGTGCGCTTACTGTTTATTTACCCAAAAAAGGAGTAGATGATATCAGCAATCCCTTATCCTCATTTAATGAAGGAAAGATCATTCCCAACGGGGCTTTTGCGGTTGAACAGGGGTTCGATAATAAATACGTGCTTACCAACCTTGATTTTGTAAGGCAGTATATGAATTTTAAGCCCGATGAATATACCGCTGTGGAAATAGCGCTTACGGATACGGATAAGGAAAAAATAACAAAAAATGAAATGCAGCGGCTATTAGGCTCCGGCTACCTTGTTCAAACCCGCTATGAACAAAACAGCAGTTTATACAATGTAATGCGCATAGAGAAGTATGCCATTTTCGGCATCTTTGTATTAGTGTTGATAGTAGCGGCATTTAATATGATAGGCGCATTGAGCATGCTGGTGCTGGAAAAACAAAAAGACATCCAGATATTGCAGTCTATGGGAGCCACCAGGGGCTGGATACAAAAGGTTTTTTTAACCGAAGGCATTGTACTGGCTGCTGTTGGCGCCGGAATAGGAATCATACTGGCATTGCTGCTCTGCCTTTTACAGTTGCAGTTTAAGCTTATTCCGTTAGAAGGCAGTTCTTTTATTATTGATTACTACCCCGTTAAACTGGTACTTTCCGATTTTATCATTGTTGCCGCCACCGTTTTTATTATTGCCATTACCGCATCATGGCTTCCGTCCAAACGTGCAGCCGGTCAGCCATTTGAACTGAGAAATTAGGTAAATTGCTTTTGGGGTAATTTAGTTACTTTGCCGTTCAATTTGATCAGCAAGCATAATGAAGAAATATTCGAGGATTTTCAATTACCTGAAACAATACCGGTCGCAGATTGTTCTTTACTTTATTTGCATCATACTTTCCATTATTTTTTCTGTTGTTTCCCTGGGTATGCTTGCTCCTTTTTTTGATCTTATTTTTATGGGTGATGCGGTGGGTGCGGTACCTAAAGCCGACAGCCCGCTAACAGCGTATATTCGCGAGCTTTTAATATTATGGGCGGGCGATTTGAATCCCAAAGGAGCATTGGCCTTCATTTGTATTATTATTGTAACTTCTATTTTGCTGAAGAACCTGTTTCTCTATTTATCTTTTAACATTCTTAACCCGATAAAGAACCGGATCGTTAATACCCTCCGTTCGGAATTGTATAATAAAATACTGGGGTTGCCCATCGGCTATTTTACCGAAAAAAGAAAGGGCGATCTTATCAGCCGCATCACCAATGATGTATCGGAGGTGGAGGTTTCGTTGGTAGGCGCCCTGGAAGGCTGGATACGCGATCCTTTAACGATTATTATCAACTTCGCGGTGCTGTTCTACATCAGTCCGCAGCTAACGCTTGCCATTCTTGTTTGCATACCGCTCGTGGGGTTTATTCTGGGGCGGATATCCCGGTCGCTGAAAAAACAATCTAATGCGGCCGCTGTAAGGCTGGGCGAATCGCTTTCGGTGTTAGATGAAACCCTCAACGGGCTGCGGGTGATCAAGGCATTTAATATTGAAACCCTGCTTAAAGGCAGGTTTGGCAAAATAAATGATGAATTATTAACTGCGAAGAACAAGATCAGCCGCCGCCGTGATCTGGCATCGCCCATGTCGGAATTTCTGGGCGTACTGGTTTTTGTGGGTATATTATGGTTTGGCGGTCAGTTGGTGCTGGGTAAGCAGCTTGCGCTTTCTCCCTCCATGTTCCTGGCCTATCTCGCCATGTTTTATAATATCATTAATCCGGTAAAAACATTATCTACCTCTTTCAGTAATATGCAAAAAGGCTCTTCGGCTATTGTGCGGATAGAAGAGATATTAAAAACGAAAGTAACGGTAGATGATAACCCTAACGGAAAGCAACTGCTTTCTTTCAACAGCCATATTGAGTTCCGGAATGCATGTTTTGCATATGATGATACGGTGATACTCAAAAACATTAACCTTACCATAAAAAAAGGGAAAACGGTGGCCCTGGTAGGCTCTTCCGGCGCCGGTAAATCTACCCTGGCCGACCTGGTACCGCGGTTTCACGATGTAACCAGCGGGGAAGTACTGATTGATGGCATCAATATCAAAGATTATTCGCTGCATTCTGTGCGCAGCCTCATGAGCATCGTTACCCAGGAGCCGATACTTTTTAACGATTCCATTGCCGGTAACATAGCATTGGGGCGGCAGGATGCTACTGATGAAGCCATTATTGATGCGGCAAAAATTGCCAATGCCCATGATTTTATTATTAAAAAAGAGGGGAGGTATAACAGTAATATCGGCGACAGGGGCACAAAACTGAGCGGTGGCGAAAGGCAGCGGCTTACCATTGCACGGGCGGTATTAAAAAACCCACCTATTCTTATATTAGATGAAGCCACCTCTTCTTTAGATACAGAAAGCGAAAGGCTGGTGCAGGATGCGATCAATAACCTTATGGCCGACCGCACTTCTATCGTTATTGCGCACCGGCTGTCTACCGTTAGGCATGCCGATGAAATTCTGGTGCTGCAAAAAGGCGAAATAGCCGAAAGAGGAACGCACGACCAGTTGCTGGCGGTTAACGGCATTTACCGCAGACTGGTGGAAATGCAGGAGGTGAGGTAGGGGCAGGATGCAGGTTTCAGGTTTCAGGGCAGAAGAGAAATGTGAAAAATGTGGAAATGTACTGATTTTAAAATTTGAAAATGGAAGCGGGGTATAGGAAAGAGGTGAGAAGTGAAAGACAGAGTATTTAAGTTTCAAATCCGAAGCCTCAAATTCAAAATTCGAAGAAAAGAGCTGTGAAAGGAGGAAGATTTAGTCTGTCGTTTACAGTTACTCACCTGAATCTGAAAGCTGAAAGCTATCTCAGCTTCTTCTCCATTACATAATGGGCAATCGTAACTTCATAAAACACGTTGCCTGAAATGCTATAGCCAAATTTTTGATAAAATCCTACAGCCGATTTCCGGGCATGCATTACCATAGTTTGGTACCCTTTGTCTCTGGCTACATTTTCCGCAAAATTCATGAGCGTGGCGCCAATACCCTTTTTTTGAAGATTACTGCTTACGGCCATCTGGCGCAGCCTGCAGGTACCGGCGCCGGAAGGGGTAAGCAAACAGCAGCCAATGAGTTTATCGTCTTCAAATGCGCCGATCAGCACATCATTTTTTTCGCGGCTAAGCTCTTCAGGATCAAAATAAAGCCCCAGCGGCCTGCGCAATATTTCATCACGCAGTGCAATCATCTGCCGGTATTCTTTTGAGTCGTGATCAATAATTTTTAAAGGCATACTGCTTATTTACAGGTGTATTTTTTTAAAAATACAAAAAAAGCGGTAGAAATACCGCCCCGCATTTTGCCCGGAAAAGCGGCTGGTATTAAGCCTGCTATGGAAATTAAGCCCCCCTGCCGGAGCGGGTAAATAATTATCTTTTACACACAAACTCAAATAGATATTGTTTTTACCTCAAAAACTATATTTTTGCACCCAGTATTAACCAAATTTTACAACCATGTCTGACATTGCAACAAGAGTTAAGAAGATTATTGTTGACAAACTCGGTGTTGATGAAGCTGAGGTAACCCCTGAAGCATCTTTCACCAATGATCTGGGTGCTGATTCATTAGACACCGTAGAACTGATCATGGAATTCGAAAAAGAATTCAATATCTCTATTCCGGATGAGCAGGCTGAAACTATTACTACGGTAGGTCAGTCTATTGCTTATCTCGAAGAACACGCAAAGTAATTTTCTCCCCATTTCCACTGATCGCAGGCAAACTTGCTTATGGATTTAAAAAGAGTTGTTGTAACCGGCATTGGCGCCTTAACCCCTTTGGGAAATTCTGTGCCCGACTACTGGCACGGACTTATCAATGGCGTTTCGGGGGCTAATCCTATTACCTTATTTGATGCCTCAAAATTCAAAACAAGGTTTGCCTGCGAATTAAAGAACTTTGAACCCACCAATTTCTTAGACAGAAAAGAAGCCCGTAAAATAGACCGTTTCACACAAACCGCACTGGTATGCAGTGATGAGGCGGTAAAAAGCGCGGGCATCAGTAAGGATACCGTTAATCCGGACAGGGTAGGGGTTATTTTTTCAAGTGGCATTGGCGGTTTAATTACTTTCCAGCAGGAAGTAACAGAGTTTGCAAAAGGCGATGGTACACCCCGGTTCAATCCGTTCTTCATTCCCAAAATGATCTTAGATATTGCCGCAGGGCAAATATCTATGCGTCATGGCTTCCGCGGGCCCAATTATGCCGTGGTATCAGCCTGCGCTTCTTCTACCCATGCTATTATGGATGCTTTTAACCTTATTCGTTTGGGTAAAGCAGATATTATACTGGCCGGGGGGAGTGAAAGCGTGATCAAAGAAGCCGGGGTAGGTGGATTTAATGCAATGAAAGCGCTTAGCGAGCGAAACGATGATCCGCAAACCGCATCCCGGCCTTTCGATAAAGACCGCGATGGTTTCGTGATCGGCGAAGGCGCAGGTATGCTGGTAATGGAAAGTCTGGAGCATGCTATAGCCCGCGGCGCCAACATTGTGTGTGAAATTGCAGGCGCAGGAGCTACTGCCGATGCCCACCACATTACAGCCCCTCATCCCGAAGGACTGGGTGCCAAAAATGTAATGTTCGCTACCCTTGATGATGCAGGTATGAAACCTGAAGACATTGATTATATTAATGTTCATGGTACTTCCACTCCGCTTGGTGATATTTCGGAGGTAAAGGCTATACAGGCGGTTTTTGGTGAACATGCCTATAACCTCAATATCAGCTCTACCAAATCCATGACAGGTCATTTGTTAGGCGCTGCAGGTGTTATTGAGGCCATTGCCTGCGTGCTGGCCGTAAAAAATGATATTGTTCCTCCCACTATTAATCATTTTACCGATGATGAAGGGCTTGATCCAAAACTCAATTTTACTTTCTGGAAAGCCCAAAAACGCACGGTTCGTGCGGCGCTTAGCAATACTTTTGGCTTCGGCGGACATAATGCTTCCGTAATTATTAAGAAATATTCTGCCTGATTTTGGCGTTAAACCCAATGAATGCGGCTAACTTCTTAAAGAGTTGCTTTACATTTGTGGTACATTACTCCTAAATTCATTCTCTTGGCATTAGTGCGGTATTTTATTCAATATCTTGGGATAGACAAAACCAACCGGTCTTTTTATAAACAACTATGCAACGTTCTCGGTTTTGCCCCGGGCACCCTTTCGCTCTATAAAACAGCCTTAAGCCACCGTTCGGTAAAAGAAAGCGCAGACGAAAACAACGAACGCCTCGAATACCTGGGCGATGCCATCCTTAGCGGTATTGTGGCCGATTATCTTTTTAGAAGATACCCCTACAAAGGAGAGGGCTTTTTAACGGAAATGCGCAGCAAAATGGTAAACCGGCAAACCCTTAATGAAATTGCCGTAAAAATGGGGCTAAAAAAAATCACTATTTACAACAAAAGCGACGGATCATTAAAGGTGAGCCAGATCTTTGGCAATACCTTAGAGGCGCTGGTTGGCGCGGTTTATACCGATAAGGGATTTAATCAAACCAAGCAATGGGTGCTCAAACGTATGATCATTCCTTATATGTTTATAGAAGACCTGGAGACTTTAGAGATCAATCATAAGAATAAGCTGTATGGCTGGGCCAACAAAAACGGTAAAAACCTGGAGTTTGAAACCTTAGAAGAACGGTTTGAGAACGGAAGGCGTTTATTTACGGTAGGAGCGGTGGTAGACGGGGAATTGCTGGCGGAAGGAAAAGCCTACAATAAAAAAGACGCCAGCCAGATTGCTTCCCAGATTGCCGTAGATAAATTAGGACTGGGTAAAATAGATGATTGATCCAAACCTGGAGGCCTGCGCATTCGCAACACTTGCTATATTCCGCTAAGCGAATATTATTCCCGAACCTTTTAGCTTTTTTCATTAACCAGGATAAATGGTGTTCACCTTCCTGCCATTAGCTTGATATATAATCAGGATGATAACATCACCGTAAAAGAAGTATGGGCGGGCAATGTGTAACGTCTTTTTTATAAGGGGATTTATGTTCTTTTTATAAGGGGATATATCCAAAAATCGTATCTTCCCTTCAAAAGATATTATTCGTTTTGGAAACCCTTACCAACTGGTCATCCTGCAACCCTGAAGACTTATTAAAGCAAGTGTATGCAGACAATTATCCCTGGCTGGAAAATTATGTCCGGCAAAACTCCGGCAATGATTCAGACGCAAAAGATGTTTTCCAGGAAAGTATTGCCGCGGCATGGATGAGCCTGCAGCAAGGACGGTTTAAAGGAGACAAGGCACAGTTTAATGCTTACCTCCGCCAGATTTGCAGGTTTAAATGGATCAATCAAATACGATCTGCCGCAAGAAGTAAAATAATTTACAACAATGCATTACTGGACCAGGAAGTGGGAAATAATGGTCATGAGGCGCTAAAGGACCAGTTGCAGCAAAGCGGTTTGCTGCAGGAATGTTTTATGCAGTTGGGGGCCAAGTGTAAACAGGTGCTGCGGTTGTTTTATTATAAGCGGGAATCGCTGGGTGAAATTGCAGCCGGTATGGGTAATACGGAAGAAAGCATAAAGACCATTAAATACCGTTGTATGATGCAGTTAAGGAAACTTTTTTTGGAGCAAAATAAAAAGCATGGAGGAGTATAGGGAGCATATAGATCAGCAACTGTTTGAACGGATAGAAGCATATCTGCTTAATACAATGGACGCTTCGGAAAGATTTCAGTTTGAAGCGGCTATGGTGGGAGATGAGCAGCTTAGGAATGAAGTTGACCTGCAGCGAAAGCTGGTTGCTGCCGTACAAACGGCAATTTTTGATGATAAAACAGTTCAGCATATACCGGCGGCAGAAAACACAGTTCCTGTAAGGAAGATTTCATTTAAATGGTGGTATGCCGCCGCCGCAGTGTTGCTGGTTGCTTCCGCCACATGGTATTATCAAAGTATATCCGTTACTCCCGACAAACTATTTGCCGGTTATTTTCATGCCGACCCCGGGTTGCCGGTGGCTATGAGCAGTACAAGCGAGTATGGTTTTTATGACGGGATGGTGAGCTACAAAGAAGGCGATTACAACAAAGCGATCGAAATCTGGACCGGGTTAAAAGAAAAGGGATTGCTCACAGACACGCTGCAATATTATATAGGTGTTGCCAGTCTTAATAAAAATGATTTTGAAGCGGCCGTGCAGCATCTCCTGCCTGTAGCGGAAAGTAAAGCGGGTGAATGGCAGCAAAAAGCCGCCTGGTACCTGGCTTTAGCTTATGTAAAAACCAACAATATAACAGGGGCAATGAAATGGCTGCAACAATTAGAGGACGACAGCCAGGCACAATTACTCATTAAAGCACTTCAAAAATTATCTTCCTGAACCATGCGCTGGCTCACTGTTTTATGCTTTGGTTTGCTTACCGGTAATCTGTCGGCGCAGGGTTACTACCAAAAATCGGTAGATGCTTACCGGGCGCTCAAATACGACAGCGCTTTTTTATATATTGAAACGGGCCTTAACCATTACCGCACCCAAAGGATGACGGATAGCCTGGTGCTGGCATACGTACACAAAGCGGATATGGTATGGAGCCAAAAGAGCACGCCTCTTGCACTGGCTGTAATTGATTCTGCCATTATAATAGCAAAACAGTTGCCCTTTAAAAATCCTTTGCATGTAGCTGCCTTTAATAAGAAGGGGCAGATCCACGTACATAATAAGGAGGCCGAGAAAGGAAAAAAATATTTGCTGCAGGCATTAGATCACGTAGATAAAAATGCGGCGCCTAACGGTATCTATTCCGCCTTATACACCAATTTATCATGGTTGTTTTTGGAACTGCAGGATTTTACCCCGGCATTGGCCTATGCCGAAGAAGCAAAAAAAATAAATGAAAATTTATACGGGAAAGATGCGCGGCAGTTGCTGGGCGTATACCAGTCATTGATGTTAATAGCCCACGATGCGGGCTGGTATAAGCAGGCAGAGGAGTACGGGCTGGAATTTTACAGGCTTGCCAACCTCAACCTGCCGGCCAATCATCCCAATAAAGGGCTCATGCATAATGATCTTGGTATTTTGTATGAAAGCATGTACCGGCTGGATGAAGCCCTTTTTCACAAGCAGCAAATGGTGCATATTATTCAGCAGGATTATGCCAAACATAAAAACCCGCAGTTGCTGGCCATTGCCTACAATAATATGGGCAGCTTTTATCATACCATTGGAGAGCTCCAGCTTTCGCTGGAATATTATGATAAAGCCAAACAGTTGCATGAAATTAATTACGGGGCAGAGAGCGCCGGTATTGTTCGTCCGCTTACACATTTGGCCAATCTTAAAAGCGCTGTTGGTAAATATGAGGAAGCGGATAGCCTCTATGCCAGGGCTTATGCGCTGCAGAAGATACATGCCGGAAGCGACTGGCTTAACCTGGCTTATGTTGAGTCGCAATACGGCGACCTTTTTTTTAACAGGGAACAATACGCCAAAGCCGAAGATCTTTACCTGAGGGCATTAAGCAATAATAAAAAAGCAGGTATTACCAGTACCAGTATCGTTGAGCAAACCCGCACTACGCTCGCTGAAGTGTATGCACATACAGGACGCTCAGGTGAAGCCATAGCTATATTGCGAAAGGTGCTTGAAAGATATCGCAGCGTTTATCTTCCGGGCAATATTGTCATTGCCGGGCAGTACAACAAAATAAGCAATGCTTATTTACTGAACAACCAGCCGGAGCAGGCCCTGCTTTATTCCGACAGTACTTTCTTAGAACTGCTGCAGATTCCCGTGCTGCCCGATGGAGGTTGGATAGAGAAACTGCCTTTTAATCACCATATTATCCGGTACCTCCAAAACCGGGCAGCGATAGAATCCCGGTTATATAAAAAAAACGGAAAAACGCAGCAGTTGCACAAGCTGCTCCAATTAGCTGACGGTTATGGCATATACCTGCAAAAAAGCCTGCCGGCTTTAAGAACGCAGGCATCGCTTTTGCAGTTGGCAACACAGCACAAAGCCATTTATAATGCCGCTATGGAAGCTTGCTGGGAACTGCATCAAAAAGAACCCGCTAAAAATTTTGCTGAAAAAGCATTTGAATTTTCAGAAAGAAGCAAGGCTTTACTGCTACGGCTGGCTGCCAATAATATTATGGTAGATGCCAGCCGCAGTACCAAAAATGCGGCGGATGAAAAAGATTTGTACTGGCGTAAACGGATCAGCTCCTTAAATACCCAATACATAGATGCCGGCAGCAGGAACGACTCCCTGCTTACATTGCTTACGGCTGCTATGGAAGGCTATTATCGTTTCCAGGACAGCATGCTGCAATCGGGTAATGGTATTGCAAAACTGAAATATAACTTACAACCTTTAAGTATAAATGAAATACGCAGGCAAATGCTGCGTGAAGGACAAACTTTATTGCAATACGCCGTTACGGATACTGCTGTTTTTATTTTTGTGCTGAACAACAAAGGCTTTTATATGCACCGTTTACAGAAACGGGTATTGGATGATGTTACGGCTTTAAAAGATTTGTACAGCTTGTCTGCAACAGCTTTCAGGGAACCTGCTTACCGCCTGTATCGGCAGCTTATTCAACCGGTGGAGCAGCATTTTATTTCCGGTCAGTTGATTGTGGTACCGGACGCAGAACTGTATTACCTTAATTTTGAGCTGCTGGTATCTGATAATAATGCGGTTCAGTTTAACAGGATGAATTACCTGGTTCGCCGGTATAATATTGCCTACCAGCTTTCGGCAACCAATGCCGTGCTTCTGCAATCGGCCAGGCCTGCGGCAGGCGATAGGGCTATGTTGCTGGTGCCGGTATTTACAGATGAAATGAAAGATGCTTACCGCACATCTGTAGGTGACACCGCCATGACCGACCCGCAGTATTATAATTTATTGCGGCAGCCTTTTACGCTTCTTGCAGCGCAGCAGATCAGCAGGCATGTAAAAAACGACCTGTTTACCGGGCAAAGCGCCATTGAAAGTGTTTTTAAGGAACTGGCAGCAGGTTATCATATTTTACACCTGGGCACCCATGCCGAAGTAAACCATACTGCGCCATTACAGTCCCGCTTTTTCCTGGCTAAGCCGGTACCGGCAGATTCAACGGGTATGGATGACGGATACCTGCATGCCTATGAAATATATGCCACGCCATTGCAGGCCGAACTGGCGGTATTAACAGCCTGCGAAACAGGAAGCGGCAACTGGAGCCAGGGAGAAGGTGTGATGTCGCTGGCGCACAGCTTTATGTATGCAGGCTGCCCGGCTGTAGTAATGAGCTTGTGGAAGATTGATGAAAAAGCCAGCGCGGATATTATTACCCTTTTTTATAAATACCTTGCCAAAGGCCTTTCCAAAAGTGAAGCACTCCGCTCTGCCAAGCTGCATCATATCGAAGCGTCTCATCCGGCATTATCGCATCCCTACTTTTGGGCAGGTATGACGCTGGTGGGCGACAGCAGGCCCCTGTATACTTCGTACACATGGCTGTGGTTTACAGGTGGTATACTCATCCTGGCAGCTATGCTCGGCTTCCTGTTCTTTCGCCCTGGTTTCAGGAAAAAATAAAATTTCGACGAATTTTCTAAAAAAAGCCGGTTTTGCTGTTTACCGTGTTTGAGAATAATTGATATAGGGATACAATTATTCCATTGCACATGAAACCATTATTGCTTTTGAGAAAAATGGCGCTGCTAATTTGCGGTTGCCTGGTATTAACGGTTGCCGCAGCACAAAAATCGCTGAACATTGCTACTACGCCCGTTCCTTTTTTGCGCATCGCACCCGATGCCCGGGCCGGCGGAATGGGAGATGCGGGCATAGCCACCCTGCCCGATGCGGGCGCCGGCTTTTGGAATATGGGCAAAGTAGTGTTTAATGAAGAGACGGGAGGTGCTTCCGTTTCCTATATTCCCTGGCTTAGAAAGATAAGCAGCGACGTGTATTTTGCATCGGCAGGCGGCTTTTATAAACCGGATGAAAACCAGGCAATAAGCATTGGCCTAAGGTATTTCAGCCTCGGTAATATTCAATTCACTTCTGATGGCAGAAATAACCTGGGTGCGAGCAACCCGAGAGAATTCAGCGTTGACCTGGGGTATTCCAGGAAACTAACAGACAGGCTGGGACTGGGTATTGCTGCCAGGTATGTTCATTCGGGGCTGGTAAATAATGTTGCCGATCCGGGTGTGGTTTACCAAAACGGTACGGCTGTTGCCGCCGATATAGGGCTGTATTACGATAACCGTTCAGAAGGAGATGGCTTTACTTTTGGCGCTGCCTTTACGAACCTTGGCAGTAAGATATCCTATATAAAAAATGCTGCGGAAAAAGATTTTATACCGGCCAACCTGGGTATCGGGGCATCATGGAATAAAGTGTTTAATGAAATACATACCGTTTCAATAGGGGTTGATGTAAATAAATTGCTGGTGCCGGTACCGGAAGGAGATTCCCCCGATGCGGTGAGCAGGTACAGGCAAAAAGGCGTAGCGGAAAGCTGGGGAAATTCCCTTGCCGATTTTCCCGGCCAAACAAGTGTATCAACCGGCATTGAATATTGGTACAACCAGCTTTTTGCCGTGCGTGCCGGGTACTATGCTGAAGCAAAGAGCAGGGGCAACAGGCGGCATATCACTACGGGAATAGGCCTACGGTATAATATGATCGGGTTCAACTTTTCCTATCTCGTTCCCACAGGTAATGGCATTAACCATAACCCGCTATCCAATACGCTTCGCTTTTCCTTATTACTCCATTTGAATAATACCTACCGATAACCGGAATAAGTTTCACCACTTTAATTCATCCTTCAACAATATGTACCACCATGAGAAATTTTTTACTTTTTTTATTTTTACTGTTATCCGGTAAAGGTATTATGGCACAATCTGATTTTGCAACAGCGGAATCGTTAGCTTCCGGAAACAGTAAGTCCGGTACCGTTGGCCCTGCTAACCGCTACGTATATTATAAAACCCTGTTGCCTGCCAATGGTACGGTAACCGTGTATATAAAAGGAGAACACAAACAGGGAGGCACCGGCTCCATAGATTTTTATGCATACGATAAAAGCCACAGGCAAATTGGTGTAAAAGGAACGCTGGGAGGTAAAAATATAGCGGCAGGTGAAAAATTTATGGATACCATTCGCCTTTATTCGCGTGCTGCCGACAGCATATACCTTGTGCTTTATCAAAACAGCAGCCAGACCTTTGATTTTACTTTGCAATATGAAGTGCTGGATCAAAGCGCCAATGACCCCGAACCGAATGATGATTTTTTACAGGCTGCACCGCTTAATAACGAGCAAAAGGCAGCAGGACAGATTGGTTATATAGCCAATAATATTACCGACCGCCACGATTATTATAAAACGTTGTTGCCAACGAGCGGCACGGTAACCGTTTATATAGAAGGCATCCATACCGGTGGCGGGTCGGGTTCTGTAGACCTGTACGCTTATGATAAATCGCGCCGGCAGATACAGGTAAAGGGAACACTTGGCGGTAAAAATATTTCCCTGGGGCAAAAATTTAAAGATACTGTCCGTATTTATTCACGCGAAGCAGACAGCATTTATTTACTGGTATACCAGAACAGCAGCCAGTCGTTCAGCTATGCTTTGCAATACGAAGTAGCGGATCAGAATATTAATGATGCAGAACCCAACGATGAATTTTCGCAGGCTGGTACTATTGTGCACCAGGAAACGATGTACGGAAGGATAGGTTATGTTACGAATAACGTTACCGACCGGCATGATTATTATAAAACATTGTTGCCGGTAACGGGAACCGTAAAGGTTTATATAGAAGGCACCCATACAGGAGGCGGTTCCGGCTCCATAGACTTTTATACCTATGATAAGGAAAAGCGCCAGGTACATGTAAAAGGAACACTGGGTGGCAGGAACATAGCATTGGGAGAAAACTTCAGCGATACGATTGAAATACATTCCCGTGCTGCAGACAGTATTTACCTCGTGCTTTATCAAAACAGCAGCCAGTCTTTCGACTACAGCATACGATACGAAATGGTTAATATAAGCATTGATGATGCGGAGCCTAATAATGTAATTGCTGAAGCCGTACCCATAGCACTCAATGATACCATGTACGGGCGCATTGGATATGTTGCTAATAATGTTACCGACCGCCACGATTATTACCGGGCAGTATTACCGGCCAACGGAACCTTTACCATTTATATAAGAGGCACCCATACCGGTGGTTCTGCAGGATCTGTTGACCTGTATGTGTACGACAAAAGCCAGCGGCAGATAGCTGTAAAAGGAACGCTGGGTGGAAAAAATATCACATTGGGTCAGCAGTTCTCAGATACCATTCGGGTTTATTCCAGGACTGCCGATACGGTGTATTTTGCAGTATACCAGAACAGCAGCCAGTCTTTCGATTATGCGGTAAGCTACGAAGTGCTTGATCAAAGTACCAATGATACCGAACCCAACAACGATTTCCCACAGGCCTTGCCGCTCCCTTACCAGGAGGTTGTAGCCGGGCATATTGGCTATATAGCCAATAATGTTACCGACCGTTACGATTATTACCGCGCAGTGCTGCCGGCAGACGGTACGGTAACCATTTATGCAGAAGGCGTACATACAGGCGGGGGTAACGGTTCCATTGATCTGTATATATATGATAGAAGCCGCCGGCAGATTGGTGTAAAAGGAACACTGGGTGGCAAAAATATTGGGCTGGGCGAGCGGTTCAGCGATACCGTTCGGGTATTTTCCCGTGCGGCCGATACGATCTATTTCGCGGTTTACCAAAACAGCAGCCAAAGCTTTGCCTATACGCTCAGCTACACGGTATTAAACCAGAGCGCCAATGATCCTGAACCTAATAATGACTTTTCAGAGGCTAAACCCATAGCGCATGGAGAAAGCATTGAAGGGCATATCGGGTATGTGGCAGATAATGTTACCGACCGCTACGATTATTTTAAAACCCTGTTGCCGGTGGATGGTACGGTAACGGTTTATATAGAAGGTATCCATACGGGTGGCGGCAACGGCTCCATTGATTTTTACGCATACGATAAAAGCCGCAGGCAGATTCATGTAAAAGGCACCCTGGGTGGAAAGAACATTCCCCCTGGTGAAGCCTTCCGCGATACCATAGCAATAGCTTCCCGTGCTGCCGACAGCATATACCTCATGCTTTATCAAAACAGCAGCCAGTCTTTCAGCTATAAGCTGCGCTATACCATGCCCGATGCGCTGCAGGGCGACGCTGAGCCTAACAATACTTTTGACCAGGCAGTAACAGTCAATCTTACAGATACGGTTAAAGGATTGATTGGGTATGTAGCCAATGCCGTGAATGATATCAACGATTATTATATTGCTGCCATTCCTGCAAACGGGAATCTTAGAATATTTATGGACGCCCAGAATACCGGAACTAACAGGGCAGGATTTTCCATATATGCATATGATAAAAACCGCCGGCAGGTTGGCGTTAAATCATTAACAGCCGTCGATCCGGGAGATATGCTGAAAGACACACTTACGGTTAACTGTATTACATCCGATTCGGTATACGTGCTGGTTTACCAGCCATCATCCGGCAGGTCATTTGCCTATAATCTTCAGTTCGCGTTTGAAGCGCAGCAACCCGAAGCAAAAATGGGTTATACCAGGGCTGGGGGAACCTACGAGTTTACCAACGAATCAACCCTTGCTACGAAATACACCTGGAGCATGGGCAACGGAGAGCAGTATAGCACTGTAGCGCCGCCATTGATTACCTATAAACCGGGAGGCTACGATGTGCGGTTAATTGTTGAAAATGAGCTGTGCCGCCTGAGAGACACTGCCGTAGTAGGTTTGGTGGTGAACGGGCTCGACAGGTACACGCCTGAATCGGGAGGACCGGGTAATATAATGTTTACTGCTTATGGTGGTGGTTTTCACAATGGCATCACTGTTCAGCTAAAACAGGGTGGGTTCACCAGGAGTTCAGTTGATTCTGTGAGTTGGGTAAATGACAGGGGTAGTGTCTTTACTGCTGTTGTAGATATGCACGATGCGCCGCTTGGTGTATATGACGTGATCATTTCAACGAATGATACCACTTACAATATACCCGGAGGGTACGTTACGGAAGATCTCGTAAGGAAGCTGAGAGGGGAGATAGCAGGTAGAGATATCATACGGTTTAATACAGACAATGTGTACATCATGAGAGTACATAATGAAGGTAATACTATGGCAGGTCATACCGAAGTCTATCTTCTCACTCCGATGGACATGGAAGTAACAAGACTGGACAGCCTGCTGCTGGGCTCATATAACGACATCGCGCTAGATACCATTAAGGAGTACACGCTTGTTACCAAAGAAAGGGGATATCCGTATGATGGAAAGTTATGGGCATACTATATTGCCGGCATACCCGCCGGAGAATACCAGGATATAAGCTTTAACTTGAATACTGCTACTATAGGAAAAGAAAAAATACACCTTTGGGTAAAAGGACCTTATTCAGGTTCGGAATATAGCTCCATTTTTGACGACTGTATTAAATCAATTCTAAAAACAGCCGGCGATCTTTCTATGGACGGAATTAGTACTATACCCGGATTAGACTGTATTGCAAATGCGGTTAAGCTGGGTGTTACGTCTTTATATACGGCAGGAAGTTATTTGTGGAAAAAATTTACGGGGGGTAGCTCCGGCGGGGCAAAAACCACCGCTTCGCTTTCCAAAGCCCTGGCAAGTGCGGCTAAGAACTGTGCAGGTGAAGCTGCGTTGATATCTGTTGTTGGCGCTGAAGCAGCCCCGTTTGTGGAACTGGTTGATTTTTATTCGGATGCTGTATTGCTCGGATTAAACCTTGGAGATAATATTATAAATATCAGGGAAAAATGCAAAGATGATCCTGAGGATGAGAAAGAAAAAGAGATAGACTCCAGGGCTTCTCTCGACCCTAATACCAAGTCGGGGCCCTCCGGCTTCGGGGAAGCGAGGTTTATAAGTGGTAATGATAAACGCATGAGCTATACCGTATTATTTGAAAATATGAATATCGCTACGCTCCCGGCTCAGGAGGTGATCATTTTGGATACGCTCGATAAGAATGTATACGATTTATCTACATTCAGACCCAGGCAGTTCGGGTTTGGATCACAATCATACCTTATACCCGCCGGAGCAACGGAATATGTAGAAGATATTAGTTACATGCAGGATTTATCAGTAAGGTTTTATATCAAATTAGATGAAGAAACGGGTATTGTAAAAGCTACGTTTAAAACCATTGACAAAGCCACAGGGGTGGTAACGGAAGATCCGCTGGCCGGGTTTTTACCTCCGAATATAACTGCTCCGGAGGGAGAAGGATATATCAGCTTTTCTGTTGACATAAAGGATAACCTGCCAAATGGAACCGTAATTGCAAACAGGGCTTCTATTGTTTTTGATGCAAATGAACCTATCATAACCGATATATGGAGCAACACCATTGACCGTAATCTTCCATCCTCCATTGTAACGGAGGCCAGAAAGGTTACCGATAGCACCATCATAGTAAAGATCAATGGCAATGATGCAGAAAGTGGTATCAGGGTATATAACCTGTATTATTCCGAAAACAATGAACCTTACAGGTATGCAGGTAAAATGAGAGATTCTTCCTTATTTAAGGTCAATCCGGGAAGCACCTATGGCTTTTACAGCATTTCAATAGATAAAGTTGGCAACCTCGAAAATAAATCGGCTGCTGCTGAAGCAACGGTGCATATGAAATCCGAAGAACCTGTCAATAATGGTGACCAACTGATCCTCTACCCCGTTCCTTCCAATGGTACGGTAACCCTTGAACTGAATATAGCAGAAACACAGCAGCTCTTTATCAGCGTATATTCCGCATCCGGGCAGCGGGTAGCTGAATTATACAACGGCAGCGCCGGCAGCGGCAATCTGAAAATTACCAAAACCCTGTATAACCTGAGCAGTGGCTTGTACTTTGTGCATGCCAGGGGCAGTAAAGGTATCAGCCAAAAAAAGAAACTGGTATTGGTGAAATAAAAAAGACAACTCCCTGTTCACCCTGATGCAGGCGGGTTGATTTAGAAATACACAAATACACAAAATCATGAAACAGCTATTATTGCTATTATCCATCTCGTTTGCCTTATTGTCGTGCTCCAAAAGTAAAGATGACGACATGGATGATGATAAGACCACCGTTAACTTCATTAATAAACTGCCCAGGTCATTCGGGAACGTGGTAATCGGGTCATGGACCGGAGGAGACGGGAAATTAATCAAGTCGGTAGGAACATTGCCGGAGGGCGGTTCTACCGGCGAGATCGTTATAAAAGATCAGTCTTTAACCGTTGTGTATTTCTTTTATGACGACAATGGCAAAACATACGTGACCCCGTATGGATTTGGCATTGGGCAGGGAACATTTAACAACTGGGAAATTAACGGCAATGTTATTTTTGATCAGATAAACAAGTCCGATCAGATTTACCCGAAATAAAACACATCTTCCTGTTCGTTCGGGACTGCCTCCGCGATGATCAGCAATAAATTTCATATACCTGTATACTTCATCAAAACCTGCCCCCGGCAGGTCTTTGATTGTTATGTGGTATAGGACATTAAGCACTGTTTTTATATAAACCTTTAAATGGTAGGTATAAAACAAGAATATCTTCCTCCTATACATACTATACTTTGTAATTTGCTTAAATTTCAAATCTCAAATTTCAAATTGAATCATGCCCCAGTTAGCCGCTTTTCCCAAAGCTTTTATGCAGGCGCTTTGTAAAGATGGAACGATGACCGTTTCGGAATGGATATCGCTTGCCGCCCCATTAGATATTGACGGATTGGAATGGTATGCCGGTTTTTTAGAAATGGCAGATCAAAAAAACTGGCTGCGGTTCAGAAAGGAAGTGGAAGATCATGGAAAAGTTATTCCAATGATGTGCTGTTCTCCCGACTTTACGCATCCCGATGCAAAATTCCGTGAAAAGGAAATCGCCAAACAAAAGGGCTGGATTGATATGACGCATACCCTGGGCGGATCTTATTGCCGGGTACTGTCGGGCCAGCGCCGCCCCGAATTATCTGTAGAGGAAGGGGTTAAGCTGGCGGCCGATTGCATATATGCCTGTCTGCCCTATGCGGAGGAACGCGGTATTACGCTGATCCTCGAAAATCATTATAAAGATGATTTTTGGGAATACCCTGAATTCGCGCAAAAAATGGATGTATTCTGTAAGCTGGTAGATAGCATCCATCATCCCAACTTTGGTGTAAACTACGATCCCAGCAATACCTACCTTGCCGGTGAAGATCCCATTGAGCTGCTGAAGCGCGTATCTAACCGGGTGGTAACCATGCATGCCAGCGACCGTTACCTGAAAGAAGGTACGATTGAAGACCTTAGAAAAGAGGAAGGCGGTGCAGCCGGCTATGCCAAAAGGCTCAGTCATGGTGAAATAGGCAAAGGCCTGAATGATTACGATGCCATTTTTACCGAGCTGAAAAGCGTGGGCTTTGATAGCTGGATAAGTATTGAAGATGGTGTAGATGGCATGGCCCAGTTAGAAAGAAGCGTAGCTTTTTTAAGAAAGAAGATCAGTGAGTACTGGTGAGGAGATAGAGGTCTTAGGTTTCAGGTAGCAGCCGTCAGTCTGTCAGGTGGCATAAGGTATAGGGTATGAGCTACTAACGATGCGATGAATACTCCTTTTTTAAACTCTCACTTTGCGCTTAGCCGGATTCCCTTTCGAATTTCGAGTTTACAGCTTCGGATTTCGAAATTCCGGCTTCGGGCTTTTTTCTCCATCCCTGCCGTTCATCCTTATAGAATCTCCCTTCCCATATTAATGTTTTAACCTCCTTTTCCTTTACTTTAGTATTGCAAAGCTCCAGGGGCTAAAAAAGGAACAATGAATTTAAAAAATGCTGCTATACTGGTTATAGACGATGATCAGGATGTGCTTACGGCTGTTCGGCTCTTGTTAAAAACAGAAGCCGCATCGGTGGTTACTGAAAAAAATCCGGAGAACCTGCGCTGGCTCTTAACAAAGCAAAACTTCGATCTGATCATGCTGGATATGAACTTTAACAGTTCTATCAATACCGGCAATGAAGGATTATTCTGGTTGCGTAAAATAAAAGAATTGGGTTCCGATGCAGCGGTAATTATGATCACCGCTTATGGCGATATTGACCTTGCGGTGCGCTCCTTAAAAGAAGGCGCCGCCGATTTTATGGTAAAGCCCTGGCACAACGAAAGGCTGATCGCTACCATAAAAGAAACACTGAAGCAAAAAGGAGGTACTCAGTTAAAAAATTCAGCGCAGCTTCCGGGCGCTGTTACAGGCTCCGAATTAATAGGCAATTCGGAAGTAATGCAGGATATTTTTTATAAGATCAGTAAAATTGCCCCCACCGATGCCAATATTTTGATATTGGGCGAAAACGGAACAGGCAAGGACTTGATAGCAAAAGCCATCCATCAGCAATCGTTACGCGCAAACCAGGCTTATATAAAAGTAGATGTTGGCGCTTTAACGGAATCTTTATTTGAGAGTGAATTATTTGGGCATAAAAAAGGCGCTTTTACCGATGCAAGAGAAGACCGCCCCGGCCGTTTTGAGTCGGCCAACGGCGGCACTTTATTTTTAGATGAAATTGGTAATATATCGCTTCACCAGCAGGCTAAACTATTATCGGTTTTGCAAAACCGGCAGGTAACACGCCTGGGAACTAACCAGCCTGTTCCTGTAGATATCCGGCTTATTTGCGCCACCAATTTGCCGCTCAGTGAGCTGGCAAATGAAAACCGGTTCCGCAAAGACCTGGTATACCGTATTAATACAGTTGAAATAACGGTTCCGCCGTTGCGTAAGCGGCAGGATGATATTATATTGCTGGCCAGGCACTTTGTGCAGGTATATGCATCCAAATATTTAAAGCCTTCCTTAGTGTTGCATGCATCGGCTGTTGAAAAGCTAAGGCAGTATCATTATCCGGGCAATGTGCGGGAGCTGCAATATACCATAGAGCGTGCCGTAATTATGTCGGACGGGGAAAGCCTGGCAGCCGCCGGCCTTATCTTTTCGCCTATAGAATCTGGCGCTGCCGTTGCCGAAGAAGCAGGTGAGCTGAACCTGAGCACCATAGAAAAAAACGCGATCCTTAGGGTTATTGAAAAGCACAATGGCAATATTACCAAAGCGGCAAAGGAACTGGGCTTAACCCGAACGGCGCTGTACCGGCGGCTGAGCAAGTATGATATTTAGAAGAGGTGAGAGGTGAAAGGTGAGAGGTGAGAGGTGAGTACCAAAGCCTATCGTTAGTAATTTTTATCTGACAGCCCATAGCTGATGGCTAATGGCTAAAAGCTGTAACCATGTTTAAAAAATACGAATGGCGGATATTGGTAAGAGTGGCGCTGTTGTTCATTACATTATGCGTTACAGCTTTTCTGGTAATGAAAGGCAGGGGCAGCTACGTATACCTTGCTATCCTCATTCCTGTTGTAATATATGAGCTGTATGATTTTTACCGGTTTCATAAAAAAGCGCACGATGAGGTATCGCAGTTTGTAGAGTCGGTACATTACCGCGATTTTTCCCGGCATTTTGATGTGAAGCACGCGCCGCTTGAGCTGCAACCCCTCCGCAGGGGATTCAATGATATCAATACCACGTTTAAAGTGATCAGTAAAGAGCGGGAAACGCAATACCAGTACCTGCAAAAAATACTGGAGCTGGTAGATACCGGCATCCTTTCTTACGATCATCAGTCGGGCGAAACCGGATGGATGAATGAATCGCTCAAAAAAATGCTGGGTATCCCTTACCTCAAAACCATTCATTCATTAGAGAAAAGAGACGGATTGCTGTACCAGGAAATTATTGCATTGCGGCCGGGTGAAGGCAAAGTGGTGCAGCTAACAAAAGACAGGAACATGATAAAAGTATTACTGTCGGCAACCGCTTTTCAAACAGACGGCAGGATATATAAGCTCATCGCCTTTCAGAATGTAGATGAGGCATTGGATGAAAATGAGGCCAAGGCCTGGCAAAAGCTGCTGAGCGTAATGACGCATGAGATCATGAATTCCGTGGCGCCTATTTCTTCCTTGGCCGATACACTCAAAAACCGGCTGCAGCTTGCCTCCAAGCATATTGAAGACGAGGAAGGCACGGTAGAAGACCTGGAGCTGGGTATTATTACTATTAAAAGAAGGAGCGAAGGCCTGTTGAAATTTGCGGAAACCTACCGCAACCTGAACAAGATCACTACACTCCATCTTACCAGAATATATGTGCGCGACCTCTTTGAAAACCTGCTGCGGTTAATGCAACCCAGCCTGCAGCAAAAAAATATTGATATGGATGTGATACTGAAAGACCCGGAGCTGGAAATTGAAGCCGATGTAAACCTCATGGAGCAGGTAATGATCAATTTGCTGGTAAACGCTATGGAGGCGGTGAAGGATCAGGCACAGCCGCATATTGTTTTGTCGGCCTATAAAACAGTTAATCAAAAATTAACGGTAAAAATAGCGGATAATGGCAGCGGTATTCCGGCTGATATTCTGGATAAAATATTCATTCCATTTTTCAGCACCAAAAAAAGCGGCAGCGGCATAGGACTGAGCCTGTGCAAGCAAATTATGATGCTGCACAAAGGCAATGTGCAGGTACAAAGTACCGAAGGTGAAGGAACCGCTTTTTTACTGAGCTTTTAGCCAGCCGTTCCCGTTTAACCAGTTTTTACACCTGTTCATCCATTCATCTTTTGTTGTGGTGTTATGCATGCCAAACCCGTGACCGCCATTTTGGTAAATATGCAGCTCGGCTGCTATTTTATTTTTTATGAGCGCCTGGTAAAAAGCAATGCTGTTGTTGGGGCTTACACCGCCATCATCCGACGCATGTACTAAAAAAGCAGGGGGCGTTTTAGCCGTAACCTGTTTTTCATTGGAATATAAAATGAGTTGTTGGGCTGATGCATTGCTGCCCAGCAGGTTTTTAAATGACCCGCTGTGTGTAATGGCAATATCGGCGCTGATAACGGGGTAAATAAGGATCATAAAATCCGGGCGAACACTTATACGATCCGGGTTGTCAACCAGCGAACGTTCAAAATGCGTTCCTGCGGTAGAAGCCAGATGCCCTCCGGCCGAAAAACCCATGATGCCGATCCTTTCCGGGTGAATGTTCCATTTTTTAGCGTTAGTTCTTACCGTTAGTATGGCCTGCTGCGCATCCTGCAGGGGAGCGATGGAAGGGTCTGTTTGATTTTTTTCATCGGGTATGCGGTATTTTAATACAAATGCTGCTATGCCCATTTCGTTGAATTTTTCGGCTACTTTAAAACCCTCATGATCAATGGCCACTATGCTGTAGCCACCGCCGGGACAAATGATCACCGCCGTTCCGTTAGCTTTATCTGCCGGGGGCAAATAAGCTGTTAGTGTAGGGATCTTTATTTTGCTAACGCGAAGGATGCCGCCGCCGGATTCCGATTTTTCTTCATTGGGTCCGGGTAAATTACCAGGCACTTTATTTCCGGGGTATAAAGATATTTCCATAGGCTTGTTTTGAGTATAACTGGCTGGGGTAAGCGCAAATATGAATAAAGCCAATGTAAGAAACCGGTTCATACTATTTATTTTTTGAAAGGTAATGTAAAATAGGATAAACAGGAGTGGGAGTTTGTAGTTTGAGCGTTTAGCGTTTGGGAGGTTTCCGGGTACTCCTTTTTTTACTACTCAAGTGGCCACTTATTACTTCTCCTTTCTCTCTTTTCGTGAAACGTGAAACGACAGACGATAAATGTGAACATCTCTTCTCCCTTCTCACCTTTATTTCACTATTCACTTCTCACCGCTCACTCCTCCAACTCATAAGTATATAAAGTGGAATGATCATCTTCCGGCACAAAATAGAACCGTACCTTTCCGCTTACGATTTCTGTAAAGCAGGGGTTATTTGTCATAACCGTACCCGGTTTAGCCCATTCATTTACCGGCAACTGAAACACGGATGAATAATTACGCATATCAATCACTTCTATCCCACCCAGTTTAAAAGCCGTGCCATCATTGGGGTGTTTGTATGTTTTTAAACCGCCGCAAAGCATAAGTCCATCGCCAATATAATTGCAGTCCTGGTAATCTATATAATAATGCGGGTTTTTAATGCCCTGTTTCGAAGCAGGCTGCAGCACGCTGTTGTCATTAACCATAGCAACCTTCCATTCATAAAACATTCTGCTCCCCCAGTTCATGCCTGTAAGCGTATGGTTATCCCTGTTATAAGCCACTGCGCCAAGTGCGTCATTACATGAAGCCATTTTTGTTTTTTGCATATTGTCCGGATCAATCCGGTAAATGATGGATTTACCATTGGGACGGTATTCGCATACAGGAACCCATATATGCCTCCCATCGTAATCAATTCCCCCGGGGTGATAAATAACGCCTTCGCCTATCTGAATGCTGTCTGTCAGTTTTCCATCACTGTCAAACCTGAACAAATAACCCATACCATCGCCGTTATCGCGGTCGTATCCGTTCATTATTTTACCATAAGGCTTTGGCCAGCGGTTTACTTTTACGGCTGTCATGTAGAAGAAGCCGTTTACTTTGGTGAGCCCCTGGGTATGATAGGTGGTAAAACGAAGTGGCGTTGCCGAAATTTGTTTCCATTGACTGTTTGATGAAACCGCTTGTAATTTTTTAAATATAGGAGAGGCGCCATGTGCTTTTATACCCGTATCAGCATGCTGGGCGGATACTGCGGCACCTGTTGCAATGCATACAAATACAAGGCAGGTAAAATAACGGGTAGGCTGTTTCATATTAAGTGGGTTATATGCAAAGAGGTAATATAAAGATCAGATTTTTATGCAAAGCCGAAAACGTAAGTCGCACCGGGGAATAGTGTTGAAAGTTTGTGGTTTGGAATTTTATAGTTTGGAAGTTAGGGTTACGGGGGAATGACACTGTGTGCTGAAAGAAAGCTGACCCGCCCCTTACAGCAATCCCTCATCGGCGAAGCTAAAAAATCCCGCTTCACTCACAATAACGTGATCGGCTACCTTAATATCGAAATACCGGGCGGCTTCCTTTATTTTTTGTGTAAGCGCCTCATCGGCGCGGCTGGGTTTAAGGCTGCCGGAGGGATGGTTATGGCAAAGCACGATGCTTACCGCGTCTTCTTCCAGCGCCCTTTTTAAAATTACCCTCGGATCAGCTACCGTACCGGTTATACCTCCGCGGCTGATGATCTCCATGTGATTGATTTTGTTGGCCTGGTTTAAGAACAGTACCATAAATACTTCTTTATCCTGGTCTTTGAGCATGGCATGCAGGTACCTGGCAATGCTGCCGCTATCTGTAATTACCGGTTTGTCTAATATGGTGCTGGCCTGCCTGCGCCTGCCCAGCTCTAAGGCTGCTGCAATAGTGATGGATTTTGCCTCGCCAATTCCTTTGATCTTCATCAATTCTTTTATGGAAAGCCTGCCCAGTTGGCTCAGGTTATTGCTGCCCATTTGCAGGATCTCTTTGGCCAGTTCAACAGCAGATTTTTGACGGGTTCCATGGTGTAACAGTATGGCTATCAGTTCGGAGTTACTTAAGTTTTCGGGTCCTTTATTACGCAACTTTTCCCGTGGCCGGTCGTCTTCCGACCAGTGTTTGATGGATGTTTTTTGTGCAGGCAACATAATTTTTGTGTTTTTCAGCCGTTATTCCAT
This sequence comes from uncultured Terrimonas sp., assembly GCA_964450515.1. Taxonomy (GTDB): domain Bacteria; phylum Bacteroidota; class Bacteroidia; order Chitinophagales; family Chitinophagaceae; genus Agriterribacter. The sequence continues at coordinate 6,187 of CAYVEI010000021.1, read as the reverse complement.
CCTGTAAGATATCCAAATTCCTTTAAAAATCGTTAAAATCTACCCTTATGAAACTTTCGAACCGCCAGCTTGTTATTGGCTCCCTGCAACCTCTTTTGTTTTGCATAGGCATGTATTTTGTTGTACTCGTTTTTTCGGTATTTGTATGCTCTTCCATATACCAGGCTTTTAAGAGCAGTAAAAAAGCTGCCGCTACCGAGGTTAAAACAACGCCTGTTGCTTCCGTTCATCCGCAGGTTACCGTATCTCTGAAAAATTAAATAAAGGAAGGAATCCTGTTTTTTTAAAATACACGCCCGTTAGTTTCCTCCTTCTTTTTATCTTCGCCTCATATCCACTTATTTATGCAACCGAAGGCGAAATTATTTTCAGGTACCGGATCCCGCTATCTTGCAGAAAAAATTGCAAAGGAGTTTGGACAGCCCTTAGGAAAAATAAGCATCCAGCGTTTCAGCGACGGGGAAATTCAGCCTACCTTTTTAGAAAGTATCAGGGGCGACTATGTGTTCCTGATCCAGAGTACTTTTTCTCCTTCAGACAATATCATGGAATTGTTGCTGATGATAGATGCTGCCCGCAGGGCTTCTGCCGATAAAATTATAGCGGTTTTGCCCTATTACGGCTATGCCCGGCAAGACAGGAAGGATAAGCCCCGCGTGGCTATCGGGAGTAAACTGGTAGCCAACCTGTTAACCGCCGCCGGAGCCGACAGGGTGATTACCATGGATTTGCATGCACCCCAGATACAGGGTTATTTTGATATCCCTGTAGATCATTTGGACAGCTCCGCTATTTTCATCCCTTACATTGAAAAACTTAATCTGGAAAACCTTACCTTTGCCGCCCCCGACGTGGGAAGCGCTAACAGGATACGTGAAATAGCCAGTTACTTTAATGCCGAAATGGTGATCTGCGACAAGCATCGTAAGCGGGCCAATGAAATATCAAGCATGGTGGTAATAGGCGATGTAACCAACAGGAATGTAGTGCTTATTGATGATATATGCGATACGGGCGGTACCCTTGCCAAAGCGGCGGGTTTGCTTATTGATAAGGGAGCCACCAGCATCCGGGCTTTGTGTACGCACCCGGTATTGAGTGGTAATGCTTATGTTAATATTGACAATAGTGTGTTGAAGGAGATGGTGGTTTGCGATACGCTGCCTTTAAGAGAGCATGCGGAAAAGATAAAGATATTGAGCGTTGCGGGTTTGTTTGCAAAAGCCATTCGCAATGCGTATGAAAACCAGAGCATAACAAGTCTTTTTATCCATAGCCAGCTTAGAAATAAATAGTAAATATTAAACTCAAATAAAAAATGAAAACAGTTACAATCGAAGGACAACTGAGGACCGGAACCGGAAAGAAAGCCACCCGGCAACTCCGCTCTCAGGGTTTGGTGCCTGGTGTAATTTACGGCGGCAGCAAAGAAATAAATTTTCAGGCCCCTGCCCTGGCTTTTAAATCGTTAGTGTATACCTCGGAATTTCAGTTAGCGAACATTAGTGTTAACGGAGAGGTGTACCGGTGTATTTTAAAAGATATACAGTTAGATACCGTAACCGACAAGCTGAATCATGCCGATTTTTTAGAACTTTCGGAATCTAAAAAGGTTATTGCCAACATTCCGCTGAAATTTACAGGAGTAGCCGCGGGCGTAAAAGCCGGGGGAAGGCTGGTAACCAAAATGAAAACCCTAAAGATTAAAACCCTGCCTCAATACCTGCAGGAAAATATAGAAGTAGATTTAACCAATCTTGAGATCAACGAAAACGTGCGGGTGGAAGATGTGAAAGCCGACCATTATGAAGTATTGAATTCACCCCGTATTCCTATTGCATCTGTGGTAATGACCCGTCAGTTGAAGCAGGAAGAATCTGCTGCACCCGCCGCTGGTGGGGCAGCCGCCAAAGCACCTGCAGCGAAAGCGCCGGCAGCCGCTGCAAAAAAATAAAAAGGATCGTTTTCTTTTATATGCCCAATCCTTTTGTGGATTGGGTTTTTTGTTACACCTGTTTGTTTCTTATGTCTAAATTTTTAATAGCAGGCTTAGGCAACCCCGGAACGGAGTACAGGCATACCCGCCATAATATCGGTTTCGATGTGGCAGACGCATTTGTACAAAAACATGCCGGTGTATTCAGGCAGGATCGCCTTGCCGAAGTAGCCGAAATAAAATGGAAAGGAAAAATCTTTATCTGCATAAAGCCCTCAACCTACATGAATTTAAGCGGAAAAGCCTTTCGCTACTGGATGGATAAGGAAAAGATAGCGCTCGATCATACCCTTACCATTGTAGACGACCTGGCGCTTCCCTTAAATAAGCTGCGGTTGAGAACCGGCGGCAGCCATGCCGGGCATAACGGGCTTTTTGATATTCAGCACATCTTAGGCACGGATAAATATCCCAAATTGAGGTTTGGAATAGGTAATCATTTTCCAAAAGGTATGCAGGTAGATTATGTGCTGGGCAAGTGGTTCCCGGAAGAACAGGCAATTGTGAGGGAAAAGATCGAAAAATGCGTTGAAGTAATTGAAAATGTTGCTGTTATGGGATTCGATCGAACAATGAGTGTGGTAAATAACCTGGTATTCGGAGAGGCATAAAGCGTTGCTTTAATGACATTAGCTAAAAAATGTTGTCAAGTGCATAAGTTTCAATTTGTTTGCCTTAAATTAGCATCTTGCTATTTTTCATTCTTCCCCAATCCATCTTCCTTGAATTAACCCTTAATCTACTTAAAAACACAATGTTCATATCGTTTAATGTTTATTGTAAACCTTATTGAACTCTATTGAAATATGAAGATATTCTGTATTGGCCGTAACTATGCTGAACATGCAAGCGAGATGGGTAATGAAATACCGGAAGAGCCTGTTATTTTTATGAAGCCCAAAAGTGCGCTGCTGCAGGCGCATGCTCCATTTTATTATCCTGAATTTACCAATGAATTGCATGCCGAGGCAGAACTGGTGCTAAGGGTATGTAAAAATGGAAAATATATCCAGGAAAAGCATGCCGCTAAATATTATAACGGCGTATCTATTGGCATTGATTTTACCGCCCGCGACATCCAGGATGAGCTGAAAGCTAAAGGATTGCCATGGGAAAGGGCTAAATCCTGGGACAACTCGGCCATTATAGGCAAATGGATGGATATTACTCCCGAAATGAAAAAGGATGATATCAATTTTTGCTTATACAAAAACAAGGAGCTGATACAACAGGGTAACTCCGGCCAGATGATCTTTAACTTTGATAGCCTGGTATCTAATATTTCCAATTATTTTTCGCTTAATATAGGCGACTTTATTTTTACGGGCACCCCTGCAGGTGTGAGCGAATGCGTGGTGGGCGATGACCTGGAAGGCTTTGTGGAAGATGAAAGCTTATTTGAACTTACCATCAAATAGTTCATAGATAAAGAATGGTTTATAATTGATTCCAAACATGGTTTTTAATAGCATTAAAAAGCCGCTAAAACATTTGTTTTAAGCGGCTTTTAATCATTCCGGAGCTAATGATAGTGCACCCGATTCACTATATGAGTACGGAATGTGTACATGAGAACCCCTGTTTATCCCCTATATTGTTTTTAGCTATTTTGGGCATACGAAAACCGCGGCCTGCCATTCCTGATTTTTAAAATAAAGCGGGTAAACCGCATATCAAATTCATTAAAAAGGAAAGAAAAAAATTGCATGTTTATCTATTTTGAAATATTGTTTCATAATTTCATCCGAATATATATCCGCCCTTTAGAAATTTGATACCCCCCTGAGCAATTTTTTTATGCCTTAATTCATTACAATTATCCATGCAACATCCCGACCAGAAGTATATCAATGCCTTATTGGAAAACGATGCGGTGGTACTGGAAGAGCTTTACCAGCGATTTTCGGAAAAGATCAAATGGATGATCATCCGCAATAATGGCACCGAAACCGATGCTGCCGATATTTTCCAGGATGCCCTGCTCTCTATATACAATAAAGCCAGGGCAGGCGGTTTTACGCTCACCTGTCCTTTGGAGGCCTTTTTATACCTCATTTGTAAAAACAAATGGCTCAATACATTAAATAAAAGAAAAACACAGAAGGTAACAATTACCGATACGGAAGGATTTAACCATATAGGAGAAGACAATTTTAAGCTGGCGGAGGAATGTGTATTGCAGCAGGAACGAAATAATTTGCTTACGGAAAAGCTTGCTGAAATGGGCGATAGCTGTAAGAAAATACTCCGCCTGAGCTGGAGTGGCATAGCAATGGACGAGGTGGCAAGGCAACTGAATGTAACGTATGCCTATGCCAGGAAAAAGAAATCGGAATGTATGGCAAGGCTCATTACCCTGGTAAAACAATCCCCTGCCTTTAATTCATTGAAATGGTAACACATGAATGACAACAAGTATTTTATTACGGAACAAATTGAAAGCTACCTCTCCGGCAATATGTCTTCCGAAGAAAAATTACGTTTTGAAGCCGGTATAGAAAGCAATACGGAATTGCAGGAACTGTTGCAGATATACAGAACAATTGATGCCGAAATGTATAATGCTGAAAAATATAGCAGCCATGAGGCGGCACTGAGCAGTACCCTGCAAAAGTTGAATGCAGCTTATTTCAGATATGAAGCGCCGGTGATCCGGATGAATAGCCGCAAACAGTGGTACAGGGTGGCGATGTCTGCCGCTGCCGTGCTTGTTTTTGCGATAGCCGGTTATTTTTTATTTTTTCAAAGCAGAACCGACCTTCCGCAGTTGGCCGGTCGTTATGTGAAAGAAGACCTGTTGCACCTCAGTATTACCATGGATGGCGCCAAAGACAGTCTGCAGCAGGGTATAGCGGCCTATAACAATAAGGACTACCCACAGGCCATACAACTATTTGAAGCTGTATATAAGGCGTATCCCGATAACAGCGATGCTATAAAATATGCCGGAATAGCCTATCTCGCTACAGGAGCCTACAACAGGGCGCTGGCATGCTTTGATGAACTGGCTGCAAAAAAAGAATTGTTCAGCAACCCCGGAGTGTTCCTTAAAGCGGTAACTTTATTGCAGCGCAACCAGCAGGGCGATAAAGAAGAGGCGGAAAGGTTGTTGCAGCAGGTAACGGATGAAAAACTGGATGGCAGTAAAGAAGCAGCGCGCTGGTTAAAGAAGTAGCAGTAAATCACTTTATGATCCCTTCTCCCTGTTACAACTACAACCTGAAAGCAGAAACACCCGTAGCTTGGGATTTGTGGTTAGCGGTACGCCAATACTATTCATTTATATTTCCCCCATCTTAATTTCATTTATATGCTGAACGCTGCTTTTAAAACAACCCGGGCCATCAATTACACAGGGCTTATGGTTTTGCTGCTGATGGTTATTATTCCGGGATGTAATTGTGGTTCCGGAACGCCACAGGACTGGACAACTTACCAGGTAAAATCTCCTTATGAAGGCGAAAAGCCCGATCCTTATAAGCAACTGATCGTGTGGTTAAAGCCGGGCGCCGCAAGGCAGGACTTTAATAAATGGCTGCAGGACAATATTGTAAAAAAGGAAAAAAATGAATTGAAAGTGCGGTTTGTTTGCGGCAGTTGCGATTCTTCGCTTTTTTTATTAGAAGGAAAAGGCGTGGAATTATACATGCAGGGCGAAGTAGCCAATGGCGGGAGCAGCAGTAAGGGCAAACCCAAAGTAACCGGTGAGAGCGGCCCGCTTTATTTCAGCACCAATATACCGGTAAGATTTCCCGACGGGCTCAATATAGTGAGGGAAGCAACACACCCGCCTGCTGCATCATTCTCCGGCCTCGCTGTAAAAGTGGCTGTTTTTGATACGGGGCTGGATACGGCTTTTGTTAATCCTTCCTTTTTGTATAAGGCTGCCGACAGCGCCTGCATACCCGGGGCAGGCGCCGGATGGAACTTTACCGCCGGCAATAGCAACTGGATAGATGATAATCCCGGCAGGCATGGCAGTACCGTAACAAAATTGATAACCGATGAAGTGGAAAGGTATCAGCAAAACAATGTGGCTGTGTTGCCCGTAAAAATTTTTGGCGCCGATGGAACAGGTGACCTGTACAGTATACTTTGCGGCTTTGCTTACGCCAAAAACCGGAAGGTGGATATTATTAATGCAAGCTTCGGCTATTATGAATCGAGGAATAAATACGATAGTTCGGGCGA
>CAYVEI010000020.1:33176-40511 GCA_964450515.1 uncultured Terrimonas sp. | reverse complement strand
TCACATTTTCACATTTTCAAACTATCTCCCAAACATCCGCTCTAAATAATCGTTCTTAAACGCAATATAGGTGGGGTTTCCGGAAGCGGTAATATTGGGCTGATCGCAGGCAAACAATTCCTCCGCCAATGCCTTCATCTCCTTTTGTGCAAGGTAACGGCCGGGCTTTACCGCATGTTGCCATGCAATGCTGCGTATGAGCTTCTCCCGTTTGGAAAATTTTACGTCGCTGTTAAAATGCTTGAATTGCTCCAGCATTTGCTCAATCGCTACTTTTTCATTTCCCTGCTCAATATCGGCAGGTGTGCCCTGTACCACGAAAGTATCTTTCCCGAAAAGTTCTATTTCATACCCCAGTACGTGCAGATCGGGCAAAAGATCCTGGAGCAATACGGCATCGGCCGTGGTAAGTGGTACGGTTAACGGAAATAAGCTGCGCTGTGTTGCAATGGGTTTCCCTTTGGCAGCGGTAACATACCGCTCATACAAGATTCTTTCATGTGCTGCCTGCTGATGGATCAATATAAAGCCCTGGTTGGTAGAAGCCACGATATAGGTGGCGTGTATTTGCAGCAGGTCTGTGTTCTCCAGCAATTGTAACGGTTGCCCTGTACCGGCAGCATGCGCAATAGCTCCAGCCTGTTCATATTCAAACTTAACGGCAACGGCATCCTGCCCGGTTGCTGCTGCTTTACCGGCTTCAGGAAAAAAATCTTTCCAGTGTTTTAACCCGCTTTTACTTTCTATCAGGTGTGCCTGGTTTTTTTGTGTGAATGTATTGTACAGCGCAGAAGCTGCGGCATGCTCTTTCTTTTCTTCCGTAAATGGACGGGCTACCGCATCTAACTGCTGAATATCCGGATCAAGATCAAAATTAAGGGTGGGCATAATACTGAATTGCGCCAGTGCGTGTTTTACAGCAGCCTGCACAAAAGCATAAATAATTTTTTCATCTTCAAACTTGATCTCCTGCTTGGTAGGATGCACGTTAATATCTATCTGCGCGGGATCCAGGTCAATAAATAGCACATACATCGGGAAACTATCAGCAGGTATCATTTGCTGGTAGGCGCTCATTACTGCATGATTCAGGTAGGCGCTCCTGATAAAACGGTTATTCACAAAAAAGTACTGGTCACCCCTTGTTTTTTTTGCGATGTCGGGTTTTCCGGCAAAGCCATATACATTCAGGTAATCGGTGATTTCCTGCACATTTACCAGCCTGGCGGTATAATTGCTCCCAAGCAAATGAACGATCCGTTGTTTAAGAGATCCGCTTTCAAGATGGTATATCTCCTGACCGTTAGCAGTAAGCGAAAACGATATTTCGGGAAATGCCATGGCTACCCGGGTAAACTCATCAACAATATGCCGCATTTCAACGGCATTGCTTTTCAGGAAATTCCTGCGGGCGGGCACATTAAAAAAAACATTTTTCATGGCAATGCTCGTCCCCACCGGAAAAGCAACCGGCTCCTGCTTTTTTACCAGGCTGTTTTCTATCTCAATATAAGTGCCCGTTTCATCTTCCGCACGGCGGCTTTTGAGCTCCACCTGCGCCACGGCAGCAATGGAGGCCAGCGCTTCTCCTCTGAAACCCATGGTGCGGATCCGGAACAGGTCATCAATATTATTGATCTTAGACGTGGCATGGCGCTCAAAGCTCATACGGGCATCTGTTTCGCTCATGCCGCTGCCGTTATCTATAACCTGTACCAGCGATTTCCCTGCATCGGCAACGATCAGTTGTATTTCCGTTGCGCCGGCATCTACGGCATTTTCCAACAGTTCCTTTACCGCGCTCGACGGGCGCTGTATCACTTCGCCCGCCGCTATCTGGTTGGCAATATTATCGGGTAATAACTGGATGCTGTCTGACAAAACCTTTTAATTTAACTACAAAAATACGGTAAAAGGCCCGTCTTTGCGAGGCGTAAACGGATACAGGAAGTTAGTACAACTATCCACGCCGAAGCAAGCCGCCCGAAGCGGAGCGGAGTAACAGGATAAAATCCGAAGTCGGAAATTCTAAGTTCGAAGCAACCATAAACCATCAATAATACAGTCTGCCGCCGCCATTGGTGATTACTTCAACCCTAAAAAACCATTACGCATCATTCAGATCGGTTTAGGATCTCGTAATGACGTTTCGAGTCATTACCTTATTAGTTAGGGAACCCCTATTGAAAACCCGCAATGATAAGAAAGTCCCGCCTGATCGGACGGGCAGGGAAATAGGGTGAGGGGAATTTGATTTGCATGAACGCCTCAATGATAATAAATTCGCCTGAAGTATATATTACTGAACAATTTTTTGATCATGAAGAAGATACTCACGGCAATTACTGTTTGTTGTATAAGCTTATCCTCCGCCGCGCAGCACATAAGCCAGCTTGATGAGCAGGCCTGGGTAGATAGCGTGTTCGCCGGTTTAAGTGATAATGAAAAGCTGGGACAACTGATGGTGGTGCGGCTTTCTTCTATTGGCAGCGACCGTAAGGTTACGTTTTATGATGAGGCGGTATCCGAAGCCATTAACAAATATAACATAGGCGGTATTTGTCTTTTCCAGGGTGGCCCCGTTACACAGGCTGAATACATTAACCGGTTCCAGGCAATAGCAAAAACACCTTTATTGATTTGTATTGACGCGGAGAACGGACTTGGCATGCGCATGGATAGTGTAGCAGGTTTACCCCGGCAAATGATGATGGGCGCCGTGCAGGATCCGCAACTGATTTACAAATATGGCCGGTGGGTAGGCGAACAATGCGTACGGGTGGGTATACAGGTAAATTATGCCCCTGTAGTGGATATTAATAACAATCCCGACAACCCCGTTATTAACGACCGCTCATTCGGAGAAAATAAATACCAGGTAGCCAGGCATGGCGTAATGTATATGAAAGGCATGCAGGACGTGGGCGTAATGGCCTGCGCCAAGCATTTCCCGGGTCATGGAGATGTGGCGGTAGATTCTCACTATGATCTTCCCGTAATCAATAAAACCCGTGAGCAGTTAGACTCGCTTGAATTATACCCCTTCCGTGAAATGTTTAAAGCAGGTGTGGGAAGCGTAATGATCGCCCATCTTTTTATACCGGCAATTGATAACACGGCTAACCGTGCCACCTCCCTCTCGTATAACAATGTAACCAAGCTGCTTAGGGAAGAGCTGGGTTATAACGGACTTACATTTACCGATGCGCTGGAAATGCAGGGCGTGAAAAAATTCTTTCCCGATGGGGAAGCTTCGGCCGAATCACTGATTGCCGGCAATGATATGCTATGCCTGCCGGGCGATATTGCGGCCGGTATAGAAGAAATAAAAAAAGCGATCAAAAAGAAAAAGCTGAGCTGGGAACAGGTTGATGAACGCGTGAAAAAAGTATTGCAGGCAAAATACCGCCACGGTCTAAGCCGCTGGCAACCGGTAAACACGCATAATCTTGTACGTGACCTGAATGCCCAAACGCCTGATATAACAAAATCCATTGCAGAAAACGCTATTACCGCGCTGCGCCTTGATGACCCTGTTATTCCGCTTTTGCCATTGCGGGATATAACAAAAACAGGAAAAGAGCCTAAAGTAGCTTATCTCGGACTTGGCATTAATAAAGACAATGCTTTTGCCCGGCTCATGCGGGGCAATTATAACGCCGATGTATTTTATTTTAATTATAAAGAAGACGCTTCCCGTATTGCAACGCTGGCGGCATCGCTTGAAACCCGGTACGATGCAATAGTTATAGGTATTCATCATTACAACCGTTTTCCTGCCGGTAATTTTGGTATCAGCACACCGGCTATACAATTATTGCAGCACCTTCAGCCCCTTAAAAAAACAATCAGCTTCGTTTTCGGCAATCCTTACGCTATTAAAAATTTCTGCAATGCCAGGAACATGATAGCCTGTTACGAAGATGACGCCATTACGCACCAGGCAGCCGCGGATGTGTTAAAAGGCGCCATTGTTACAAAAGGAAAATTGCCCGTAACGGTTTGCGATGCTTTTCCTTCCGGAACCGGGATCAGCACCATTACAGCCCCGGTTAGTTATGCAACCGGCGCAGATATAAACGCGGCAAAATTCAAAATAATAGATTCCTTAGCAACCGAAGCCATCCAGCAACACGCCGCCCCCGGCATGGCGATAATGGCTGTAAAAGATGGAAAGATCGTTTTTCATAAGGCCTATGGCTATTATACTTACGATAGCACGGAAAGGGTAAACTTAGAAAGCATATACGACCTGGCATCCGTAACTAAAATATGCGCTACCACCTTATCGGTAATGAAGCTATACGACCAGGGAAAGCTGGACCTGAATAAAACCCTGGGCGATTACCTGCCCTGGGTAAAAGGAACCAATAAGCAAAACCTGAAAATTGATGATATCCTGCTGCACCAGGCGGGGTTAAAAGCCTTCATCCCCTTTTACCGCGAAACCATTGATACGGCTACGGGTATTCCACTTGCCGGATTTTACAATGCCGCACAAACGCCGCAATACCATATAAAAGTTGCCGATACCATGTATATGCGCAATAGCTGGGAAGATACCATATACAAAAGAATATTAGAGAGCCCTGTTGGCCCGCGCAATAAATATATTTACAGCGACAATGATTTTATTTTTCTTGGAAAGATAGTGGAAGCGATCAGCGGCATGCCATTGAATGAATATGTATACAAAACCTTTTACCGCAAATTAGGATTAACCACTACCGGTTTTTTACCATTGCAACGATTTCCTGAGCAGCGCATTCCACCTACCGAGCACGAACAAATATTCCGCAGGCAACTGCTGCGCGGCACGGTGCACGATCCGGGCGCCGCCATGTTTGGCGGAGTGGCAGGGCATGCGGGCCTGTTCAGCGACGCCTACGATCTGGCAGTGATGATGCAGATGCTGCTGAACGGGGGAAAGTTCAACGGATACTATTTCTTTTCGCCGGAAACCATCAAATTATTTACAGCCTACAGCAGTAAGATAAGCAGGCGTGCCCTGGGCTTCGACAAACCCGAAAAAGATAACGCGACCAGTGAAAATCCCTATCCCTGCAGGTATGCCTCACCGTTAACATTCGGACATACCGGCTACACAGGCACCTGCGTGTGGGTAGACCCGAAGTATAACCTCACCTTTATTTTCCTGAGCAACCGGGTAAACCCCGAAGGCGGAACCAACGTAAAGCTGTACCGGCTGAACACCAGGACCAATATACAGGATGCGATATATAAGGCCGTTACGGAAAACGGGAAGTAGAAAGATGTGAGATTAGTGAACATTGAAATGAAAGTGTATAGGGCTTGCCAAACCTGCCTGCCGGGGTAAAGGCAACACAGGCTAAATTTTCATTTCAATTATTTTTGACTTTCAAATGTATTTTTTCCAACATTATAAGCATAAGCAGCAGCGGGCACATATTGAATCTGAATACCGTTGTATTCTTTTAACCCTGTTTTATCTATAGTGTAAAATAAGGATTAAAAAACAACCTTATTCGGCTTTTTATTTCCATTTAAGTAAATTTTTAAAATTCTACATTCTTATTCTACCTTATCTATTTTACAAACATCCGCAAAAGCTTTTCTTTTCCACAATACAATACGATGGATTGATTACCCTCCCGCATACCTCCTTTTATTAACCGCAGCGTATATCAACGCAAACAATATCACCAGCACAACAGGTAATATAATATTAAGCGCTTGCCAAGAGGATCGGCTTTCATCCACCTGCTTTTTATCCAACAGCCGGAGGGTATAATCCTTACCCCTGGTTTCGAGGATCCCCGGGTTGCCCACCAAGTATTCCATACAATTGAGAAAAAATTCTTTGTTGGCATACTGGTAATGGGTAAACGGGTTTTCCCCCATTTGCAAGGGTCCTTTTTCCTGTGAAACAAAATTGGTTACCATATCGCCATCCGATATCACGATCATCTTATTACTGCTCCCGGCATCCGGACGGAAAGGACTGTGGTAAAGATCGCCCAGGCTGTCTTTTGCAGCCGAAGTAATGCGGTTCGTAAACAGGGAACTGAATTTACCTTCAAGCAATACCGCCACAGGCACATGAACGGTGGTAAAGGCTTTCATATCTTCTTCGTTTTTTACACTGTTCAGCTCCACCATTGCCGGCGTGCTTAATATCCTGGTATTAACGGAAGAAGCCAGCAATATGGTTTTATCAATACCTTCCGCTTTTATGGTGTCAATGGATTGCGGGAACTGCGACAGCACATAATCTAAGTTTTTTGAAATGGGATTATCGTTGGGCGATGATAATAAAGGGAAATATACCCAGGGCATCAACTGCAACTGCGGCCGGTTGCCCATTGATCCTACGGCCAGGGGAATTTGCGTACAGTTGAGGTCCTGCACCAGGTCGGCATTAATACGCACACCGTATTTAAACAGCAGGTCATCAAGGTTCAGCCCTATTTCAAACGCTATAAAACTACCCTGGCTGCGCTGCAAACTGTCTAAGCTGGCATACAGCTTATCTATCATCCATACTACCTTGCCGCCCCGCATAATATACTGGTCAATTTTCAGCTTTTGTTCCTCATTAAATCCTGTAAGGGGCTTTACGATCAGCAGGGCATCAAACACATCAGGTATAACCGGCACACTATCAATTGGCAAAATACTGAATCCATAGTTGGGCTTTATTGTTTTCTCTATCAAATCATATACTTCATAGCCCTGCGGTTGGCCGTTACCGGTAAGATAAGCTACCACGGGAACCTTATCGCGCCTTATTTTATCAATAGCGCCGGCCAGCTTGTATTCCAATAAGGCTTCCGCATTGTTTAATGAATTGATGCCATCAACGGAACTTTGTCCCTGCAGCAGGTCAACAGCGGATACCCTGTCTTTATATTCAAAAATAACACCGGGGTATACCAATCGCTGCTCCTCTCCTTCCCCTTCCTTCGTTCTTGCCCTTACGTTAGTGGGGTTAATGCCCATGCTGTGCAGGGAATCTATCAGCTCTGCCTTCAGGGTATCATCCATTCCCTGCCCCGGCTGCCGGAAAAAGAACTGGATATTACTGCCGCTGATCTCCCTGAACTCCTCCAGCATGTCGCGGGTGCTCCCGGAAAGCTTTTTAAATCCTGCGGGAAGATCGCCGTCTAAAAGCACCGTAACGGTTACCGGCTCATCCAATGACTCCAGTAATTGCCGGGTTGAGGAAGAGATCGTGTAGCGTTTCTCTGCGGTAAGATCAAGCCGGGCATGCCATTGCGATGCCAGCCAGTTGATCAGCATCAATACGGCAATAACAAATATGAAGCTATAGGGAGATCGCAACAGTTTTTTCAT
>CAYVEI010000020.1:0-33076 GCA_964450515.1 uncultured Terrimonas sp. | reverse complement strand
TCAATACGGCAATAACAAATATGAAGCTATAGGGAGATCGCAACAGTTTTTTCATCCGTATATTTTTTGTTTGCCGCTTTCAGCGGCTGATTTCTTTGCCGGATGGAACGCCTTTACAGATTATCCTATGTAAAAAAGCTTACGCTGGCGTTTCATGATAAGGTTACCGGTTCATTAATTTTTTTCGGGTAATAAACAAAAACAATACAATAAGGCTCAGGAAATAGATCATGTCCCGGCTGTCTACAGCACCACGGCTAAGACTGCGGTAATGAAAATCAATACCGATCATTGCTATAAAATAATCCCAGCCGCCCTGCAGCGATGGAATACCGCTGACAGCCGTAAATCCACTGTATAAAATAAAGCAGGCGAAGGCGCTCGATAAAAAAGCCACCACGGCATTATTAGTAAAGCTGCTGCAGCAAATACCAATAGCAGTGAAAGCGGCCGACAGAAAAAACAGCCCGATATAGGCGCCCGCTATCCCCCCGCTGTCTATACCGCCGGTGGAAAGACTTTTGATCGTAAACACATACATGAACGTTGGAAGCAGGGCTATGACAACAATAATAAGACTTGCCAGGTATTTCCCCCCGATGATCTGCCATTGGCTGAGCGGACGGGTTACCAGAATTTCATAAGTGCCCCCTTTAAATTCATCGGCAAAGCTGCGCATAGTAATTGCCGGAATAAGCAGCAGCAATATCCAGGGGGCCAGCTCAAAAAAAGTATCCAGCGTGGCATAGCCGTAATCAAACAGGTTAGTATCGGGAAACACGAAAAGAAAAAGACTGCTGAGCAGCAAAAAAATAATAATGGCCAGGTACCCGGTTAAACTGCTAAAAAACTGCCGGAGCTCCTTTTTACAAATAGCGAACATGAAATAGTTTATACTGGATGATAGAAACGCCACCCGGCTGATCCATTCAGGCGGGCTCAAAAATACAATTGTGCATTAACAAGCCTAAAATTATTGAATATGTAAGTAAAAAAATTATTAACTTTCTAACGCTAATCTTAAAATTCAATTCCTGTGCGTAGCTAATCTATCACGTAAAAAAGGAATACAAATGAAAAAACACCTGCTCACCTGCATCTTTGCAGCACCATTGCTATTGTTTGCACAGCAAACTTACACCTGGAACACAGCTTCCGGCTCCTGGACCGAACCGCTCAACTGGACGCCGGCACGAAGTACTCCCGCAGTAAATGATGTGCTTGAATTTTCTGCGAATGCCACCGTTACGGATATGCCCGCAACGGAAAGTATTGGCAAACTACGGCTGCATAATAATGCCGTAGTAAATCTTAGTACCACAGTTGCAAGCATTATTACCATTGGCCATTCAACGGTAGCCGCTCCACATTTTGCAGTGGAAGCCGGCGCTGCATTAAGTGTAACCGGAAATAATGCGGTTGCATTGAATATGGCAGCGGATTATTCAGGGCAAGTATGGGGCAGCATAGATTTTTACGACGGAGCCCACCGGTTAACAGCGGGTTCTGTCGCATCACTCTTATTTAAAAACGGGGCAATCTTTACTGCTAACACCGGGTTTGACGGCAACGCTTTTGGAACAACGAGTTTGAATTCGGTGGTGTTTGAAGGCGGAGCACAATATATTAATAAAGCCGGAGGCAATCCTTTTGGAGCCGCTGCGCCAAACGCGGTTATCATTTTTAATACAGCCAGCATTTACAAATACCAGAGAAATGGCGTGGGCTCATCGCTTGCAGGCAGAACTTTTGGTCATTTATACATTGATGGAAACCTGAATTTCAGCGGAATCGGGTCTGCAAGAGACTGCATTATCCGCAATGATTTAAGGGTCCTCTCCGGGTTTTTCTCATTTAAGCCCAATACAAACGGCTCTCATACCGGCAACTTTAATATTTATGGCAATATTATATGTGAAGGCACTGCCTATATTGATATTGGAAGCGATAATATGCCCGGTGCGGTACAATTGCTGGGTACCAGTCAAACCATTGGCTCAGGTGGAGGCACAGGCGCCATTGCCATTAAAAACCTTACCATCAATAATATTGCTACCCAATTAGTCCGTAACGTAACGGTAACCGGTGTATTGAATATGCAGAACGGAATTATACAAACATCAGCATCCGCCCTTTTAACCCTTAGCCCTGCGGCCAGCCTTCAAACCTGTATGAACGATTATACCCATTTGTCATACACCAATATGGGTTGCGACAATGCCTATGTGGAAGGCCCGGTTCAAAAACAGGGATTAAGCAATGCCGGCTTTGCTTTCCCCGTTGGTTCAGATGGCAAGCTGAGACCGGTACTGCTGCAGAATGCCACGGGCGATTTTACCGCAGAATATAAGAGAAGCGATCCTTATCTTAACATGGGCGCAGGCATGGGCGCAGGCATTCATCATGTTAGCCATATTGAATACTGGAATATTACGGGAACGGGCAGCGCAAATATTGAACTTACCTTTTACGATCCCAATAGCGGCGGCGTAACCGACATGAACGCGCTGCGGGTAGCCCGGTATACCGGCGCCCAATGGGCAGATATGTATACCAATGAATTTAAAGGAACACCCGGATCGAATGGTTCCGTAACCAGCGGCGTAATAAGCGAATTCGGCAGCTTTACCCTTGCCGGCTCAACCGCTTACCCCAACAATCCGCTGCCCATACTGTTAACGGAATGGAAAGCATACCCCAACAGGAATAGCATAGTACTGCAATGGACAACGCCGGGTGAAACCCATTCAAAAGGATATATGGTTGAAAAAAGCGCCGACGGAATACGGTTTGAACCCATTTCTTCACTCATTACCGCGGTAAACAGTTATCCGTTTAGTTATCAACTGACTGATCAAACGCCTTTCCACGGCAATAATTACTACCGTTTGAAGATCATTAATACCGATGGGAGCGCTTCTTACTCACGAATAATAGCTGTTATTTTGCCCGCTTCACCCACTTTTATGGTATATCCTAACCCCGCCAGGGAAAAAATATTTATAAAAATACCTGCCTCAAGCAGCATTTCCACATTAGCAGTTGTCAATATAGGCGGTTCAGTTGTAAAATGGATAAATGCCAGAAACCTTACAATTGTTAGTGTGGACATTTTGAACTTATCGCCGGGGTTATATTATATTAAGAACATACACGGGCAATCTTCATTGGTTGTTCCTTTTATTAAGTATAATCAATAATAGCCCCAAAACCAACTGCAAAAAGGCCTCCTTAAAGGAGGCTTTTTTTATTATCCGGCAAATCTTCAGCGCCTTTTTTCGCCGATTTGCCTTATTTTCGGCTCACAGATGCCGTTATGAACAAAAAGATCGCTTTATTTGGTGAATACTTACTCCGACTTACTCCACCGCAGCAGCAAAAATTAGTTCAATCTCATACGCTTGAGATGCACTGGGCGGGTTCCGAAGCCAATATCGCGGTTTCCTTAGCTATTTTGGGGAGTTCCCCGCTATATATTACGGCTTTGCCGGATAATGAACTGGCCAGAGCCGGGCTTTCACAGCTATATAAATATGGCGTTCAAACCCATATTACCCATACCGCAGATGGCCGTACAGGGATTTATTATTATGAAAGCGGACAGGGAGCCAGGCCGGGAAGGATCATTTACGACCGGGAGCATTCTGCTTTCAGTTACCTCAAACCCGGGCAACTTAACTGGAACGCGATATTTGAAACGGCCGGCTGGTTTCACTGGAGCGGCATTACTCCCGCGCTGAATCAGCAGCTTGCCGATACCTGCAGGGAAGCTTTGCAGGCTGCACAACAAAAAAAGCTGATCATTTCAGCAGACTTTAACTATCGCAGCACTCTTTGGAAATATGGCAAACATTGCAGCCAGGTAATGCCCGAACTGCTACAGTATTGCGATGTGCTGCTGGCGGATGTAGATACTGCCAAATTGTACTTTGGCATTGAACCCGATGCCGCTCATCTGGTTGAAAGCACTTTTGCGCTTTTAAAAAAGGCTTTACCCAATGTAAAACACATTGCCATGACCATGCGCAGACAGGAAAGCGCCAGCTCGAACCAATATACCGGCTACTTATGGAATGAAGGGAAAATATATACTTCGCAAGCTTACCATATGCAGCACATTGCTGAACGTATTGGGGCCGGGGATGCTTTTATGGCCGGGCTTATTCATGCACTTAAAACAAAAAGCAGCTTAAACGAAGCCATCGAATTTGCTACCGCCTGTGGTGTAATTAAACATACCATTACCGGCGATTTTAATATAGCCACGAAACAGGAAATTGATACGGTGATACAGCAAAGCGGAAGTGGAAGAATTATCAGATAAGTAGTTTGTAGTTTAAAGTTTATTGTTTGTCCATTGTACCCTATACCTTATGCCTTACACCCTATATCCTATACCCTAACCCTATGCCTTTCGCCACCCAAATTAAATAATTATGAATCCACAGCAAATAGCAGCATTGGTACAACAAACGGGATTTGTTCCCTTGTTTACGCACACCGATATCAGCATATGCCGTAATGTGCTCAAAGCTTCTTACGATGCAGGCGTTCGCTTATTTGAATTCACCAACCGCAATGCCAATTCATTTGATATCTTTATTGAGTTGCGCAAATATTGCAGCGAGCAGTTGCCGGGAATGGTGCTGGGTATCGGTACTATAAAAAACGCGCAGCAGGCCGGTCAGTTTATACGTGCGGGCGCCGACTTCCTGATCTCTCCATTGATACTTGAAGAAATACAGCAGGTTGCCGCAGCGCATAAAAAATTATGGATACCGGGCTGCGCCACAGCTTCAGAAATAGGGCTGGCAGAATACTGGGGAATAGATACCGTGAAAATATTTCCGGCCAGGCAATTGGGTGGCCCGGCTTTTATTAAAGCGGTAAAAGCCGTTTTTCCTGCCATGCGGTTTATGGCCACAGGTGGTGTTGAACCCACCGCAGAAGATATTGGCAACTGGTTTAAAGGCGGTGTTACCGCTGTGGGTATCGGATCGCAGCTTTTCCCGGCAGAATGGCTGTCTAAGGGTGAATATGCGCTGGTAACGGATCACATCAAAAAGATCATTCAATATATTGAAAAGGGAAAACCACAGATCGGGGGCTAATCATTGAAGATACCCTATCCTCCTTTTTCACACCTGTTTTAATAAGCCATTATGAAGCCTTTTCTAAACGAAGATTTTTTGCTGCAAAGTGCTACGGCACAGCAACTCTACCATGAGTATGCCGCGGCAATGCCCATTATTGATTACCACAATCATTTACCGCCTGATGAAATAGCAGCCAACAAACAGTTTAAAAACATTACCGAAATATGGTTGAAGGGCGACCACTATAAGTGGCGCGCCATGCGCAGCAACGGCGTTGATGAAAATAACATTACCGGCAACGCCGATGATTACACTAAGTTTAAAGTATGGGCAGCCACAGTGCCTTACACCATGCGCAACCCGCTGTATCACTGGACGCATCTTGAACTGCGTAATCCTTTCGGCATCACCGCATTATTAAATGAATCTTCTGCGGAGCAAATATATAACCAATGTAATGAAAAACTGGCAACGTTGCCGGTTCATGCGCTGCTTAACTATTTTTCCGTGGAGGCCCTTTGCACCACGGATGACCCCTGCGACGACCTGCGCTACCACCTCCAAATAAAGCAAAGCGGGCTTAAGGTTAAAGTGCTGCCTGCGTTTCGTCCGGATAAAGCCATGGCCGTGGAAGATCCGGTAACATACAATAGCTATATTGACAGATTAGGTATTTCTGCAAACATTACGATCGGCAGTTACCGGCAGTTGCTGGATGCATTAAAAAAACGTCACAACTTTTTTCATGATGCCGGCTGCCGCATTTCGGATCATGGACTGGAAACCATGTATGCAGATGATTTTACCCTTGCGCAATTAGAGGAAAGTTTTAGCAGGATAAGAAGTGGCAAAACACCCGGAACAGATGAAGTGCACCGTTTCAAATCGGCCACCCTCCATTTTATATGCCAGTGGAATGCGGAAAAACAATGGACGCAACAGTTTCATATCGGCGCTTTGCGCAATAACAACACCAGGCTATTGCAACGCCTGGGAGCAGATGCAGGTGTGGATTCCATAGGCGACTGGAGCATCGCTCAACCCATGTCGGCCTTTTTTAACCGGTTAGATAAAGAAAACAAGCTGGCTAAAACCATTATCTATAATAATAATCCTGCTCACAACGCCATATACGCCACCATGACCGGTAACTTCCAGGATGGCATAACGCCGGGCAAAATACAATTTGGGTCGGGCTGGTGGTTCCTTGATCAGAAAGACGGGATGGAAGAACAAATGAACGTGCTGAGCAATATGGGTTTGTTAAGCCGGTTTATAGGCATGACAACAGATTCACGCAGCTTTCTTTCGTGGCCGCGCCACGAATATTTCCGCCGCATTCTTTGCAACCTTATAGGTATTGATGTAGAGAACGGGCTGCTGCCCCATGATATAGCATGGCTGGGGAAAATGGTACAAAACATTTCTTATTACAACGCAAAGCAATATTTTAATTTATAGTATAACGATCGCAAAACCATATACATGACACAACCATTACCCAACCTGGAACAAACTGTACATGATGCATCCAATCCTAAAGGCGCAGGCCGGTACCGCTGGCGCATTGTGGCACTATTGTTTTTTGCTACTACCGTAAATTATATTGACAGGCAGGTGCTGTCGTTCGTAATTGCAGACGATGTATTTAAACGCCAGATGCTTGGCCTGCCTGCAGGAAGCATATTCTCCCAGCAGAATAATGAAGATTACAATATCATCGTAAGCATGATTGATGCGGCCTTCAAAATAGCTTATGCCCTGGGGTTTTTGCTCATGGGATGGCTTATTGACAGGATAGGCACCAAAAAAGGATATTCACTCGGCATAATGATATGGAGTATTGCAGGTTTATTAACTGGTTTTGTGCACACGGTAATGGGCGTAAGAGCCGTAAGGTTTGTTTTAGGGTTGGGCGAAGCCGCTAATTTCCCGGCGGCCATTAAAACCGTTGCGGAATGGTTTCCCAAAAAAGAGCGGTCGCATGCTTCTGGACTGTTCAATGCAGGAACAAACGTGGGCATCATCATTACAGCGCTTACGGTTCCCTTCATTATTCATCACTGGGGCTGGCGGATTGCTTTTATTATAACCGGTGTACTGGGCTTTATCCTGCTCATCGTGTGGCATTATACGTATACCAGGCCGGAAGAAAACAAGAAGCTTTCGGCAAGGGAGCTCAGCTATATCAACAGTGATAATGAGCCTGTTACCAGTAAAAAAATTCCCTGGAAACAACTCCTGGGTTACCGGCAAACATGGGTATTCATAACCGGTAAATTCCTGGCAGATCCTATCTGGTGGTTTTATCTTACCTGGCTACCCAAATATTTCGTAGACAATACCGGGGGCGACCACGAGTTTAGCATCAGCACACTGGGTATTCCTTTCCTGATCATTTATTCTGTTTCCGATGTGGGAAGTATTTTCTTTGGCTGGCTTGCCAGTCGTTTTATGCACAGGGGCTGGTCGGAAAATAAAGCCCGGAAAACCACTATGCTTATCTGTGCTTTATGCGTGCTTCCTATAGCATTGGCCGCGCAAACCCATAGTATGTACCTGATAATAGGATTGATAGCACTGGCAACCGCTGCGCACCAGGGATGGTCGGCCAATATGTACGCCATAGCCGGCAACCTGTTTCCCAAAAATGTGGTGGCTTCAGTAACCGGCATCGGGGGAATGGCGGGAGCCGTTGGCGGCGTTATCCTGGCCTTTATTACCGGTTACCTGATCAACTGGTTCGGGTACGCTTCTATGTTCATTATAGCCAGCAGCGCCTATATTTTTGCCCTGCTTATTATTCATCTTATTCTGCCAAAACTGAAGCCGGTGGATATATAATGCTTAACTATTGCAGTATCAAACGTGGAACGTGAGAAGAGAAACGTGAGATATGATAATTTTTCACCTTTATTCCCGTCCGAATGGCATTCGCCTTTCACGATAACTTACAGACATTATTTGCCTGACTTAACAATAGTGTGCTGTTACAGGTTCCCTTTTTTCAGTTCACCAACGGCATGATGCACTGCCCTGGCAGTTAAGGCCATATATAAAATGGAAGGACTTTGATTACCTGTGCTTGTCATGCAGGCGCCGTCTGTTACAAAAACGTTTTTACAGGTATGCAACTGGTTCCATTTATTCAGTAAAGATGTTTTGGGGTCATTACCCATCCGGCAACCGCCCATTTCATGAATATCCAAACCAGGCGCCTGTTTCGTATCATTTTGCAGGATATTTTTTACGCCCGCCTGCTCCAGCATGGCCGTACTCTCTGTTAAAAAATCCTTTATCATGCTTTCATCATTATCATCATACCCCACCGAAGTAACAAGCAGGGGTATACCCCACTGATCCTTCTGGTTTGTGCTTAACCGCACATGGTTTTTTTCTTTGGGAATGGTTTCACCCTGCATATACATATACACTTTCCATCCGCCGGGTTCTGTAAGCGCGGCTTTGTATGCTGCGCCAATGGTTTCTTTCGTTAGGCTTTCGTCAACCCTTGTACGGTAAGATCCCATAAATGTGGTAAATCCGCCTACATAATCCGTATCCTGCCGGTGCAGGTTCCTGTAATTGGCCAGTATCGGTTCTGTAGGATTGCGCCCGTAATAATACTGATCTTCAAATCCTTCTATTTCACCATTTACAGAAGCGCGGTAGTTATGAAAGCATACATATTTTCCCAGTAAGCCATTATCATTGCCCAGCCCGTTAGGGAACCGGGTGGAAGTAGAATTCAATAAAATGAGATTACTGTTTAAAGCGGAAGCATTTACAAAAATGATTTTTGCAAAATAATCTGTTGCCTGCATGCTATGGGCATTAATTACGCGTACCCCTTTGGCCTTTTTCATTTGCGCATCATAGATGATGGAATGCACTACGGAATCGGGCTGTATAGTAAGCTTACCCGTTTTTTGCGCCCAGGGTAAGGTGGATGATACCGAGCTGAAATATCCTCCGAACGGGCAACCGCGCATACATAAATTGCGCGCCTGGCATTTGCCTCTGCCCTGCTGCAAATGCACTTCCCGCGGCCGGGTAAGCTGCGCCCACCGGGCCTGCACCAAAAACCGGTCTTTATAGCTTTTTTTTATTCTTTGCTGAATATGCCGCTCCACGCAATTTAAATCAAACGGAGGAAGGAACTCGCCATCCGGCATGGCTTCTATGCCGTCTTTGTTTCCGCAAACACCCGCAAATTGCTCAACATACGTGTACCAGGGCGCAACATCTTCATAACCAACCGGCCACCCTAAACCATAGCCATACCGTTCGGGCGCCGTAAACTCAAAGCGGCTCCAGCGCTGGCAGGCCCTTCCCCAGGTAAGAGATTTGCCTCCAACCTGGTAACCCCGTATCCAGTCGAACGGCTTTTCCTGCACATAAGGATGATCTTTATCCTTTATAAAAAAATGAGCGGTTTCTTCGCTGAAACCGGCAGCTTTGCTGATGAGGGGATTTTCTTTAAGGTATGCTTTTGTTACATCACCCCGGTGCCGGAACTCCCAGGGGTCTTTAAAAGCAGTAGGATAATCTTTGATGTGCTCAATATTCCTTCCCCGCTCTAAAACCAATGTCTTCAATCCCTGATCGCACAACTCTTTTGCTGCCCAGCCGCCACTGATCCCGGAGCCAATAACAATGGCATCATAGGTGTTTTGCTGTACGCCCGCGGCATTAATATTTACCTGTAATGAATCCTGTGGCATGCGGTAATCGTTGAGTTTTGAAAAAGTACTTAAAAAGGATGCATCAAAAGTAAAATAATTGAAGCGGTACCGGCTCAACATTATGCCCCAACAACTAAACCATAACAAAAGTCACTAAAAAAGAAAACGCCACCCTAAGGCAGCGTTTTTTGCTCTGTTTATGTAAGATTAATTATCTTCAAATCGTATCTCCTGGAGCACTTGCTGCCGGGAGCGGGTTTTCATAAAAATAGTGGTTCTGAACACCCCGTATTTTGTTTGGAGGTTACCAATGCAAAACTCGGAACCGCTGTTAGATCCCTTGCGTACAATACGGAACGCTTTAACCCCGTAGGAATGGAAAAAATCTTTTAGTATGATTTCGGCCTGACTCCTGCTGTACGTATTGCTTTTGTCGTGAAGGGTGATGTCTACTATTTTGTCAAAATAATTAGATAGCTGGTTAACGTTGCCGGAATTGATTGCTGTAGCTACATCATCAATAGAATAGGCATAAGTAGAACCTGAATAATTGAAGGCGGAGCCCCCGGCCATTAAAACAGATAAAAGTAGCTTAATAATATAGTTTTTCATGGCAAAAAAATTCTGCTTAGTTGTACCCAAAAATGTGCCAGATTATGTTTAAACGCTACAAATGTTAAAAAAAATATAATAATGGATGCGGCGCATGAAACCCTTACCCGTTACCGGATCATAAGGCACTGCATATTTCGTGTAAAAAGCTCTGCACAGCACCCCCGGAATTTTCAAATAGCCTACTTTTGCGCTATGAAAAGCAAAAAAGTAATTCTGATCATTATGGATGGCTGGGGCCTGGGTAAAGTAAAATCCAGCGACGCTATTCAAAACGCCAAAACGCCTTTTGTTAGTTCGCTTTACAGCAAATACCCTCATACTACCCTTGTTACCTGCGGTGAAGCGGTTGGCTTACCCGACGGACAGATGGGTAACAGCGAGGTAGGTCACTTAAATATAGGCGCGGGAAGGGTTGTGTACCAGGAACTGCAACGCATTAATGTAGCCATCAGAACAGGGGAACTCAGGAATAATAAAATTTTATTAGATGCCATACACTACGCTAAAACACAGAAGAAATCGCTGCACCTGTTGGGGCTGGTAAGCGACGGCGGGGTGCATTCGCACCTCAATCACCTCAAAGCCATTACCGGCATTTGCCGCGAAGAAAAGCTCGATGATGTGTTTATTCACGCCTTTACCGATGGCCGCGACACTGACCCCAAAAGCGGGCTTGGCTTTATTAAAGACCTGCAGCAGCATCTCGCTCAAACTACCGGCGAAATAGCCACCGTTACAGGGCGCTATTATGCTATGGACAGAGACAAACGCTGGGAAAGAGTAAAAATAGCCTACGACGCCTTAGTAAACGAAAAGGGAGAGCAAACCGATAATATTGTTGAATGTATAGAAGCTTCTTATGCAGCCAATGTTACAGACGAATTTATAAAGCCCATTATAAAAAAGCAACCGGTTCCCGGGAAAGGACAGATCAGGCCGGGAGACGCCGTAGTTTGCTTCAATTTCCGTACCGACCGGTGCAGGGAGATCACCGAAGCGCTTACCCAAACCGATATGCCGGAGTATCATATGCATACCCTTCCGCTGGAGTATACTACCATGACGGAATACGACAAAACCTATAAAAATGTGCACGTTATATTTCAGAACGATAACCTTACTCACACTTTAGGAGAAATAATAGCCGCTAACGGACTGAAGCAGATCAGGATCGCGGAAACGGAAAAATACCCGCACGTAACCTTCTTTTTCAGCGGCGGCCGGGAAACACCTTTTGAAGGAGAAAAAAGGATCATGGCCCCCTCGCCCAAAGTGGCCACTTACGACCTTAAGCCCGAGATGAGCGCATACGAGCTTACCGCCTCCCTGCTGCCGGAAATTCAAAATGAAACAGCCAACTTTATCTGCCTCAATTTTGCTAATGCCGATATGGTAGGGCATACCGGCGTGTGGGAAGCCGTAATTAAAGCGGTGGAAACCGTGGATGCCTGTGTGGAAAAAATAGTAACTGCAGGGCTGGAGCACGGATATACCATATTTCTTACAGCCGATCACGGCAACGCTGATTATATTATTAATGAAGACGGAACGCCGAATACGGCACATACCTTAAACTTAGTTCCCTTCTTTATTATTGATAAAAACTGGAAGGGAAAGATCAACAGCGGTAAGCTGGGCGACCTGGCTCCTTCTGTTTTACAAATGATGGGGCTGGAAGTTCCGGCTCAAATGACAGGCAATGTGCTCATGGAACAGCCCCTGCTTACTCCCTGAGTGAGGTTATCAAAAATCAAATTTTTTCTTCCCCGGGCAGCACATTGTATCAGAAAATTGTCTAACTTACGTGAAATCAATATTGATTTCATGACTGAAGAGGCAATGCTCAAAGGCTGTTTACGGAACCAGGCAGACGCACAACAGGAACTATACTACCGCTATAGCCCTAAAATGCTGTCTGTTTGTTATCGTTACGCTAAAAGCCGTGAGGATGCGGAAGATATGTTGCAGGAAGGTTTTATTAAGATCTTTGGACAGTTAACGCAATTTCAGAACAGGGGCGCATTAGAAGGCTGGATCAGGAAGATCATTGTTCATACCTGTATCAACAATCTGAAAAAGAACAGAAAATTTACGGAAAGCGTAGATCTGATACATGCTTCAGGTGTGCATATCCGTGAGGAAAGTGTTCCTTCTATCGTGCAGGCGAAACAGGTGGTGGAATGTATCAGAATGCTGCCGATCGGGTATCGTACCGTACTGAACCTTTACGCGGTGGAAGGGTATTCGCACCGTGAAATTGCCATGATGCTTGATATTGAAGAGAGCACAAGCCGCTCACAATATACGAGGGCAAAAGCAATGCTGGAAGATATACTCGTAAAGAAACATATTTTACCGCAGTATGCTTCAAAGTTAGAGCTGGTGGCTGCAAATCCGTAACAAGAAAAAAGAAGATATTATTATATATATAAACCAAAACTACCAGCATGTTATTGGTATATCAAGGGACTGACTATGGAGAGAAATATTCATATAGATGAATTTGACGAATTCCTGAAGGAGAAGACTGATCAATACAAGATGTACCCATCGGATAAAGTATGGAACAATATTCAGCGGTCCGTTCATCCCAGGAAAAAGTGGCCGTACATTTCATTAACATTGTTGATACTGCTTGGCACTGCCGTACTAATTGATTATCACACCAACAACCTGGCTTCTGTTAATAAGGCGCTTACCTTTAACAACAACCTGTTTAAAGGAACCCAGCCACCTGCTGCTTCCGGTACTTCCTTAAATGAATCCGGGCTTGTATCTGCCACTCCGCCGGTTGTGAACAATACCGATAAGGTTATTTTTCAACCCGTGTTCATACCCGATCCTTTTGCCGAAAAAAAGATACAGGAAATAAATCCGTCTCTTTACGATAATGACTACAATAACGGTAACGATAATACCTATGCAGATACCGAAGACCTGGAAATAACAGGTTCCGCGAAGTTACCGGATCATATCAGCACGGCGGATATTGCCAAAACCGCGTTTGATAAAACAACGGGGGAAGAAGAGGGCAAAACAGTTAATAAAGTGCTATGGGGCGGCGAAGCGTTCAAAAAATCAAAGTTTGAATGGCAACTGTTTTTCTCCCCAACCGTAAGCTACAGGAAACTTACCAGCGGCATTACCGAGGTTACAGATGTGTTCAGGGGCGTACCCTACAGCACCACTGAAAAAAGCACTTCAGTAAATAACTTAGTTACGCATAAGCCTGCCGTTGGCGCCGAAGCAGGGGCTAATGTTATTTACAAGCTAACCGATAATTTTATATTAAGGGCAGGTCTGCAATTAAATTACTCCAGGTACCAGCTCCGGGCTTATGCTGCCAAACCCGAACAAACCACGCTTGCTGTTGTTTCCAACCCCCTGGGTACAGATTCCATAAATGTTATCTCTACTTTGCAGAACTTCAGTGGCAGCGGATCATCCTGGTTTAACAATGAATACTTCCAGGTGTCTTTACCCGTTGGCTTTGAATGGGGTGTGCTGGGCAATTCAACCTTAAGATGGAATATCGCTGCCAGTGCTCAGCCGGTATATAATTTCGCCAACAATGTTTACCTGCTTTCCACCGATTTCAAACGGTATGGCCAGGATCCTTCGCTTATAC
Source organism: uncultured Terrimonas sp. (assembly GCA_964450515.1). GTDB lineage: Bacteria > Bacteroidota > Bacteroidia > Chitinophagales > Chitinophagaceae > Agriterribacter. The sequence goes on along the minus strand of CAYVEI010000020.1, from coordinate 19,052 downwards.
GGAAGTGGAATATTAATGCCGGTGTGGAAACCTATGTATCTTATGATATGGGGTCATTTAAATGGCAGGCAGGTCCTCAACTGAGGTACCAGCTAATGTCGAGCTATAAAAATGAATACCCGGTTAAAGAATACTTAGTTGATTTTGGGTTTAAGATCGGCGTAACAAAAACCATACGGTAAGTGCTTTTTACCCGTTACCTGCTACAGGGTTATTCAGCTTCTTCAGGAAACCTGTTCCGGCCCGGTTTATCCAATCATTTGTTTTATTACTTTTAGGAGATGAAAAAACAATGTTTCATCTTCCTTATCGTATTACCCTGTGTGCTCTGCAACTGCAGGAATAACAGCACCGCATCATCCGGCACAAAAGAAGATACTACTGCCAAAGCGTTTTATCCTATCGGTAGTTTTATACGCAGCCAGCTTATATACATTGATTCCATGCCGCTGGCCGTTTTAAAATACACCACTATCAATCATATTACAGACACTTCAATAATAGAAAAGAAAGCCTTTAAAGCTATTGCAGCAGCATTTATAACACCCAATATTGGCTCGCCCGAACTACAGCCCCAATATGAGGAAACTTCCTTTATTGATGCCACGCTGGGAACAATAACACTCACCTATGCTCCAAACAACGAAAAAGCCGTTATCCGGAAAACAGATATTTTACTGAAGCAGGAAAATACCGGGGTAAAAACCATTTATATAGAAAAGTATTTCCCCGGCATGGATAGCACGGTAACCCAAAAAATGCTGTGGACCGCCAACCGCAACTGCCAGGTTACCACAATCGTACAAAAAAAAGATCAGCCGGAAGCCATCATCCTTGAACGCTATGTTTGGGACGACAGGGATTAGCCATAAACTGCTGTCATTGATAATTCAGCTAATTTTGTATTTGAATTATTATGACTACAGCATCCTTTCAGCAAATTGTGCATACCATACCCACACAGCCGGGCATTTACAAATACTACAATGAAGAACATGAATTGCTGTATGTAGGCAAAGCCAAGAATCTAAAAAAAAGGATCAGCTCCTATTTCAATAAAAATCTTGCCAGTTACAAAACACATGAGCTGGTGCAACGGATACAGGTAATAGAATTTACGATTGTAGATTCGGAGCAGGATGCTTTTTTGCTGGAAAACAGCCTCATCAAGCAGTTCCGTCCAAAATATAATATCCAGCTTAAGGACGACAAGAGCTTTCCTTACATTGTTATTAAGAATGAACCTTTCCCCCGTGTGTTTCTTACCCGCAGAAAGATCAAAGACGGATCGGAATACCTCGGACCTTTTACATCTGTAGGAAAGGTGAGGGAACTGCTTGATTTTATAAGGCAAAACATACCCCTGCGCAACTGTAAGCTGAACCTTACCCCGCAAAATATACAGAAGAAAAAATTCAAGGTTTGCCTGGAATACCACTTGGGTAACTGCAAAGGTCCATGTGAAGGATTACAAACAGCAGAAGATTACAAAGAAGGGTTATTGCAGATAAAGAACCTGCTGAAAGGCAATTTGTTGCCGGTGATCCACCGGTTCAGCGAAGAAATGAAGATGCTTTCGGAAAATATGGAATTTGAAAAAGCTGAAATGGTAAAAAAAAAGATTGAGCATTTACAGCAATACCAGTCAAAATCAACCATAGTGAACAATAAGCTGGGTACTATGGATGTGTTTTCTATTCTGGAAGAAGGGAAAATTGCTTACGTAAACTACCTGATGGTGGAAAACGGCACGATTGTACAAACCAAAACCATTACCCTCGAAAAAAAGTTAGATGAAACGGCAGCGGATGTGCTCGAATTTGCTATAACCGAACTAAGAAACACCTTTAACAGTAATGCCCCGGAAATCATTATCCCCTTCCCGGTACACTATCCCGGGGAAGGCATTACCGTTACTGTGCCAAAGGCGGGAGACAAGAAGAAATTGTCAGATCTCTCGCAAAAAAACGTCAATTATTTCCGGGAAGAGCTAAAGAAAAGAAAGATGCTTCAACTGGAAGGAAAAACAGATGCGGAGAAGAAGGCCATACTTTACCAGGTACAAAAGGATCTGCTTTTGCCTGGTTTACCGGAACATATTGAATGTTTTGATAACTCCAATTTCCAGGGAAGCTTCCCGGTTTCGGCAATGGTTTGCTTTAAAATGGGCATACCCAGCAAGAAAGATTACCGCCATTTTAATGTAAAAACAGTTGAAGGGATCAATGATTTTGCTACCATGAAAGAGGCGGTGCACAGGCGGTATAAAAGACTCGTTGCGGAAGGGGAGCCACTTCCCCAGTTAGTGATCATAGATGGGGGAAAGGGACAGTTGAGCGCCGCGCTTGAAGCCATTAACGAGCTGAGCCTGAATGGAAAAATGACGGTGATAGGACTGGCTAAAAATGAGGAAGAAGTATTCTTCAGCGGCGACAGGCAGTCGGTAAAGTTAGACTGGGGAAGCGACAGCTTAAAGCTGCTGAGGCAGATCAGGGATGAGGTGCACCGGTTTGGCATTACCTTTCACCGTAAAAAGCGGAGCCAGGGCACTTTTAAAAATGAACTGGAAATGATCCCCGGCATTGGCAGGGCTACAGCCGACCTGCTGCTGAAAAGATTCAGATCGGTTAAAAATACAGAACAGGCTTCTTCTGAAAGCCTGATACCGCTTATTGGCAAAGCTAAAGCGCAGCTTATCAGCAACTATTTCAGAAAAAAGAGGGAGTAGCTATTGCCGGTTAAAATAAAAAGGGGCCAGGATAGATATCCAGCCCCGTTTTTAAAATCCAATATCCTATGAAAAACCGGGGTAAAGATACTATAGCAGATTCATACTGCAATACCCAAATATGGGTATTTTTACCAGGTCTGGTTTGCTCATTTTTTACATAACCGCCCGCTTTGCGTAATAGCACTGAAAAGATCAAAAGCAAAAAGGATTGCCGGCCGGCAATCCTTTTTTAAAATATTTGCTTTATGAGTTAATACTCCCAAAGGTCCTGTTCGTAATTAAAAATGGTGGTTTTAATATTTTCTCCCTCCAGCAAACGAAGCACATCGTCTTTTACATATAGCTTCAAATATTGATCATAGGGGTTATCAAGCGTAGACTTAACAATATAACTTCCGAAGAAACGGCTTTCAAACAGCTCTTCCCAGCTCATGCGTGCTCCGTAGTTTTTACCATTGTATACCTCAAATTTGGCAAGTGCAGGCCGCATATCGGGGTAGTATACCCAAAATATAGGAGCTGAGCCTATTTCCTGCCCGGTAACTTTGTCGAAGTAGGTTTTTACCGGGGCAATACCCAGTATTCTCACGTACATCCGGGAAGACTCTTTATCAAACACCCATTCTTCTTTGATCCTGAATTTGGTAATATCATCCATGTTAAACTCTTCGCATACCACAGATTCTTTCATTATTCCCTTTGCTAAAGTGGGGTCTTTTTCCGTATCCGGCACCATTATGGTGTCGCAGGAACCTGCCAGCTTTGAGCCAATCTGGTCCAACGTCATGGGTGTAGTAAAGCGGTCATCTATAGATGCGTCGAAAGCCGTAACCTCACCACTTTTAATGGTATTGAGTAAAATGGCAATGAAACGCTGGTTACCATTATCATCGTCTGCCTTATACCGGAAGGGAAGGTTTATCTTTTCGCGGATATCAATTTCCCTCCACACTTTTTCCCTGTAAATGGCATCGTCTTCGCGAATGTTCTCATACGCCAGCGGCGTACGGTCTTTTACAAGGTTCATCTCTATCGCATTGTCGTTGCGCAGTGATTTCCTTATGGTATCCATTTTTAAAGGATCCTGCTTTGGCGGCGCTTTAACGATCATAGTATCCTTCTCCGCCACACCAAGATTAGCATCGGCAACATTAGCCTGTGTTTTCTTGGCTGTTGTTTTTTTAGCAGGCGCGGTTGGCTTCCGCGTGGTTTTATTCCGCGTGGTTTGCGCATCAGCGGCATTAACCACCATTCCAAAAGCCACTGCCAGCAAAGCGTATTTCGCAAATTTCCATTTCATGGTCGAAAGTGTTAATAACTAAAACAAATGATAAAACATTATATCAACAGGCATACTACCTCAATATAAACGACAATGGCTTTAATGTAATTGTTCTCCCGTCCGGCCCTCTCGCTTTAATATTATCAATATAAACGCCTCTTCCCGGCTTCAGGTTGTTTACCACTGTAGCCGCGCTTCCGCCCCAGCGTGCACCGTTATTGGAAACCGGGTTGTAATCGGCGCTGCTTAAATCGGCGATCGTATAGCTAACTACTTCATACAAAGCCTCAAATTCAGAGTTTTGCAGTACTGCTCTTACACCGCCCATTGCTTTAAACTGCGCGGTAGATACCTGCCCGCCTTCAAAAGTACCTACCATACCTGTAGCAGGGGGAAGATATTTTACGCGGAAAGCTACTTTGCCTACCGATTTGCCATCCACCATTACATTTACATCTGCCGTTCCGGGTTCTTTGGGCTTGGCAATGTATTTGCTTCCGCCGGCTCTTGAAACGCTTCCGTTGTTGATAGAAGCATTTACCTTTTCGCTGCCTGCACCGGCAGTAATGGTTAAGGGGTTATCTACCCCAACATACAATACATTCATTTTATCGGCCATTACAGCTACACCCGAAGGCTGACCAACGGTATACTCAAAAACCTTGCTAATTGTTTTTTCTTCACCGGTAGCCGGATCGGGATATTTAACATCAATATTCATTTTGTGAGGGCCCGAACCGCCGGCCGGCATTTTTACATCTGCCACGCCGTTAGCACCCACGGTAACGGCATTACCGTTAATAAACACTTTAGGCATAACGCTGGCATTAAAGGCGCCTAACCCGGCTTTGATCTCTAATTGCTCTCCCGGCATCAGGTAAGTAGCATTAGCCCCGATCATCGGCTCAAACTTGTCGAAAATAACTTTTACATCACCAATTTTCTTGAAACAGAAAGAAGCCACTTTATTCTCAGTATTTTTAACATCATTTTGAAATTTACTGAGAATGGTAAGCGCTGCAATCGTAGGCGTCATATGAAAATATGCGGCCGTCCAGTCCTGGTTGGTATTACCCGCCTGAGAAACCGGCTTTTCCGTATTAATAGGCAGGCTATGATCGAACTCTTTTGCAATTTCGGGATCAATAGAAAGAATATCGTTTTTATATTGTTCCAGTGCCAAACGGAGCTCTTCTCCTTTTCCTTCGGTGCCCATGATACGGGTAGCCGCATCAAGATTATCAATTTTAAAGGCGGTATCACCCTTTTCAGGATCATACCCGCTTCCTCTTTTTAAATCGTCTTTTAAATTATCAATATAGTCAGACAGCTTCTGGGACAATGCTTTAACCTGGTCTGCCTTGGGCTTCCAGATAGCCGCTTTTTCACGGGTCTTTGGCTCTTCCAGGCTGGCTGCAAATGCATCATATATTTCTGATGTGGCTGAAGACAGCGTGCTGTTGGATTTTACCAGGCTGCTGTCAATCGTTTTAAAGGCATTAATGATTTCGGCAGATACATTCAGCGCCAGCATTGCTGTAAGCACCAAATACATCATGTTGATCATCTTCTGCCGTGGCTCTTTAGGTAGTGACATGATTTTTCAGGATTTAATGTATACGAATCTAGGGTTAATAAGAAATGGATTGAATATTCAACCCATCCGTTCAAAATTATCTGCCCTGCATTGCAGACAGCATATTGCCATACACATTATTCAGACTTCCTAAGTTTTTAGCCAGTAAGCCAATTTGTTCCTGTGTCTTTTTAGCGTCTTCCACACTACCCTGCATGGTTTGCGAAGCCTGTACCAGGTTGCTGTAAAAGCCGTTCATTGCTTTTAAATGGTTATTGGTATCCTGCAATTCCAATTCGTAAATGGTATTTAAAGAAGATAAATTTTTAGTAAGCGTTTGTACCTGGTCGTGGAACTGCCTGGTAGATTCAGAGGCTTCGCTAAAGGTTTTTGCCGTATTGGCAGCGCCAAGGTAAGCATCCTTAACCGTGTCTAAAGCCTGGCTTGCAGCTTTTGTTTTAGCGGTATATTCGCCGGTAACCGCGGTAATATCGGCTATATCAGACATTTTTTCAACCGTTAATCCAAACTTGCTGAAGTTATCGCCTAAGCGTTGCAGGTTGGCAGGGTTAATAGCCGCATCCTGCAACATCTTATCCATAGATGCCAGTGCAGGATTTCCTCCGCTAACAGCTCCGCCTTTAAAAGCTTCCGCAATTTCTTTCATTTCACCACCGGGAGGCGGTAAAAATGCGTAGGCTAAAAATATTGCCGCTTCTGTTAAAAGCCCAACGGTAAGCATCACATCGGCAAAGGGTTTGTGAAGAATTTTGGCCCATGCGCCAAAAATTACTACTGCTGCGCCAACACACACTAAAACGTTAACGAGTCTTTCGGTGGATCTGTTTGTGCCTGCCATAAAAAAGAGAGTTTTTTGTTTTTTAAAGGGTTTTTCTTTTTTAGATTTCAAAAGGTAATGATCATGCTATGCGGGCCATATAAATCTATATAACGCTGCACAAGCATAAATAGTTCGGATATTGTACAGTTGTTTTAAGCTAAGCAATTGGTTGGTAGCCGCCCTTTTTATCTGCGTTTGCCAGATGGCGGAAGATCAATTACACAACGGAAACCTATATAGGATTTTGCTGTATCCTGGTATTCGTATGTGCGGGTACTCACCTGAAGAAAATAGCCAACATCTTTCCAGCTACCACCACGCAAAACTTTCCGTTTCATGCGGGGAGGATCACTGTCTTTTGCATTCCAGCGAATATCAGGGTTCATGTCGTGCTGAAAGTTGTAAGCGCCTTCGTAAAAAATAGAAGAGGTCCATTCTGCCACATTTCCTGCCATATTGTATAATCCAAAGTCATTAGGCCAGTAAGCGTCTGCGCGAACAGGGTATAAACCCCCGTCTTCAGCATAATTGCCACGTCCGGGCTTAAAGTTAGCCAGCAAACAGCCTTTTTTATTTCTCAGGTAATAGCCACCCCAGGGAAAGGGCGCCTGTGAACGCCCGCCACGTGCGGCGTATTCCCATTCTGCTTCTGTAGGCAAACGGAAATCCGACTCCTGGGTTCTTTTCTGGGACTCCAGAAAACTGTTCAGATATTTCGTTCTCCACTCGGTAAAAGCAACTGCCTGCTTCCAGGTTACCCCTACAACAGGATAATTACCAAAAGCGGGGTGAGAAAAATATCTTTTCGACATCGGCTCATTATAAGAGTAAGAAAAATCTCTTATCCAAACCAGCGTATCGGGGTAAATAGGAATATCTTTTTTAACAATGAACTTAGAGCGTGCCTGTGTGGCGTTTTCCTTCCGGGAAGCTTCTTTATAGTCGAATGTTTCTGAATGATACACCAGCTTTCCCGCGTCAATTTCCTTTTTGCCAAATATGCGGTTATCCGGAGAAACGATCATGGCATCTAACTGCTCAACGGTTTTGGGATCATTCCACTTAATGGTTTGGATTTTCTTCCAGTCGAGGCTGTTGCCGTCTTTAGATTTATAACCCAGCTTATCGCCGGCTATAGAATCACGAACCCAGTTTACAAACTGGCGGTATTCATTATTGGTGATCTCCGTCTCGTCCATCCAAAAACCATTGATGGTAATTTGTTTATTACGGGCGGTAAACGCGTAATTGATATCCTCGTCACTGGCCCCCATATGGAACGTTCCCTGGGGAATGTATACCATGCCGGGAGGCTTCGGAAGCGTATATTTTCCTCCTGGTGCAACTCCATGCAACTGACCATCTTTTGGTAAGCCTTTAGATGATTTCAACTTGCCACAACTTGCAAACACCATACTCAGTGCAGCAATTATAACGAGGTTAAGTAACAGGCCTTTCATTTTCATACAAATAGCTTAAAGGGTATATGGACAAATATAGATGAAATATTAATTTAAATTTTCGGCGTTTTGAATATTATATTTTTTTTAGCGTACGGGGTCAAAAATACCCGGAAACACAAGTGATATAAACGATAGGCGCCCCAAGTTATTGTGCTTTTTCTCCTTTATCTTTTCCATTCCTGCTCAATGAGTTGCATTAAATCAGCTACCTTTTCTACCGGTTGCAGGCACGAATAATCACGGCATAAATAGATATAGGTTTTGTCTTTAACATGCCGGCCGGCCAGCAATGGGAAATCAGCATCGTTCCCCGGAGCAGACTGGATCACTTTATTGGGCAAATAATACGCTGCAATACCTGAAGCGATATCTTTATAACGATTACCCACCACCGCTATTTCATTTAACCCATAAAAAGTATCATATATTACCGATGCCCACATTCCAAACGAGGTTGGATATTTTACAATTACCCCGTTTAAGGAGTTGCAGATAGCTGATGCCCGTTCCCTCCACGCGGCGTTATCAAAAATAAGCGATAAATAATACAAATTCCAAGCCATTATTGAGTTACCCGAAGGCGTGGCTCCATCATATATTTCTTTTATACGCAAAATAACGTCCTGCTGGTTGCGGTGCGTATAAAAAAAGAAGCCCGTTTCCGCTTCGCTGAAATTATCAATGGTCAACTCTATTAACTGCTTCGATGCCAGCAAATAATCCCGGTTTCCGGTAATTTCCTGCAGGCAAATAAGCGCCTGCACCAGGAAAGCATGATCATCTAAAAAGGCAGGATGCCTGCTTACCCCGTTTTTATATGCGTGCAACCAGTTTCCCGTATGCTCATCTTTGAACTTACCCAGCAAAAAAATCATGTTTTTTTGAGCCGCCTGCTTAAACCTTTCGTCTCCCAATGCCGCGTATGCTTTGCTGCAGGCGATATTCATCAGGGCGTTCCAGCTCAGCAAAATTTTGTCGTCTAACAGCGGCGGAACTCTTTTCTGCCTAACTTCCAAAAGCCGGGTTCTGCAGTAATCCAAAGTGGCCGCTATGGTTGCTTCATCCAACTCATTTTGAGCGGCAAATTCATCCAAAGGTTGCAGTACCCTTAAAATATTCTGATGTTCCCAATTGCCTTCTTCACTGATATCATAATATTTACAAAAAACAGCCGCATCTTCCTGTAATACCGATTCAATTTCTTTTTTATTCCAAACATAGTATTTGCCCTCCACCCCCTCGCTGTCGGCATCCAGCGCGGAAAAAAAACCACCTTCTTCGCTCATCAGCTCACGCTCAATAAAATCCATTGTATGCCCTATCGTATCAGCGTATAATTGATTTTTGGTAAGCTGGTAAGCCTCACTCAGTACAATCAACAGTAAGGCATTATCATAAAGCATCTTCTCAAAATGAGGCGCCAGCCATTCACTATCGGTGGCATACCGGGCAAACCCTCCCCCCAACTGGTCATATATACCTCCGTAAATCATTTTATCAAGACTTAATAAAGCCTGATGTAATGCTTTCTCATTTTGCGTATAAAAAAAATGCCGCAGCAAAAACTGTATAGTAAATGTTTGGGGAAACTTGGGCGCTCTTCCAAATCCGCCGTTTTTGGTATCGGCAGACTGCATAATGTGCTCAAAAATGGTATTAAACTGTGCGGCTGTTGTGTTTTCTTTACCGGAAGGCTTTGTTATACCAAAAGTGTTGGATTGCAGGAGGTGACCCGTAAGACTTTCTGCCTGCGATTCTATTTCATCGCGTTTATCCCTGAAAGCATTAACCACCCCCTGCAGCACCTGCTGCCAGGAGGGCCGGTTAGATACCGGGGAAGGAGGGAAATAAGTGCCTCCATAAAAGGGCTTCTTAGAAGGCGTTAAAAATACATTAAGGGGCCAGCCTCCGCTGCCGGTCATGGTTTGAACCGCATTCATGTAAATGTGGTCAAGGTCGGGTCTTTCCTCGCGGTCTATTTTAATATTAATGAAATGCGCATTCATGATAGCCGCTACGCTTTCATCCTCAAAGCTTTCCCTTTCCATTACATGACACCAGTGGCATGCAGCATAACCAATACTCACCAATATTGGCTTATCTTCTTCTACCGCTTTTTTAAGTGCTTGTTCGCCCCAGGGGTACCAGTTAACGGGATTATGGGCATGCTGCAGCAAATAGGGGCTGGTTTCATGTATGAGATGATTAGTAAATACACCCATTCAGCGAAATTCGAAAACAATTATTTTTTATTGCTGCTCAAAAACTTCTCAAGCGCTGCCACCATGGAAGGGGTTTCGGGAGCCGGTGCTTTAATATGCAGTGTTAATCCTGCTTCTTCTATGGCTTTTGAAGTATTATTTCCAAAAGCGCCTATCCTGGTTCCGTTTTGTTTATACCGGGGAAAATTCTCTAACAGGCTTCTTACTCCGCTTGGGGTAAAAAAGCATATTACATCAAACTCAAATTTTGTAAGCACCTGCTTCACATCATTGCTGATCGTTCTGTACATGAAAGGCGTGGCAAATTCGCATTTATTGGCTTTAAGCCAGTTAATGATATCGTTATCCTGCTGATTTTCAGAACAGGGATACAAAAACTGCTCATTTTCTTTATGTTTATTAATTACATCAAACAGGCTTTTATTGGTACCATCGGCTCCATAAAACACCTTTCGCTTCCTGTAAAGAATAAATTTTTGAAGATATAAAGCCACCGCCTCCGTAATGCAAAAATATTTGGTATCCTGAGATACGGCTATTTTCAGCTCTTCGCAGATCCGGAAAAAATGATCAATAGCATGCCTGCTGGTGAATATTACGGCACTGTACTGACCAATATCAATCTTTTGCTTGCGAAAATCCTTAGAAGGCAAACCCTCCAGCCTTATAAACGGATAAAACTCCAGTTCAACACTGTGCTTTCGTGCCAATTCAAAGTAAGGGGATTTATCCGAATCCGGGCGTGGTTGGGTTATCAGGACCTTTTTAATAGACATAGTAGAACTGCTTACTGCCATTTTCTCTGTTTAACTATATGTTTATCTTTATTAGGCAATGATTTTGCAAAGTTACGAACTTCTGACAAACAAATGTAACAGGAGTTTGTAAATCACTAAAACCGGTATAATTTCAAACCCGCATACATATAAAGCCAGGTGCAATAAGCTAACCCTTAATTCATTACGAAATCCCGTAAAAGAAAGGATAAACCTGTAAACCAGCAACACCGATAACAGCACAACTGAAATGGTAAAAGCAACCTGTTGAAAAACAGGATCTCCAAAAGCCAGCACCAGCATTAACGGTATTAGTAATATTGATAATATTTTGTTTATTAAAAAAACAATAAATATATAAGAATCCGCTGCTTCCTGCTGCCCAAACATCCAGCCGGTTAACTTCAGTATAAAGTATTTTCCTATATAGATGAATGCTATACTAAAAAAGCAAACCGTAAATAATAACCAGGGTTGCAGGCTGTAGCTTGTGGTATGGGTTATAACCAGGTAACTAAACAGGGCTGCACTAAAAACAAAAAAAACGTTAAAAAGCAAAGTAGTCATACCCGCCTGCTGAAGCTGATCCCGTATTTGCTTTTGCCGGAATGCCGATCGCCAGAAAACATTAAATACGTCCTGGAAATATTTGGGAAAGCCAACCCTTAATATGCCCAGGAAAAATAAGGTGCCGCAAAAAATATAAAACAATTCATCCTTGCTTTCCGGGATATACCACTTTGAAGGCATGTAAACCACATCATTACTAACACTATAATACGGGTGACCCGAAATATAGGGAAGCACGGCATTTCCGTAAAGCGCCAAAGCGGAAGGAACATTTGGGGTGAGCACCGGCACCGTATCGGCAGGTACATGCAACTGCACCGGCTCCTGCTTAACCTGCACAGGAATAACCTTTTTTCTGGCCGGCTTTGGAGCTAAAGTATCCGGCACATGCGTTGCCTGCACAGCAGGCAGCACTGCTCCTGAAGAATCTTCCTGCCCGTGTACGGCAGCATTTAAAATAACCTGCAGAACCACCCATATGAACAGGATTCTTCTCAATTGTTTAATGTTTTGTGCTGCAAAAATATCTGAATCATAATGATTGTTTCAAAACTTATATTAAAACAGGCTTACCAGTCCAAAATGTATCTTAGACTGCCTGAAATTTATGGGCATATCATCGCGCTTGCCTACAGCATAGCTTAAATTAAAAATACCGGCTTTTGTTTCAAAGGCCATACCAATGCCCAGCCCGAGGTAAGTGTGGTTTTTTTGCTGTACTTCGCCGTAAGCATTATTTTGTACCCATCCCCCATCAGCAAATCCAAAAAAACAGGAGTTTAGCCCTATAAAAACCCTGTACTCTGCTGTTAAAACAGCATAGCTGCTGGCATAAATACTTTCTTCATCAAAACCCCGCAATAGCTTATACCCCCCGATCTGGTACATTTCATTCTTAAAAATATCATGTGTATACAGCCAGGCGCCGTTTACGGCTGCTTTTAATACCGACTGTTTGCCTGTTTTGAAATAATGTGCACCCACCAGGTTAAGCTTTAAAAGATAGGTTCGCAGATCCAGCGTATCGTACAATGAAGCATAATCAAAATCATTGCCTGAAGCGTCTTTTTTAATACCGGCAATAGCTGCATTAGGTTTGATCTTTCGCAAACCCGCCGAGGTAATGATCGTAAACTCATTTCCCCTGCGCGGGTTAAACCGGTAATCGGTATTATTATACCCGTAATGAATACCCACATTGCTGGTATTTACATCAATATAGGAAGGCAGTCTTTTCGATATTTTTATCTGTGCCGTATCAATGCCGGCCGGCAATACATTGGTAAAGAAGCTTTGAAAGAATACTTTCCCGGTTTGTTTGCCGGTTGACAGGTACTGAACCCCGAATTGCGCATTAAGATTCAGAAATGAGGAATCTTTTTTCAGCAGGTCAAAATTAAAGTCGAGTCCGAAAGGCGAATTAAACACAAAGGGATGCTCGTACTTTAAATGCAGCCGGGGAGATTTCACCTGTATCTGCTGCCAGTTTACACCAATGGTTTCCCCGCTGCCCAATGCATTTTTAAGGTTGATATTGGCCTCACCGGTAAGCTGCAGCTTGGTTCTTCCGGTGCCTTCCGCAGCGGGTAAAAAGCCTACCAGCACATCTACCTGGCTGCTTTTCCTGGAATCAATATACAGGTTCAGAACCGAGCCCGAACCGGTCATTGTCATATCCCATGTTTTAATTTCCTTCAGGTAGGGCAGCTCCAGTAAGCGCCGGCTAACAGCCTGGAGCCGGGCTTTGCTGTAAGCAGATCCATTGGCTATACCCAGGTATTTTTGAAGAAAGGTATTGGATATCTTAGCATTGCCGTAAACTCTTATACTATCAATTTTATACGCGGGTCCTTCCGCCGTTTTAAGACTGCTGAATACACTGTCATTTGCTATCGTTAAGCTGTCAAACATCACCTGCGCAAAGGGATAACCATTGTTTTCATAATAATTAAGCATACGTTCCTGCCAGTACCGTACCTGAGCAAAATCCAGGGGAGTATGGGTAAATGCTTTGCTGTTCCATCCTATTGCAGCAAGCATTTTTTTATCAGCGCTGTCGGTGTTCAGCTCAGCCCATTGGTATACGTTTCCGGCATATATCCACACCCGTGCCGCTGTTGAATCAAAAACTATACTGTCTGCCGATGCGGTAATATATCCTTTAAGCTGAAGTGAACTGATAGCCTGGTCAATATATTGCCGGCATTGCGCCTGGTTGGCAAATGTGGTTTGTAACCCCAGTGTTTCAGGCCGGAAGCTGGTATCTTTGCCGGCAAAAACATAATGAAGCCTGTACCTGTCCTGGGCGCCTGCGTATAACGACAGCACCACCAAAAACACTATACCTGTAAAACAGCGCAGCCGGTTCATTACTAACAAAACTAAAAGCATAAATCTGAAATCAAAAATCATTTAGCATTGGCAGGCATATATATTCATATTCCTTTTTGCAGACAGGCTTGTTTATACTGCAATTTTCATTTCTCTACTTCACTCCGTTTCAAGAACGATTTAATAACCGCTTTATTGAAAGAGATCGCTTTATGTACGGTTTACGATAACAACATTGAAACGATATATTTTGGCGGGGGCACACCGAGCCTGTTATCTCCCCAAACATTGCATAGCATTTTAGATGCCCTCCGGCATAAGTTTGTTATAAGCGATACCGCAGAAATTACATTAGAAGCCAACCCTGATGATATTTCAGCGCCACAGCTCACTGCCTGGAAAAGCATGGGCATTAACCGGCTGAGCATCGGCGTTCAGTCTTTTTTTGAGGAAGACCTGAAATGGATGAACCGGGCGCATACCGCCGAACAATCTGTTAACAGCATTGTGCAGGCACAGCATGCCGGTTTTAATAATCTTACGATTGACCTGATCTATGGCTCACCCGGACTGAGTGATGAAAAATGGCAGCGGAATGTACAGCAAGTTATTGATTTTAATATCCCGCATGTAAGCTGTTATGCCCTGACCGTGGAACCCAAAACGGCATTGCACAGCATGATTGCCAAAAACAAAATGCAGGATACTGATCAGGAACAGCAGGCAAGGCAGTTTATGCAGTTAATAGGCTGGTTGGAAGCGGCGGGATACGAACATTATGAGATCTCCAATTTTTCTATCCCGGGCAAAAGAAGCCGCCATAATACTTCTTACTGGCAGGGCAAGCCCTATTACGGCTTTGGCCCTTCGGCACATTCTTTTAACGGAACAGATACCCGGAGCTGGAACATCGCTAATAACGCTTTATATATGCAATCTCTTCTGCAAAATACTATCCCGGCAGAAACAGAAACGCTTACAACTGTACAAAGGTTGAACGAATATATTATGACGAGTTTGCGTACTACAGAAGGCATTAACCTCAGCCATATTCAGAGCGGCTTTGGCGAAACGCATGCACAACGTATATTAGTTGCCGCTAAACCCTATATAAATGAGAAGATTAGATTAACGAACAATACACTGCAGCTTACCAATGCCGGAAAATTATTTGCAGACGGAATAGCCTCAGATTTATTTGAAGAGGGGAGTGAGAGGTGGTGAATTGTGAATAGTCAATGGTGGGTGCCTCATACCCCATACCTCCATAATCTACCTGATCGCCGGTATCATTCCACGTATTCCCATATCTACCACAGGCTCTCCTTTCAGCGGATCCCATTTGCCATTGTTTATTACTTCCTTCCATTCAAAGCTTCTGTTGGTTGAAAGAGATACTTCCACTATGATATTTTCTGTTTCCTTTCCTGTAATAACCAGTTTGCCGGGTGCAAATGCCGCTGTTACCACGCAGGAACCTGCCGGCACAGGTGAGGTATCAAAAATGGGGTTAACCACAGTTGTGCCACCTTCCGGTGATTGTCCTGAAGTGGTATACGTTTCGTTGAATCCTTCGCCACTCAATGTAGTTTCAAAACCCCAGTATCCCTGCTTGCGGTTGCCATCAACTGTAAGCGACTGGCTTTTGATAAGATAAGATTTGATATAGGTATTGAATCCTATAAATGATGCGATCGTTCCCGTAAGGTCCTGGTCAATCGTTATGGTGTTGGAGGTAGTATCGGTAGCTATAGTAATGGTTGTATCAATATGGTATTGTACCGTATAATTCTGGTAAGCCAGCGAAAGCCGTAACCATTCATACTCCCCGGCAGGTATATCTTTCAGCGGTATGGCATAAAACACTTCATTGTTACCCGCGGCAACGGATCGTTCAAAATCAATAGCGGCTTCTCCACCGGTATCCGTTTCAGGGGCTTTATAGAGTACTGCTCCTTTACCTAACGGCGTGGAAGCATCCGGCGCCAATTCAATATAGTGCGCGCTCATACTATTGAAAACCGGGCTTTGCGCAGCATTGCCACCGGTAACCAAAGCAGGTTGGCCTATATTATCCAGTCTTTCCTGTGTTGAATCGAACCGGTACCTGAAAATCAGCTTTGCTTCTGTAACCTCGCCATTGTCAACCTTAGCGCATGACACGGCACAAACGCATAGTAACAGGCAGGCAGCCCAATAATGTTTCATATGATCATTTTATTGCTAACGCGGCGCATTCAAACAAAATTGCGGCTGATGATCAAAACCCCGGTCAGTTATTTAATTTAACAAAACCGCCGTCAATCGGGTAATCGCAGCCCGTAATAAAAGAAGCTTCATCTGAACACAAATACAACGCCAGGTGTGCAATTTCAACAGGTTTGGCCATCCGTCCGATAGGCTGGGTTTTAGACAATTTTTCAAACATTTCCTTTTCTTTGCCCGCATAATTTTTTGCCAGGAAGCCGTCTACAAAAGGCGTATGTACCCTTGCCGGGGAAATACAGTTGCAACGGATGTTATAGCTTAAATAATCTTTGGCTACCGATAAGGTCATGGCGCCCACTGCCCCTTTGGCGGCTGAATACACAAAGCGATCGGGTATGCCTACCAGTGCCGCAATAGAAGCCATGTTCAATATAGAACCGCCTTTTTGTTTCATGAAAGGGATGGTTTCATGCAGGCAATTGTATACCCCTTTAATATTCACCGCCACCACCCGGTCAAAATCTTCTTCTGCCGTGTTATCGGCCTGGCCAATATGCGCAATGCCCGCATTGTTTACCAGTATATCTATCGTTGCATGCTTTTGAGTGATCTGCGCTATCACAGTTTTTACTTCCTGCTGGTTAGCGATATTACATTTGAAGAAGCTGCCCTTTCCGCCTTCCGTGGTAATTTCGTCAACAGTTGCCGCAGCCGCTTTTTCATCCATTTCAATAATATACACTATAGCGCCCTGCTTTGCAAAGGTTGTGCTGATGGCTTTGCCTATGCCGCTCCCGCCGCCCGTAATAACAGCGGTTTTATTGTCTAATCTGAACATGAACGTAATTTCTGATTTGAGATTTTTGATTTGAGATTTGAGATTGAGTCAGGGTTCTTACCACTTTTACTCCTTATCCCTTACCACTTACTACTTACTACTTACTACTTACCACTTTATAAAGACACCCCTCTTTTCCACGGGATGAAATCATCCTGGTTCAGTTGTACCGCCTTGGGTATTACCTCACCACTGGCGGCTTTAATGCAATATTCCAGGATTTCTTCACCCATTGCTTCAATTGTTTTTTCTCCTTCAATAATAGAGCCGGTATCAATGTCTATAATATCTTTCATTCTTTTTGCCAGCGATGAGTTGGTAGCTACTTTAATAGTAGGGCAAACCGGGTTACCGGTTGGTGTGCCCAGCCCTGTAGTAAATAAAATAAGCGTTGAGCCCGATGCGGTTTTACCCGTAGTGGCTTCCACATCATTACCCGGCGTACAAACTAAGCTCAAGCCGGGCTTTCTTACTTTTTCCGTATAGTCCAGCACATCCGCCACCGGCGAAGTGCCTCCCTTTTTGGCAGCGCCTGTAGATTTTATGGCATCTGTTATCAGCCCGTCCCTGATATTCCCGGGCGATGGGTTCATGTGAAATCCCGAACCTACCTTATGCGCCATTTCATCATAGCTTCTCATTAAATCCATAAATTTACGGGCAGTAGGTTCATCCACCGACCGGTCTATCAGCTCCTGTTCGGCGCCGCACAGCTCGGGAAATTCGGCCAGCAAAATTTTACCACCCAATGCTACCACCAGGTCGGCGCAATAGCCTACGGCAGGGTTAGCCGATATGCCGCTGAAGCCGTCGCTACCCCCGCATTTCACGCCAATGCACAACTCCGTAAGCGGGGCGGGTCTTCTTTCTATTTTGTTCGCTTCCGTTAAGCCTGCAAACGTTTTACGGATCGCCTCTGCTACCAGTTGCTCTTCACTTTGCGAGCGCTGCTGCTCAAAAATGTACAGGGGTTTATCGAATGCGGGATTGCGTTCTTTCAGATAGCCGAGATAATCCTGCACCTGTAAATTCTGGCAGCCCAAACTTAAAACAGTTACGCCTGCCACATTGGGATGATCGGAATAAGCGGCCAGGAGCCTGCCCAGTGTAGCCGCATCCTGGCGCGTGCCGCCGCAGCCACCCTGGTGATTGAGGAATTTTATGCCGTCAATATTTTTGAATACCCTGCGGCGGACAGGATCCGGTTCCATATCAGCGATCTGAAGCGTATTGATGTCCGCTCCTTCCTTATAGGCATCAACAAGATATTTTGTATACGATTTATATTTATCCGTTACGGCATACCCCAGCTCATTGTGTAAGGCTTCCCGGATCACATCCAAGTTGCGGTTCTCGCAAAAAACAGTAGGAAGGAACAACCAGTAATTGGCAGTGCCTACCCTGCCATCGCTGCGGTGATACCCGTTAAAGGTCCTGTTTTTAAATTTAGACACATCCGGTGCGTGCCATTCGTATTGTACGCCGCGGTAATCGTAAGGATCGGCCGCATGTTTGGTATTGTCTGTTGTCATTCGTCCGCCTTTGGGCACTTCAAACTGTATTTTGCCTACCAGCACGCCGTACATGTATACCGGGTCGCCGGCTTTCATATCTCCAATAAAAAACTTGTGCTTGGCATCAACATCGTCAACCAGCGTATAGGTTTCACCGTTATGCTCAATGCTTTCGCCTTTCTTTAAATGGGTAAGCGCCACCAGCACATTATCCTTCTGGTGAATTTTTAACACTCTTGCTTTCATCTTTCTTAAAATTATTCCAGGTAATGGAGGATTCATCTCAACAATAAACAGACAGCGAAATTATTGAAATGGAGGGGGATAATAAAAATTGAATTTGAGTAGATCCGGTGAGTATGCTGTATCATAAAATATCTCACTGCGGGAAAGCTTATCTGTCAGAAAGAAACTACACGGGACGGCAGTGTATGATCAAACTTGCCCCTGGTAATAATATTCTTGCCTGCCTGCAGGATTTGAAAGGCAGCGGGAAATTTGCAAGTATTAAAAATCTTTCTTGAATCGCCGGATGAAAGGGTATTTGATTTCCGCAAAAATCAAAGTGAACAAAGCGAAATGGAATCGGCTATCAACAGCGTGGTGACAGATCTGAAAACCGAAACCATTAGAACAGGATCGCCGCATACGCTCCGCATCACTAAAACGCTGGATGCCCACCGGCGTGAAATGAAGAACT
>CAYVEI010000019.1:40232-42818 GCA_964450515.1 uncultured Terrimonas sp. | reverse complement strand
CTGTCAACAGAATAGCTTCGCAAACAACCCTCAACAACAAAGGCCTGGAATTTATTTACATCGCCTTCCTGGTACAGGAACTGCTTTTTTTTGATTTTCCTGTATTGTAAAAAAGAAATGAAGTAAGCCTCTTCCTCATGGGTGAGGCTGATATGCGCGGCAATATTTTCCAGTATTAGTGCAGTATTCATTTTACAAAACTACCCCGTTTTATTTCACCTCCATAGTATGCAAACAGTTGCCATTAAAGATTTTCAAGCAATTCCACTACCTTCTCGCTTTTTAAAATAAAATAACCCAGCCGGTCATTGCTTATGCCGTCTTTCAACTGGTAACTGAATACCAGCTTATCATTAAGTATCCTGGTTTCAAAGTACTTGAAAGAGATGGTGGGATATCCTTTCATTTCATCTCCTATTTCATAAAGATGCGTGGAAAGGATAAATAAAGAACCTTTAATACGGATCAGTCCTTTAATTACTGCCAGCGAGCAGCGCATGGCGTCCTGTATATTGGTTCCCTTAAATAATTCATCAATCAGCACCAGCCATTTTTTGCCGTTGCTTATGGTAAGTATGGTTTTTTTTATTCGCTGCACTTCATTAAAAAAATAGCTTTCCCCCTTCACAATATTATCTTCAACATTAATATTGCTTAAAATGCCGTCAAACAACGAAAGCCGTAATTTTTCGGCAGGAACGCCCATGCCCAGATGTGCCAGGTATACGGCAACGCCCAGCGATTTAATAAATGTGCTTTTGCCCGCCATATTGGCCCCGGTAAGAAAAAGAAAATTGCTTTGGGGAGATAAGGCTATCTCGTAAGATACGGGCTGAGGCAGCAGGATATGGTATATCTTATCCGCTTTTATAAAGGGTTCATCTGAAACAACAAATTCGGGAAAGGTTAGCCTGTACTGCTGAACCGCCCTGGCCATAGAATACCATGCATCTAACTGATAGAATATTTCCGTTAGTTCATTAAAGCGCGTTTTAAAAGCAGCCTTGAGGAAATGGCCGTAATACAGGGTTTCCTTTATGGAAAAAATTTCCCCGGGTTTCTTTTTCAATAGTTCCTGCAGTTGCTGGTGCAGCAGCAGCGACCGTATCCGGGAGGCAAATAGTTGCAGCTTAGCCGGGGCCCGTGGTGCATCAATCAATACAGCCAGTTGCTGCATACCCGCTATAAAATCACGGAAATGTGTAACCGAAAACCGGATCAGTCCGTAGTCGGGGCTGTGCAGAACTTTATACAGCCGGGTGCTGAAAAAATCTGCTGAATGAGGAATAGGATCAAGCGGCGTATCATAAAACCTGTCCATCATTATCATCGTGCCGTTGGTTATAGAGGCAGGCCATTCATCGAGGCGGGATGCGATGAGCCGGATAATATTTTGGGTATCCTGTATTTTATGTAACGCGTCAAAGGGCTCCCGCATCATGTGGCGCAGCCATTCTTTGCCACCGTTGGTACGTGTAAAATTGAGCTTATGGAAAACGGAAAACGCTTCTTCAGCATTGAAAACGGAAAGATCGTTATATGTGGTTTTGTCTATTTGCATGCATTAAAATCGCCTTTCAAATCCTGTGCAAAATCAGCCGTATCCATTTTTCACTATCGCTCAAACACCAGTCTCATGCCCTTATGAGATTCATTCCATACCCCGTTTCCATAATTTTCATATACCAGGTTACCGTTCACAAATGTATGGGTAATGGTTGCAGGGAAAGTAAAGCCTTCCAGCGGGCTCCATCCGCACTGGTATAAAATATCTTCCCGCTTTACGGGTTGTGGTTTATCTATATCTGCCACCACCAGGTCGGCCCAGTATCCTTCGCGGATATACCCCCGGTTGGGCAATTGGTAACAATCGGCCACGGCATGGCTCATTTTTCGCACAATGGTTTCCAACGTTATTCTTCCCTGCCTGTAATAATGCAGCATCAGCAACAGGGGGTGCTGCACCAACGGCAGCCCGGCATGCGTCTGCTCATACTGCATGTTTTCAGTGAGCATAAGCTTACCGGTACCATCCCTGTAATATCCTTTTTCCTGTAACGTGTGCGGCGCATGGTCTGTAGCAATCACATCAATCCTGTCGTCTGACAACGCTTCCCATAACGCTTCCCTGTTATGTGGCGCTTTAATAGCGGGGTTGCATTTGATCAGGTAACCCAGGCGTTCGTAATCATCTGCGGTAAAATGCAGGTGATGAACACAGACTTCACAGGTAATGCGTTTTTCTTTCAGCGGTTTAAGATTACTGAACAATTGCAGCTCTTTGGCCGTTGAAATGTGCAGGATATGCAGGCGGCTGTTATGTTTTTGAGCAAATTGTATAGCAGTGAGCGATGATTCAAAACAGGCTTCTTCATTGCGGATCAGCGGGTGGTCTGCCGGGGTTAAAACAGGTTGCGCCTTCTTTATTTTTTCATAATTGCTTTTAATGATCTTTTCATCTTCACAATGCGTGGCAATCAGCACTTCACTTTCCCTGAACAGCTTGTCGAGCGTGAGGTAGTTATCTACCAGCATATTGCCTGTGCTGGAGCCCATGAAAATTTTAATGCCGCATATGCTGTTACG
>CAYVEI010000019.1:31527-40132 GCA_964450515.1 uncultured Terrimonas sp. | reverse complement strand
GCATATTGCCTGTGCTGGAGCCCATGAAAATTTTAATGCCGCATATGCTGTTACGATACTGGTTCACTTTCAGCGCCTCGTCAGCATTATCATTAGCGGTACCCATGAAAAAAGAGTAGTTTGCCAGGGCTGTTTGCGCGGCAATATTATACTTGTCTTCCAGCAAACCGATCGTAAGCGCATTAGGGATGGTGTTAGGCATTTCCATAAAAGAGGTAACGCCGCCGGCTACTGCCGCTTTCGACTCAGAGTAGATGGTGGCTTTGTGGGTAAGCCCCGGTTCCCTGAAATGTACCTGGTCGTCAATAGCGCCGGGAAGCAGGTATTTACCTTCGCCGTTAATTTCCTTGACGGCCAGCCCGGTTTGAATGGCAGTGCCTATCTTTTCAATCCTTCCCTGCTTTATAAGCACATCCGCAGCAACAATAGTATTTTCATTAACAATGTTGATATTTTTTAAAAGGTAATTTGTCATAATGAGTCATCTATAATGGTGTGCTTAAGCATTTTGAAAATGACATAATGTATCGTTGGCAGTCTGCCCGCCTTGGCGGGGAACGAACCATCTGAATTTATTTGTCTTCCACTTTTTGTTACTTTTTTTGCGGAAAAAAAGTAACCAAAAAAGCCGTCCGGAAACCCAGCCTGCCGCCTGCCTGTCCCGTAGGCTGGGCTGGCAGGGATTACTGCCCGTTTTCGGGAAGGAGCCCTGATGAAGCTTTTGTGCTACTGTGATTTCAGCTTCATTTCGTTGCTGCTTTCTCACTTTCAGTAGTCCGCACTATAGCTATCTTGTGTGAGCGCTGAGACTGCATTTCCCTTCAAATTTCGTGTTTCCGGCTTCGGATTTGAAATTTTTTTGGTTCTTGTTTTTTGTTATTTGATCCTTTGTATTCCCCCGGATTTATCATGCAATTTAAATGAATACCTTTATTTTTACCGTCCCAATGATTTTTAGCATGGTATAACTCCAATATTCCGTACTCTGAATTTTTTACCCAATTATGCTGATAATGAAAAAACTGGTTATCTCCTTACTTATTATTTGTACTTCTACTTCCCTTTTTGTTCATGCGCAGCAGCAGGGAAAAATGGATATGGATCTTGAAAAGATATGGAGCGGTCATTTTGATGAACGAAAATATGTTGTGCATCTCATGAAACAGTCTCCCCGCTTTGCCTGGATACAAACGGATACAGCCTCGGGGCCACAGGTTATCTTATCGCTCGATTTTAACACCACCCGGATCGTAGATACCCTTTTTTCAAACCAGATCAAAGGAGAAACGGATTCACTACCTACTACTTTTACCTATTTCCAGGATTTCAGCTTTTCACCGGACGACAGCAAAGTATTAATCCGCACACAAATTGAACCCTTATATACTATTTCCGAAAGATCTTTTAATTATGTATGGGACATCAATAAGAAGACATTAAGGGTTGTTTCTGCCAACGGCAAACAACTGTATCCCGGCTTTTCGCCGGATAGTAAACAATTGGCCTATATTATTGATGGCAACCTGTATATTATGGATATTGAAAAGAACACTACCGTGCCGGTAACGGTTGACGGGTCGGCGGGGCAGTTCTTATATGGTATGGCAGACGCGCTATACGAGAATGGATTTGGCATAACGAAGGCCTATGAGTGGAGTCCCGACGGAAAGTATATTGCCATGCTCCGGTTCAATGAAAACACCGTAAAAAACTATCCTTTAACTGTATACGAACGGCCATACGCCGAAATAAAGAACCAGCGCTATCCTCTGGCAGGCGAAATGGTACCCGATGTAAAAGTTTTTGTGTACGATATAGCCAATAAGCTTTTTGTTCCGGTAGACGTAGGCGTTAACCCCGATCAGTACATCACCGGAATACACTGGAGCCCCGATAATACAACACTGTTTGTGCAACGGCTGTCGAGAGATCAGAAAAAGTTAGAGCTGCTTAAGGCAAATGTTGTTACGGGAAAAACTTCAGTGGTATATACCGAAGAAAGCCCTGATAATTATGTGCGGGTTTACCCGGACAATATATATTTTATTAAAGAAGGCCAATCGTTTTTGTGGAAGAGTGAAAAGGACGGATATACCCATTTATATGAGATCAGCAGCGATGCTGCCACCGTTACGCCTGTAACCAGCGGTAAATGGGAAGTGCTTGAGGTGAAGGCGGTTGATGATACGCGCAATGAAATATATTATTCCTCGAACGAATCGGGTTCGCGGCAAAAACAATTGTACAAAATAAATTATGATGGCAGGGGAAGAACGAAATTAACCTCCGGCAACGGTTATCATGATACTTGGATAAGCAATGACAAAAGATTCTTCTTTGATGAGTTTTCTTCTTTAAATGATCCGCCGGTTTACCAGGTTGTTTCTACGGTTGAAAAGGAGCAGAAAAAGCTGATTGAAAATAAAGAGCTGAATGACCGGCTCAGGAACTATAAAATACCCAATGCCTATTTCTTTACCGTGCAGGCCAACGATAGCATGACCATGAACGGATGGCTGATCCGTCCGTATAATAATATAAGAGGAAAATTGCCCTTAGTATTGTATGTTTACGGGGGTTCAACACACCAGGAAGCATTAGACAGGTGGGGCGATAAATTTACGCTCACCATGCGCTGGCTTGCCAACCAGGGCTACGCAGTAGCCTGCATAGATCCCAGGGGTACCCCGGGTAAAGGAGCCGCATTCAGGAAAACTAACTATAAAGCACCCGGCGATATTGAGATAGCAGATTTGCTTAAAGTAAAAGATCATTTGGTGCGGAACTACCGTATTGATTCGTCAAAAGTAGCGGTTATGGGATGGAGTTATGGCGGCTACCTGGCAGCGCTGGCTCAAACTAAATATGCCGGCCGTTTTAAAGCAGCCGTAGCCATAGCGCCGGTTACCAACTGGCGGTTTTATGAAAACGTGTATGCCGAACGCCTGCTTTCCATGCCCAGTGAAAATTCAGAGGGGTATAAAAACGCATCTCCTGTAAGCTTTGCCGGCAACTATAAAGGCGGGCTTTTTCTCGTTCATGGAACCGCCGATGATAATGTGCATTTGCATAACAGCTTAGAACTGAGCAAACAGTTAACGGCGGCTATGAAAGCCAATTTTGAGCAGCACTTCTATACCGATAAAACCCATAACCTCAGCGATGGAACGCCCAATATTCTAAGGATGACCCTTTATACAAGGATCAACGAATTTTTAAAGCGGGAGCTAAAATAAAAAATGACGTTACATGAGCACAGGCAATGGAAAAGGCGCCGTTCAGGTTGTCTTTGGCTGGTTGTTTTGCTTTGCCTGATACCGGGCACACATGTGCTGCATGCCCAAACAAACAAACCTTATCATCTTAACGGAAGCGCAATACAGGAAGACTGCAACTGCTATACAATCACAAGCGACAGAAATGACCAGTCGGGATCTGTTTGGAATATCAATAAAATTGATCTCACCCATCCCTTCGATTATCACTTCAATGTTTTTTTAGGCTGCCGCGATGCCGACGGCGCCGATGGTATTGCGTTCGTGCTGCAGCCACTGAGCACCAGCATCGGCACAACGGGGCAGGGACTGGGCATACAGGGCGTGGCGCCCTCCGTGGCAGTGGCCATTGATACCTACCAGAATGCCGACTTCGGTGATCCGCAATATGATCACCTGGCCATTCATTTGAACGGCGACTTAAATCATAATACCGCTAACAATATTGCGGGGCCGGTAACGGCTTTGGAGAACAATGATAATATTGAAGACTGCAAGTGGCATATTTTACGCATAACCTGGGACCCTGTTGCCACCATGATAACGGTATATATGGATGGCAAAGAAAGAATGCATGCCACTACAAACCTGGTTCAACATGTTTTTAACGGCGACCCTATGGTTTTTTGGGGGTTTTCGGGTGCAACGGGCGGCGCCACTAACCACCAGCGTTTCTGTACCTCGCTGAACCCTTCTTTTTCCCTTGCGGAAGATCAGATCACCTGTTATCCGGAACCGGTTCTGTTCCGCGATAACTCTACTTCTTTTGGCGACATTGTTAAATGGTACTGGGATTTTGGCGATGGTACTACCAGCACAGTTAAAGATCCGGGTATGCACACCTATTCTGAGCCGGGTAACTATACGGTAAGCTTAAACATTGTTGGCAACGACGGATGTATTTCCGATACTTTCCGGCAGCAGGTGGTGGCCGGATCAAAGCCCCTGGCCAACTTTAACTTCAAAGATCCGCCCTATTGCGATAACAAGCTCATTCCCTTTAATGATCTTTCAAAAGTGGAGTACGGCACAATCAATGCATGGCGGTGGACGGTAAACGGGAGTACTATCCCTAACCCCGAACAGCCCCTGCAGCATCAGTTACCATTGGGCAACAATACGGTTACCCTTCAGGTAGCAACCAAAGAAGGCTGTGTATCTGAAATAACCCAAAAAATCATTACCATACAACAGCATCCTGACATTAGTATGCAGGAGGCAATGAACGCCTGCAAAAATGAGCCTGTTCTTTTTGCCGCAGCCAACAGCAATCCGGCACTGCCAGTACAATCGTGGCACTGGGATATGGGAGATGGGGCAACCGCTGATGAAGCATCGTTTACCCACGCTTACAGTAACGGCGGAACTTATAGTGCTGCTGTTTACGCGCTTGGTCCGGGTGGTTGCCCGTCTGATACCCTGCAGCAGGAAGTTGCTATTTTTGCTACCAATGCGTTTGCAGGCAATGATACCACCGCAGCTATAGGACAACCCATACAGTTACAGGCATCCGGCGGAGCTTATTTTACATGGACACCCGCTTCCGGGTTAAGCGATGCAAACAGCTCAAGCCCCATTGCAACTGTTGAACATGATGCTACCTATACGGTTACCGCAACCAGTGACGCAGGCTGCCCCACAACAGATACGCTGTTCATTAAAGCATATCAGGGGCCCGAATTTTACGTACCCAATGCTTTTACGCCCAACGGAGACGGAAGGAATGACGTGTTCCGGTTTACAGCCGCGGGAATGACGGCTATACATTATTTTAAAATATTCAACCGCTACGGTCAATTGGTATACAGCTCAACCACTCCTTCGCACGGATGGGACGGCAGCTTTAATGGTAAGCCGCAAACCACAGGCACCTACGTGTGGATGATTAAGGGAAAAGATTACACAGGCAATAACATACAACGAAAAGGAACGGTTACACTCATCAGGTAGCGCCACACCAAGCTGCCTGCCGCAGCGGAGAAATAGCAATGCTGCACGGCGGGGCAACTGAAATTAAATTTATAATATAAGCTGATGATATGCTTATACCGGAATTAATAACGTTATAGCAGACATAAAATCAGATCATATTATACACCAGCCACTCTTTTTTTGTACTCCGCCAAAGCTTCTTCAAGCCTTTGCCTGGCGGTGGTATCACCGGGTACATTATGGGAAGGATGGATATGTAATTTTACACCTCTTTCAGCCAGTATTTCGGCCACAGTAGTAACGGTCATCCACACACAGGTTACAAAAGCCATGGTGGAAACAGGCCCTATTTTATCCTGGTGATTTTTTAAAGATACACTGGCATCACCGGCAGGGGCGCAAGTATCTACTACCAGGTCGGCAATTTCAAAAATATTTTTACCGCTTGAATGACGGGTTTGCTTTCCTTTGGCCTCGGCAGCAGATCCAAACGCAATAACCTTCATGCCCTGCTTTTTTGCTTCTAAGGCCACATCAATATTTACGTTATTTATGCCCGAATGGGAGAACAGCCACACGGTATCGCGCTTATCAAACGTATGCCCCTTCATGATCTCTGTGCCATAGCCTTCTACTCTTTCTAAAAACACAAACTGGTGCACCCCCATTTGCCCGGTAATATTGGTAAAAAAAGTAAGCGGCAGCTCTACAATAGGATGAAAGCCCACAAATCCACCGATCCGCGGGTACATCTCTTCAATAGGCAAAGTGGCATGCCCGCACCCAAACGTATGCACCCACCGGCCGCATTCAATGCTGTCGGCCATTATGGCGGCAGCCTTTTTTATATTTTCTAATTGTGTTGTTTCAATTTGGGTCATAATATCCCTGGCGTTTTTCAGCCATTCTAATGCTAACATGTGATGAAATTTTTAAAGTGAAAATTTATTTTATTTTTTTAAAGATGGAAATAAAAAGCAATACCATTACCCCAAGCTCTGTATACAGTAAAGTAATAAAATGCTGTATACCATAAGTTTCTGCTACTATGCCCATCAGGTAGTTAACCAGTATATTCCCGGTAATTGCGATCACCAATACCAGGCTAAAAGCCGTGCCGGATAAAGCGGCATAACGACTCCCCACTAACCCCAGCATAATGGGGAAACCTCCGGCAATGCCTGCACCCAGTAATAATACCCCCGAAAGCGCAGTAAAAAAAGAAGCAGTGACTTGCAGCAAAATGATCCCGCAAAAGAACAAACCAAAAGAAGCCAATAATATCCTTTTAGCGGTTATCTTTCTAAAAATCGTTCCTGTTAGCAAACGCATGAGTGTCATGCCGGCAACACAGGTCGAAAGGGCGTACAAAGCATTGCTTTCTGAAAGGGACTTTCGCTCTATCAGAAAAGTAGTTGTCCAGTTGTTTACAATCGCCTCAAGGCTGCTCTGGCAAAAAAGATAAAAAGCGATCAGCAGCAGCACCGTGTCTTTTAATAAACCGAAACTTCTTTTCAAAGGTAAGCCCTGTGTTATTTTGGGTGAAGGGAACCGGATGAGCAGGTAAAACAATGCAACGCCAAATGCGGTAACGGCTGCTCCCGAAAGAATGATGGGGTAGCTGTAATATTGTTTCAGTATGCCGAGCACAAACGGTAGGCCCAGTGCTCCGATCCCAAAAGACACACCCAGCAGGCTGAGATTTGCGCCTTTGTATTCACCACTAATATCGGCAACTACAGCATTGGTGGCCCCGTTGATGACGCCACCGGACAATCCAAAAATAAAGATGGAGAACCGGAGCCAGCCGGTGGATGGCGCATAAGCGATGCCTGTAAAACCTGCTGCCAGCAACAGGCAGGTGCTTACGAGCAATATCTTATAACCATACCTGTCGCATACCGGCCCAAAAAAAAGTGAGCCTGTAAGCATACCGGCAGGAAGAATAGCAAACAAAGTTCCGGCCTCCAGTTTGTCTAATTTAAAATTTTGCTGCAGTCCCTGCGATACGCTGCCCAGCGTAAGCAGTGCGATGCCAAAAAGCAATAAGCCGCAACATGCAGAAATGAAAAGTGTTGTTTTATTATATGCGGGAGCTGTCATTTATTTATTTTTTAACGCTAAATATGCAGCGCCATACAAGCAGGCTTCCTCTCCCAGCGCAGAAGGCTCAAACCTCGTTTGTTTGATGCTAACAGGCTGTGCCCAGCGGAGGGCCTCTTCCATAATATCGGGCAGGAACTGCAATGCCGGGCCAAACACACCTCCGCCAAAAATAATCTTCTCAGGATTAAAAAGACTTACCAGGTTGGCCGATGCCATTCCCCAGTATTGAATGCATTGTCTTATTATTTTTATAGCAGCAGGGTCGCCATGGCTGTAAGCGTTAAATACATGACGGGCTTTAATATCTTTCAGCGGAATGCGGTTTAGCAAGCTGGTTGTAATTTTTTCTGACTGTAACAACTCACGGGCCGATTTGGCAATGCCTTCTCCCGATGCATGTTGCTCAAAGCAACCACATGATATATATGCATCGCGAAAAGGGGTGGTTAATGCCATCCAGCCAATAGCTCCGGATATACCCTGAGCTCCGTTTATGATATTGCCATCAGCCATAATGCCGGCACCTATTCCTGTACCTACAGTAAGAAAAATAACGTTACTGCATTGGCGTGCACTTCCCTTCCATATTTCTCCCAGGAGGCTGCACGACCGGTCGTTGTCTATAATTATACTGGTGTCTTTGCAATTTTGCTGCAATTCATTTAAAAGCGGGTACGCTTCCCAGCCGGGTATATTGGGCGCCCACACGGTGCCGCTTACCGGATTGCTGATACCTGGTATGGCTACGCCTGTAGCCAATATGCCGTTATCTCTTTGCTGCCATTCAGATTGGAGTATGTTTATCTTTTGAGTGATGAATGCGCCCACTTCCGCGCCCTTCCTGCTCTCAAGCTCTGCTTTCTCTTTATGCAATAATTCGCCGCTTTCCGAAAAAACGCCTGCTAATAATTTTGTTCCACCCAGGTCAATGCCCAGTACAGCCATAGTAAGTACAGTTTTTAATGATCAGTAAAAGCAATAAAGGGCGGATGTTTTTGGAGTATGTAAGTTAAATTAAATGTTGACAGCAATGGAATAAAGCAGGAGGCGGCTCTATGTAGCACGCAAAAAAATACAGCCCGGTTTTTTCGGACTGTATTCTCTAAATAACTGCTCTTACCAACCCGTAGTTTGGGTGAGGGTATATCCTTTTTCCTCGTATTGAATGATCTGCGACTGGCCCACAGGCGCCAGGTAAGATCTGTCCGTAAAAGGATTTCTGTTTTGCGCATTATCCACCATCCAGAAGCCAACAAGCGAAGCGGCATTCGTTCCATCGTAAGTGACAATAG
>CAYVEI010000019.1:15388-31427 GCA_964450515.1 uncultured Terrimonas sp. | reverse complement strand
ACCATCCAGAAGCCAACAAGCGAAGCGGCATTCGTTCCATCGTAAGTGACAATAGTACCATCCAGCAGCTTAACTTTTGTTCTGCCAACATAGGTGGCCGTTAAGTAAGCCGGAGCTTCGGCCTGCACATTTACCCACGGGCCAAGGAAATAGTCCGGATTGGTGCTGAAGTCCATATTGCTTAGCTTTTTCCACCTTTTCAAATCTAAAAGCCTTGTATGTTCAAATACAAACTCCATTCTTCTTTCGCGGCGTATTTCCCAAATCAAAGACGGCACATCAGCATCCCTGTCGGGATCATTGGGCAATGCGCCTAACATCAGTGGCGCTGTTTGCTGCACACCTTTGTCGGCAGCGTCTGCATCAAGCGGGCGCAGGCGTATAGCGTTAATTGATTTATCAATATCCTCCTGCGTAACAGGACTTCCGCCAAGGTATTCTGCCAATACCGCTTTTGCCTCTACCCAGTCCAATACTACTTCCGCCAGCCGCATAACAGGCGCATCGCTTGTATTGGTATTGCTGCCCCAGGCAGCAGGATAGGTTTTACCTATATAAGTTATAGCATCTCTTGACGCAAACTTAAAGCCATACAAAAGCGTAGCGGATGACGTAAGCGCTTTATCAACAAATGAGGCTTCAAAGCGGGGATCTCTTGTTTTTACGAGGTCGGCAATTGTAAAGCTTTCAACATCGGGTACGCCCGAGCTTTGCCATACTTTTCCATCATTTGCAATAAATGATTTGATCAGCACGAGATTAGGATCCACACCCACTACTTCGGTGCCGTTTTGATAGGAGCCTATGCAATGTGTTACCGACAATGCCGCATCATACACCCTGTACAACAATACTTCAGGATGACCTGCCAGGCTTTCTGAAGAAAACAATGATTTGAAATCCCTTCCAAAACTATACTTGTTGCTGTTCATCACTATCTCCGCGGCTTCTACCGCAAAATCTAAGTATTTTTTTGCTCTTGCGGCATCTAATCCATGATAATGCTGGTAGGTGCCTTCAAACAACATAAATCTTGAAATAAATGCGGCTGCTATGTATTTGTTCAGGAGCTGTGTGCCGTCATTGTCACGCATATTGGCCAGCGCATATTTGAAATCCTCATACACATTATCCATCACAACGCCGCGATCGTCCCTGTCTTTGAATAAGGCAGGTAAATCATCGTCGGCTACTACTTTATCGAAATAAGGAACATCACCGAAGACACTTACCAGCCGGCTGTATTCAAATCCCCTGAAAAAGCGGGCAACTGCTGTCCAGTGCCTGTAAGCATCTTCGGAAATGCCGGATTTGGCTACGTTTTCAAGGCGGTCAAGTAAAATGTTTGATTTTCTTACCCATGCAAAATCCCAGGTAGGTCCTGCATAAGTTGGCAGCCACGCTGCAGCTTCCGCTGTGGATCCCCTTGATGTGGGAACGCTGCTTTCAAAATTAGCCT
This sequence comes from uncultured Terrimonas sp., assembly GCA_964450515.1. Lineage (GTDB taxonomy): Bacteria > Bacteroidota > Bacteroidia > Chitinophagales > Chitinophagaceae > Agriterribacter. The sequence goes on along the minus strand of CAYVEI010000019.1, from coordinate 29,968 downwards.
GTACGTTTTTACCTGTAAGATCATCCGAAAAGGTATACCCTCTTACCGGTGTATAATCGGCGGTGAACGACGTATTGTATCCACTGAAATAATTAGAATAATAGCTATTGGTATACATACGAACGTCATCTTCATTCCGCCAGTATTGCCCGTCAACATAGCTGGTTAAAGGAGGGCGGTCGAGTATATTTTTATTACAGCTTGCTAATACGATAACTGCCGCCAGATGATATATTAATTTTATATTCTTCATCATAATCAAGTTTAAAAGTTCAGTTGAAGACCTGCGGAAAAGCTTTTAAAAGCCGGCACACCCGTGCCAGTGCGACCCGAATTATAATTGGAAGTATTCCACATGGAATAACCGCTTATGCTTTCAGGGTCAATAGGTAAACCTCTTAAATGATCCCAGGTAATAAAGTTCTCCAGCGCTATATATACTCTTAAAGTGGTTATATGCACTTTGTCGAGCAGGGGCTTTGGCAGAGAATAGCCAACTGTTAGGTTTTTCAAACGCATGTAGGCCATATTCAGCAGATACCTGTCCTGCACCTGCATATTGTTGGCAGCATTGCTGCCGGCATTATTATAGGCGGCGGGATAAAAAGCATTCGGGGTTTCCTTTGTCCAGTAATTGCCTGCAATAGCTTCCGGCATGGCGCCATCTGACGATTGAAAGCCCGGGATACTTAAAAAACCCTGTCCCCATATCTTACGGCTGGCTACGCCCTGGAAAAATGCGCTGATATCAAAACCCTTGTAATCAGCTCCTATTCTAAAGCCGTATTCATACCTTGGATTAGAATTGCCTATAACCTCCAGGTCGCCGTGATCTTCCAGCGTACCTTTACCATTGTTGAGCTCTCCGTCGCCATTCACATCTTTAAACTTTACATCGCCGGGACCAAACCTGAAGTTGGCAGAATTTTGTAAAAATGCCTGGTAAACAGGTTTTTTGCCATCTGCTCCGGGGTTTAACTGGTAAACCTGTCTTCCTGCATACAGGCCGGTTTCAGCATCGGTTAATGTGATCAATACAGGATTGTTTGAGCCATCTAATGCAAAATCGCTTGTTTGATATAACCTGTCTGTACGGTATCCCCATATTTCGCCAATTACTTTGCCATCATAATTTCCTGTAACCTGTGTACCCGAGCCATAGGCTGTTAAAATGGTTTTAGAATCAGAAAGATTACCACTGATGTTTATACCTATTCCATTTTCAAACCTGTGGTTGAAAGAAAGCCCGAGATCCCAGCCTTTGGTTTTCAGCGAACCGTAATTTCCCTGCGGAGCGCCCGTTCCAAAGGTTAGCGGAATCCCTTCTGCCGGTACGATCATATTATTGGTGTTTCTCTGGAAAAGATCAAAATTCACATTCAGCCTGCCATTCAGGAATCCGGCATCTACCCCAAAATTGGTGGTTACAATATCCTGCCAGCGTATGCTCGCAGCAACAGCAGCGGGAGAGCCAACAAAATTTACCCTTGCCCCATTGCCGCCAATCCAGGTAGACTGACCGCTGGGCATGATTTCTATATACAAATTATTGGGAACACTCTGATCCCCGATAGAGCCCCAGGAGCCGCGGAATTTAAGAAAGCTCAGTACCGGCCTGCTCCACTGCATAAACGCTTCTTCACTGGCTACCCAGCCTGCAGAAAAGGATGGGAACCAACGCCATTTCAGATCTGTTGGAAACTTTGACGAGCCATCGTAACGCAGGTTGCCCTCAAGCAGGTATTTTTCTTTAAACGCGTAGTTGATGCGACCGAAATAACCTAACTGAGACTCCCATGCTTTATTACCATCAATAGTTTGTGTTCCTGTTCCAAACCTGAATTGCGGATTGATAATATCTGTAAGATTAGTGATCTGTGAAAATTGCCACTCGGTAGTAGCCGTAACGCGGTTAATACCGGCAATAAATTTGAAGCGGTGATCAATACCTAAATCAAGATTATAGGTTGTGTATGCGTTGATGGTATTGCTGGAAAAGTTGGTAGCTGTTCTGGCAAAATGATCAGGGTTAGCGCCGTACGAAGTGTACATGTCATAAGACAAATCATAAGCCGGTATGGCGCCGGGGTCAGTAGACGATACTAACACTCCTGCATCATTTACATATAGCTGGTTACCATCTGCATCAACCCTGGCCTTTGGTGCAACCCATGAGTTACGGGCGGTATACCTGGTTCCCGGTCTTTTCCACAACTCTTCCTCGTTGGTGTAGGTATAGTCAAAATCCACCTTCCAGTTGCTTTGTATATTTAGCGTTGCACCCAGGCTCATATTTGTATAATTCTGGAGAATATTGGCGGTATTGGCTGCCGCCATTTCACTTACCGGGCTGCGGATGGGATCGCCGTTCTCGTCATTGCCAAAGGGGTATAAAGGCCCCCAGCGATACAGGTACAACCAGGGATCGGCAGTGGTAGAATTGGTTACATAAGGATATTCTTTATTTCTTTGTGAGTATAACGCCCCGCCACGTACGGTCAGGTACTTATTGACCTCGCTGGATATTTTCAGGGAAGCATTATATCTTGTAAACTGATCCTTTTTAGCCGGTTTTATCATGCCGCTCTGATCCAGCAGCCCTAATCCCAGGTTATAAGAAGTTTTACCTGTGGTAAGCCCGAATGAAAGATTGTGCTGCTGCGTAGGAGCCCATTCTTTTACCATATAATCGTAAGGATCGTATGTGCGTACGCCCATTTTTTGATTGGAGCCCTGCACAAACCAATCTCTTCCAAAAACCGTGGGATCATCTTTTCCTATTGTACTGCCATATTTATCATCCCACGCAACCGCCTTGTCATAGCTCCCCCTGTCTACATAATAGAAAGCGCCTGTTGGTGTAAAAGTACCTACACGCTCTGCTGCATCAACAGTGTATTTTAACCCGTTCACGCGTGCCATTTCCAGGTCTTTCCATACATTTTGCCAGGAAAAGTTGTTGGTATAGCTTACCTGGGGTTTACTACCCGCAGCACCTTTTTTAGTAGTGATCAATATTACCCCAAAAGATGCTTTTGAACCATAAATAGAAGCCGCTGCCGCGTCTTTCAAAATAGTTATGCCGGCTATATCATTCGGGTTTACTAATTGTATGCTGGGTATTTCAACATTGTCGAGCAATATCAGCGGAGAAGCGCCGCCCTGGAAGGAACCCATCTGGCCCCGGATCTTTATAATAGGATCAGAGCCTATCTCACCACTCGGAACAGTAACGCTTAACCCGGCTGCACCACCCTGCAATGCCCTTCCTACATCTGCTATAGGTCTGTTCTGTACAGATTTCTGTACATCAATGGTAGTAACTGCACCAGTAAGATTTTCTCTTTTCTGGGTACCATAGCCTACCACTACTACTTCACCGAGCATATTTTCTGCATTTTCCAGCTCAATGCTGAGCGTACTACTGCTGGCCGCTACCGTAGCAAAAGTGGTTTTAAATCCTACAAAAGAAAAGCTTAGTCTTTGTCCGGCTTGCGCAGCAATACTGAAGTTTCCGTTTTCATCGGAAAGCGTGCTGCTATTGGTAGCCGTATTGGTTACGGATACGCCGGTGAGTGGTTCCTTTTCAATTTTAGATATGATGTGACCGGTAATGGTCTTTTCCTGTGCCTGCAGCAACAGGTGGCAAAGCAAAATGCCAGTCAGAAGCAAAAAGCGCTGAATTTTGATCATAGCAATCGTTTTGATTTTAAAACAAGTTAAAAATAAAAATGCAGAAAACAGCAGAAAATAGAGAATAAATGCAAATTTATATTTTAAACATGCAAAAAAATGCTTTTAGTTTTGTTTCCTGTTTTCTATAGCTTTTCTTACATTTTTATTTTTTGAAATCAGTTTCCTGGCCGTTTTATCGTCTACATTCAGTTCCTTCATTACAATGTTTACCCCTCTGGCTATGAGTTTATTATTACTGAGTTTCATATCCACCATTTTATTGCCTTTTACCCTGCCTAACTGTATCATTACGGCTGTGGAGATCATATTGAGCACAAGCTTTTGAGCGGTACCCGCCTTCATGCGGGTGCTGCCTGTTACAAATTCCGGACCGGTAACCACCTCAACAGGATACCGCACTGCCATTCCCAGCGGGGTGTTCAGGTTACAGGTAATACAACCGGTGAGCAATCCCAGCTTACGTGCGCCTTCTACCCCGCCAATTACATAAGGCGTGGTACCGGAGGCGGCAATACCTATTACGGTATCTAATTTAGATATGGCACATGCTTTCAGGTCGTCGAACCCTTTCTGCCGGTTATCTTCGGCAAATTCTATCGCTTTCCTTATGGCGCTATCGCCACCGGCCATAATGCCAATAACCCAGTCTTCGGGAACGCCAAATGTTGGAGGACATTCAGATGCATCCAAAATACCCAGTCGGCCGCTGGTTCCCGCACCAATGTAAAAAAGGCGTCCTCCCTTTTTCATTCTTTTTACAATAGCAGTTACCAGGGCTTCTATCTGAGGAATTGCTTTTGCTACTGCCAGGGGAATGGTCTGATCCTCACTGTTCATGTCCTGCAGTATTTCTTTTACCGACATTTTTTCTAACCCGTCAAAACGCGATGGCATTTCTGTTGTAAGCATCCTGTAATATGATTTAGATTGATCTATATTCCTCTTATAAAATCGCACAAAGCTGCACAATACTAATGTTAAACTATACAAAAATGGCAAATAATCAAAAAATAATGCAAAAAAGCGTAAATAACCACTTGTAAACAGGCATCATAGTAGCTAATGCTGCTGGTCTAAGCCCGGTTTGCCATATCCTTTCAACGGCTTACCTTTGTATCCTACAATAATCAGTTATGAAATTTGGCGTAGTTGTTTTTCCAGGCTCCAATTGCGACAGCGATATGATCTATGCGCTGCGGGAAGATATCGGTTATGAAGTGGTGGAACTGTGGCATAAGGATGAAGACCTGACTGCCTTTGATACAACAGATTGTATTGTTTTACCGGGGGGGTTCTCTTTTGGAGATTATTTGCGGTGCGGCGCCATTGCCAGATTCAGTCCTATGATGCAAAGCGTAATTGCTTTTGCTCAGAAAGGCGGAAAAGTATTAGGCATTTGTAACGGCTTTCAAATACTATGCGAAGCCGGTTTATTGCCCGGCGTTTTATTGCGCAATGAAAACATGAAATTCGTTTGCAAAAATGTATACATAAAGGGAGAAGACGGGGTTCCGCTAAAAATTCCGCTGGCGCATGGAGAAGGCAGGTATTATGCAGATGAAAAAACACTCGGTTTGCTGGAAAGCAATAACCAGGTTATGTACAGGTACTGTAATGCGCTGGGCGAAATAACCGCTGCTGCCAACCCTAACGGCAGCTTGCAAAATATAGCAGGTATTACCAATGCTACCCGTAATGTTTTTGGAATGATGCCGCACCCCGAAAGGGCATGTAATGCCGCGCTTGGCAATACAGACGGAAGAAAAGTACTGCACGATTTATTGTTGGCCGAAAGCGCTGTTTTGGCGGGCTGATCTTTTGGGAAATATTTAAGTTTTTTTGTATGAGATTTGCAGCGTAGGCACGTTTTAAATCTTTCTGTATTATGCAAAAATTTATACTATTTACAGCTTTTTTATTTTCTGTGCCTGTGCTTTTTGCGCAAAGCGGATCAGCAAAGATGGTAAACTGGAGTTTTGCTTCTAAAAAGATAGCAGACGACACCTATGAAATCCGTTTTACGGCCGACATCAGCGGCAGGTATCATATGTATGCGCAAAACGTTGGCGTTGAAGGGCCGGTACCTACTTTATTTACGTTTACACGCAACCCGCTTATTAACATCAATGGTAAGGTTAAGGAAATGGGTAAACTCATTAAAAAGCACGAAGAAGTATGGGGTGGCGATGTGAACTACTATGAAAATACAGTGGAATTTGTGCAACAGGTAAAACTAAAGAAGAAGATCAAAACCCAGGTAGGCGGAACCGTGGAATTTATGGTATGCGATGATAAGGAGTGTTTACCGCCTGCGGAAGTTCCGTTTAAAGTAAATATTGGCGGATAAAGCTGCTAAAAATATTCAGGGGTAAAGGGTCAGGAAATAAAAAGGGGTTGTTTTAACAGGACAACCCTTTTTTTTACGGGAAGCAAAACGGGATTGAATTTTCATACATAGCTGCGGCAAACACGGCGCTTATTGCGCTTTAGAACTATAGTATGCGTAGCGTACATAAAAGAGGCTGTCGTTTTAAAGACAGCCTCCAGGTTCATCAAAAGGATGATACATGCTATTGTTTACTGGTCCCACCAAACTTTCTCATTATAAGTATCTTCACTCCATCCCTGCGCGCTAACAGCAGCATTACGGCTATCTCCGTTAAGGTTTTGTTCGCTTACAGGATAAATGAACCGTACAGGGATCCTGTCATTGTTAACATTATCTCTTCCGGGTACCAGTTCAGGTATATTGGTTCGGCGCCAGTCGAACCAGGCTTCCAGCCCGGTAAAAAACAATGAAATCCATTTTTGTGTACCAATCAGGGTTAAAGCATCTGTCTCGTTGTACTCAACACCGGGTCGTGTAAGGTAATTGGCGGGCATATCAGTGCAGGCATAGATAAACGCGCCCTTAATTCCCTCTTCATAATGCCACTTTGCGGTTTCTCCGGTTGATATCATGCCTTTTTTTACTCCTTCTGCCAGGATGAACTGAAGCTCGGGGTAGCCCATGATGTAACCCAGCGCGCCGTGTATTCCTTTTGTAGTTTCCGCACTGCCTTTGTAGAATATATGACCAATACGCGACATTTTGCCCGAGCCTCCATTGTACTCCAGTGCGTCCACTTCATTTAACCCGTTGGGTACACCGGCATAAGCAGTGGCATTTACCGGAGCTGCCTGCTGGGCAGGGTTCAAACTATTGTCGGCTGCATACACATCGGTAAACTGTGCAAACAGTTGCAGCCTGGTATCATTTAAAGCAATGAGTTTATCACCCAGTGTTTTGCTCAGTCTGAATTCGTCGAATGATCCCTGCCGGGTAGTATATAATGAGAACTGGTTGGGAGCGGATTCAAGAAATTCCACCACGGCATTGTCTCCATGATCACCACCTCCTGCAAAAAACTCCGTTCCCTGCGACCAGCTTCCCGGATCAGTAAAGATGGGATAAGTAACCGGATCGTTAATAATTGCCTGCATTTCGGCATTTACATTCTTTTTGTTGGAAATGCGCATCAGGTAACGCAGGCGGAGGCTATTAGCCAGCTTTTTCCATTTGGTAACATTCCCTCCATATACGAGATCCCCTGTAATGGATCCGGCGGCAGGATCCAAAATATTGTTAGCTGTTGCCAGGTCGTTCAAAATGCCTTCATATATCGCTTCCTGGCTGTCATACTTGGGCTGGAGTATGCCGCCGGCCAAAGTTTCTGAATAGGGAACATTTCCGTAGCAATCTGTAACTATAGAAAACATCCACGCGCGCAAAATCAACGCAACCCCTTTGTAATTAGGCGCATTTAACGCTTCGCTTTGCGCAATCAGCAACTGCACATCTCTCATGCTGTTGTACATGGTGCTCCATATACCATTACGTTCTCCCCATATATACCTGTCTTCCGATACGAACTGGATTTTGGCAGTATGCTGTATTACGATGTTTCCCAGTCCCCAGCTTTCACCTAACATCTGGTAAATATTTGTTCTTATAATTCCCGGCAACAGGAGATTGGGCGTTACCGACGTAATAGCATTGGGATTGGTATTTTTCTCCTGGAAATTTTTTGTACATGCCGGCAACAGCATACATGCCACTGCCAGGATGATCATATATTGTTTTATCTTTTTCATATTCTTTTGCTTTTTTTGGAGGGTTAGAAATTAAAGGAAAGGTTAAAGCCCCAGCTACGCGTAGTGGGCATACCTACTGATTCTATACCCGGTATGATCGTGCCGCCGGACATAGAAGATGTTTCAGGATCAATATGCGGCACATCGCTCCACACTGCCAGGTTACGTCCTACCAGGGATGCGGTGAGTGTCCTTACCTTGATTTTTGACAGGAGTGCCGGTGCAAATGCATAGGCCAGCCTTACTTCCCTCAGCTTAATAAAAGAAGCATCAAAAGTTCCTCCTTCAGGAATGCCACGGTTACCGGTGCGCGACTGGTGGTATTCACGCGCCGTAAGTTTAACATCGTTCACCCTGTAGGTTCCGTCGGAATTCTCAATTACACCTTTGCCTATTACGCCGTTACCTGGCTTGGAAATATCATAGCCATCTGTGCGACCTTCCAGTGTTTCAATCATCTGGCCGGCTTCCAATCCTACCACAAAAGTTTCCGAGAACACTTTTCCTCCATACCGCGCATCAAATAATACGCTCAGGCTAAGGTTTTTATACGTAAAGGTATTACGGATACCAGCAAGCCAGTCGGGATTGTAATTACCCAATTTGATAAGGGTGGATGTTCTGTCGTGGCGGCCATTGGAAGCATAAATAATCTCATTATAATACGGGCTGTTAACATCGGTTACCCTTTTATATCCTATGGAATACATATCCCCCATTCTTTCGCCTACACGTGCACGTATACTTACACCATGATTTCCCGCCATTTGGTAATCTGTTATTTCACCATCAAATTCAATGACTTTACTGCGGTTAGCCGACCAGTTGATCATGGCATCCCATTTAAAGTTATTTCCATCAACCGGGCGACCGGAAAGCATTACTTCATAACCATAGTTATTTACCTTACCGGCATTTACAATACGTGTACTGTATAACGATGTAATAGATACCGGTACAGAAGGTAAAATTTGGTTTTGCGTATTAATATTATAATAAGTGAAGTCCAACCCTAACCTATTGTTAAAAAAGCGCCAGTCAATACCTACTTCCCATGACGTACTTATTTCCGGCTTCAGGTTGTAGTTGAAAAGTGTGCTGGTGGAGGTATAAACCGGGAATGAACCCCATGGATTACCCGGGCTGAAGCCTGGTGAAAAACGATAGGGATCCGTATCGTTACCTACCTGGGCTACACTCGTTCTTACCTTGGCAAAAGATACCCATGAAGGAAATGTGATCATATCGCTGATCACCGCGCTTAACGAGGCAGATGGATAGAAATAGGAATTGTCTGTTTTGCCTAAAGTATCTACGGCTTCCGGTAAGGTTAACGCGGTTGACCAGTCGTTACGTGCCGTAATATCAAGGAAGAGGTAATTTTTATACCCGAAGTTTACCGTGCCATACAAGCTGTTGATCACCTTATTGCCATCGTATATAGAGCCTACCAGCGGAATTCTCGTATTGTTGAAACTGTAAATACCCGGTATCAGCAGTTGAGGCGCTGTTACTTCAAAATTATTCATGTTGCTGATCTGCCTGTTTCCGCCTAAGCTTGCGCCAATGCTGAAGTTGTCATTGATATTTTTATTCGCGGAAACCAAAAAGTCGAAATTGGATTCACTGTAACGAACCCTTTCTTCCCTGTAGCTGCCAAACGGATAGCGCTGCGTGCTGAATGCCCGCCTGCGCTGTCTTAACTCGCTGTTAAAATCCGTTCCGCCCCTGAGCTGTATGCTCAACCAGTCGGTAAGATCATACTTCAATACAATGTTCCCAAATATCCTGTTACCATTCTGGTTATTGGTATTCTCATACAGGTTAAAGTAGGGGTTATCGTGATAGTTATAATTGTAGTTGAATTGCTGGCGGTTTTCCATGCCGGGTATCCAGTAATCTTTCAGCGTATTTAGATCTATATGCATACCCATCCAGCAATGCAAAAGGTAAATAATACTTTCTGTTCCATAACTCAGGTTAGGACGGTTATCACTAACCGTATTGATAAAGTTACCCACTACCCGCACTGAAAATTTTGAGGTAAAATTATATCCGCCATTGAAAGCAAAAGTGTTTCTTTTCAGATCGGTGTTGGGAATGATGCCGGTTTGATCGAGGTTGGTGTAGGAAAGCCGAAAATCGCCTTTATCGTTTGCACCCGTCAAAGACACATTAGTGTTCTTGGTGAGGCCTGTCTGGTAAAATTTCCTGAGATCCATACCCGGGAGAAACGGGGTAGCTGTTATCGTTCCGCGGGCGGTCATATCTGCCGGAGAACCAAGCGTACCATCATCTACCAGTGAAATATCACCACCCCTGTATCCATTAGATGTGGGTGAACTGTGCTGCGGGATCAATTGTCCGTCCATTTTAGGACCCCAGCTTTCGTCCACACCATCTCTTAAACCACCACCATTACCATTCACAAAACTGAACTCACCGTTATTTCCCTGCCCGTAAACTTTTTGAAGTTCCGGCACAATCAGCGGGTCTTCAAAGGTAATACCCGCATTTACGCTCACTCCAATGCCCCTGCTACCCTTACCCGATTTAGTGGTAATAAGGATTACACCATTTGCCGCACGTGAGCCATATAATGCTGATGCATTTGCGCCCTTCAGTACAGTCATTGATTCTACATCGTCGGGGTTGATCATTGAAGCGCCATTGCCATAGTCAATTTCCTGGAAACTGCGGCCGCTGGAGCCCGGCAGCTCATTGGTAATGGGTACGCCGTCTACTACAAATAAAGGCTGATTTTTATTGATGTCAAGCGATTTATCACCTCTAATGGTAACTCTCGCTGATCCACCAATACCACTGGGAGCACTCATTACCTGCACACCTGAAACCTTTCCTGCCAGCCCGCTTACAAAGTTTGTTTCACGGGCTTTATCAAGTTCATCTCCTTTTACTTCCTGCACTGCATACCCCAACCGCTTCGTTTCCCGTTTAATACCCAGTGCTGTTACTACCACTTCACTAAGATTACGGGTATCCTCAGCCAGTTCTACGGATATAGTGGCGCCACTAACTGTTACTTCAGTAAGTCTGAAGCCTACTCCGCTTATCACCAATATATCCCCTCTTTGGGCTTCAATGGAGAACTGACCTTCGGGAGTAGTAAAAGTGCCTCTGGTAGTACCTTTTATTGTTACTGAAATACCTTCCAGCGGGCTCTGGTCTTTAGAAGAAGTAACCCTTCCGTTAATGGTTTGTTGGGCAAGCACCAGTAAAGGCAGGGCCCAAAGCGTTAGCATAGCGGCGAAAACGCGCCATGTACATGATTTTCTGATCATAAGCGTAGTTTTAAATTTTTAAATGTTAAATGTGGTCCGGTAAAAGTCTGATGCGGGTGTAAAGCAATGGTTAAAGCAAAATGAATAAATCTTTAACTGTATATTAATGCTAAATATAAATATAGGATATTTATAAGAAAAGCCATAGCCGGAAATAGAAAAAATTTAAAAAAAATACCTTTTCGTATACAAAGCTGTTTTTTTAGAGATTTTTTTAAAAAACAATCACTTTAAACGCTTTTTTCATTAAAATCTATAATCATTAAAAACAACAATAAGTTTACTATTTATAAACATTTTTTTGTGTGCTTATTTTTCATTAGCGTTCCTTCTCCTATAAATAGTAACTCATTTTTATTTTTTTGCTGCATGGATGAACGGGTTTTATGATATGAGCTTTTGCGGGATTTGAAACTTATTATACTTTACGGCCAGACGAAGCATATAATTTTCGTATTTTTTTAGCATTAAATCGTGTATTTACATCTATTCGTTCTCCGGAAAGAAACAGCCCTTGCACCAATTCCTCACTATTTCTTAACGCCGGCTTAATAGCATAGTAATATGCAGCAGGGAAATTTGAGAAACCTGTCTCTCATGGATAAACGCCCCGTTGATGTTGTTGTTATATCTGATGTACACCTGGGTACTTATGGGTGTAAGGCCAAAGAACTAACCGCTTATCTTAAAAGTATTGCCCCTTCCATGCTTATTCTTAATGGCGACATTATTGATGCATGGCAGTTCAGCAAAAGCTATTTTCCCGCTGCTCATCTTGGCGTTATAAAAGAGCTCATTCATTGCATCACCAATGGCACAAGAGTATTTTATATTACCGGTAATCACGATGAAGTGCTAAGGCGCTATTCCGATTGCAGGGTGGGTAATTTCATGCTAACCGACAAGCTGGTACTGGAAATAGACAATAAAACGATCTGGATATTTCATGGCGATGTGTTTGATAACACTACCAAAGGAAGCGCTAAATTCCTGGCCAAGCTTGGAAGCACCGGCTATGGAGCGTTAATACTGGTTAATCGTTTTATTAATACGATTTTAAAATGTATGAGAAGGGAAAGGGTCTCATTTTCAAAAAAAATAATGGAGGGTGTAAATAAAGCCGTTTCAAGAATTAATGATTTTGAAATGACCGCTGCGGAACTCGCGATTAAAAAAAAGTACGACTATGTTATATGCGGACATATTCATAAACCCCAAAAAAGGATAGTGCATAATGAAGAAGGCGATGTTACTTATTTGAATAGCGGCGACTGGGTGGAGCATTGCACCGCATTGGAATATTACAAAAGAGAATGGAAGCTGTTTCAGTTTGAAGCGGCTGATTTCCCGGAAATGAAAGTGGAGAAAGAAACGCCCCAGCCTAATGTGGTTACAGATGAGATCAGCTATTTTATCCGTTCACTAACGGGATAGTGATAAGGGAGTTGTAAGTGGTAAGTGGTAAGTAGTAAGTGGACAGTCGTAAGTGGATAATAAAAATTGAAAATGATTGTATGAAGATATTCTATGCTATACAGGCAACGGGAAACGGGCATATCAGCAGGGCCATGGAGTTGCTGCCTTATCTCCAGCAATATGGAAAGGTGGATATTTTCTTAAGCGGCGCCAATAGCAGCCTGCATCTTGATGCACCCATAAAATACAGGAGCAAAGGGTTAAGTTTGTTTTATACCTGTAAGGGAAGTCTTGATTATTTTTCAATCATAAAAAAGATCTCACCCTTTCATATCAAAAAAGAGGTAACGGCATTACCTGTGGAAAAATATGACCTGATCATAAATGATTTTGAATGCATAACCTCGCTGGCCTGCCGGCAAAAAAAAGCACCTTCCATTCATTTCGGGCACCAGGCGAGCTTTATGTCGGCAAAAACACCACGCCCTCACCGGCCAAGCCATACAGGTGAATGGCTCCTGAAAAACTATGCGGGCGCTACGCAGTATATGGGACTGCATTTCAAACAATACGACGATTTTATTCTTACGCCGGTTATTAAATCTGAAATATGGAACGCCCGTCCGTTCAACAATAATCATATAACCGTTTATTTACCTTCTTACTGCGATGGTGAGATCCGTAAATTTTTCGGGAAGCTTACTTCATACCGGTTCCAGGTTTTTTCAAGAGAAGTAAAGGTTGAAACAAAGCAGGGCCATCTCAGTTTTATACCGGTAAGCAAGGCAAGATTTAATGAAAGCCTTATCCATTGCGCCGCAATTGTTTGTGGCGCCGGTTTTGAAACGCCTTCGGAGGCGCTGCATTTAAAGAAAAAAATAATGGTGATGCCTATTAAAGGGCAATACGAGCAGCAATGCAATGCCGCTGCCCTGCGGCAACTGGGAGTAAAAACATTACCACAGCTTCCTGAAAATTTTCATATCCTTTTTGACCAATGGTATGCCAATGCCCAGCCCGCTGATATTTCATTTCAATACGATGCCTGCCAAATTACAGGGCTTATGATGCAGAAAGCCACTGCATACCTGTAACTTTTTCAACATAGCCATCCGCTGCAAAAATTACAGATGTGCCAATCCTGCTTGTGGTAGCAAAACCGCACCCATCCCTAAAACGCCGCCTATTACGGAAGCTACGGCATCCATAAAATCATATGTGCCTATTCCGGTAATTTTTGAGAACAATTCAAAGCCATAGCTAATAGTAATGACTATTATCAATGCTATTATGCATGATAAAACAATAGCTCCTGGCCAAAGCCACCAGCCTATTCCCTGCAGGAAGGCGCCCATTGCAATGCCAACCAGGAAATGCCTCCATTTATCGGGTGCTATTTTTTTGATCATGCTTTTTTAATGAAAAAGATTATAAGGTTTGGCCACCACTTTCGGCCCCGCAAGCTTCATCGGTATTACTCCCACATTTCTAATTGAGCGGGGAGGCATTGAAAACTTTTCCGGTGAAAAGGGCTTAACCCATGTGCAATAATGGCTTTTCTGTGCGCCACTGTTCCATACCCCTTATTATTATGCCAGTTGTACTGGGGAAAATCTTCATGCAGTTTCATCATATATGCATCCCTGTAGGTTTTGGCCAGTACGCTGGCAGCAGCGATAGCAGAAAAAATGCCATCTCCTTTTATGATGCAACGGTGATCAATTTTTTTATAGGCATGAAACCGGTTACCGTCAATCAATAACAATTCAGGTACAATGGGCAGCCCGTCTAAAGCTAAGTGCATGGCTTTAAAGGAAGCGTTTAATATATTGATCCTGTCAATCTCTTCATGATCTACGCTTGCCACATTCCATGCTATCGCTTTTTCTTCAATATAGATTCTCATTTCACTGCGTTGTTCCGCAGTTAATTGTTTGGAATCATTAAGCACAGGGTGAAAAAAATCGCGGGGTAATATTACGGCTGCCGCAAACACAGGCCCGGCCAGGCATCCGCGACCCGCTTCATCGCA
>CAYVEI010000019.1:12540-15288 GCA_964450515.1 uncultured Terrimonas sp. | reverse complement strand
TTACGGCTGCCGCAAACACAGGCCCGGCCAGGCATCCGCGACCCGCTTCATCGCAACCGGCTTCAATATGTATATCCTGGTAAAACGCCTGTAACATATTCGTGCTGCAATGTTAAGCATAAAAATTGTACAACTGCCTGCAATAAACTAAAATAGAAATATTCGTATATTACATAAAAACAACTTTATGCCATATAATAAAAAAGAATTATTGGCTTTGCCAGATAAAGAAAAAATGGCATTGGCTGAGGAATTGTGGGATAGCTTAGATGAATCAATCCCTCCCATAACGGATGAAGAAATTGCATTTGCCGAAGAACGTTTGAAAATGCATGAAGCTAACCCTGAAGATGGATTAACTTGGGAGGAGTTTCGTGATAAAATCAGGCAGCGACATGGATTTTGACCTCATTCTGAAGCCCATCGTTTATTGGGACATAGACGAGTCCATTGTTTGGTATGAAAAAAAGATAAAGGGGCTGGGACTTCGTTTCCTGCAATCATTTGAAGAAGTAATAGTCAGAATTGTTGACAATCCTTATTCGTTCTCTTATCTAAAAAAGCCAGTCCGCAAGGCCAAATTAAAAAGATTTCCCTACCGGGTTATTTATGTTATAAATGACCATACGATTTATATACTGGGAGTCATTAATGTAAGGAGAAGTAACAGGTTTATCAAAAAAAGGGCAAGACTTCCATAAAAAATGTATCATCCCAATAATTGCAGAGGCTTATAACCACATTGTGGTTTGTTGTTGTATAGATTCTTCCTGCGTCAGAATGACAAGCGGTAGTAGTGCTGTTGAGCTGTTGCGGTAATGCCGGACAAGGAATCCACTACCTGTCGCCCCAACGAAGGAAGGGTCTAAAAAGAAATGCATCCTACCGATCTTCGTACGAAATTTGAACTTCTCTCACCGAAGGTAAATGCACACGATACGGCTTATGGAATCCCTTTTACAATACTTTTGCAGTTATGAACAAATCGCTTTCACCCTCACCCAACAGGGCAGTAGCCTGGTGGTTATTAACAGGTGCGGGTATGATCATGATACAGGTATTGATAGGAGGCATTACCCGTCTTACCGAATCCGGACTCTCCATTACGGAGTGGAAACCCATTACAGGCATATTGCCACCTGTGGGCGATTTAGCCTGGCAGGCCGAATTTGATAAATACAAACAGACCGACCAGTTCAGGTACCTGCATTCCGGTTTTTCATTGTCCGATTTCAAATTCATTTTCTTCTGGGAGTGGTTTCACCGCTTCTGGGCCCGGCTGCTGGGTATTGTTTTTATGGTGGGATTTACATGGTTCCTGCTGAAGAAAAAATTTAAAAAGGAAATGATCATCCCCCTGATCATCCTTTTTTTGCTGGGTGCGCTGCAGGGCGCTATTGGCTGGATAATGGTAAAAAGCGGGCTGGTACCTGAAAAATATTTCGTGGGACATGTTGAACTCACAACGCATTTTGTAGCGGCCTTAGGGTTGTTAGTATACACGTTATGGTTTGCCCTGCAGTTGTTGGTGCCGGAACAACAAACCGTGCATAGCCCTGCGCTAAAAAGATTTACAGTGGTGCTGCTCTTCCTGTTATTTGTTCAGTTTTGTTATGGTGGCTTTATGGCCGGACTCAGGGCGGCCACTGTTGCGCCCACCTGGCCTACGATCAATGGAGAATGGTTTCCCGCATCATTATTTAATGAGCGGGGGGCCGCAAACCTGGTAAACAACCCGTTTATGGTGCATTTTATTCACCGCGGCTTAGCTTACCTGATTGTTATACTCATTGCCGGCTGGTTTTTTACCATACAAAAAGCTGCTCTATCGCCCTGGCTGAATAGAACTAAAGCGTTGCCCCTGCTGCTGGTGCTGGTGCAGGTATTGCTGGGCATCGGTACCGTTTTGTTTTCCCCTGCTGCCACTGCATTAGTTTGGTTTGGTGTATTACACCAGTTTACCGCCATGCTGCTGCTGGTATCGCTGGTGTGGGTATTATACCTGGTGCGGAAGTAAAAGCACTATTCACGGATTGATATAACCGGTTATATACAATCGTTCTTTTGCCGGCTTTGTGTTATCAGGAAAAGATAATATGCGCCCGACAGTATATTATTTTAAGGTCTTTTGCGTTAAATATCAAAGTATTATATTGCGTTGATGCCTGCTGCTTCCAACATAAAAGCATATATAAAGGGGTTTTATTATTCCTTTCCCATTCAGCTTTTCATTCTCCACCTCAGGCGTTACCAGTTGCTCCTTGTTTTCTGGTTCATTTTGGCGAGCGCTATCCATGGCGATTTTATGAGCACTTTTGGTGCTGATTCCCTTTTCCTGGCGCCCGAATACCTGGGAGAAGTGAACGGATTGAGCATGGCCATAGTAGGTGTGGCTACGGGTGTTTTTATTATGAGCTGGAACATCACCACATTTATTTTACATAGCAACCAGTTCAAATTTCTGGCTACTACTTCCAAGCCCTTTTTAAAATACTGTATCAACAATGCGGTTATCCCGCTGTTGTTCCTCGTATTCTATTTGTCTAAAAGCATCTATTATGATGTGCATAATGAACTCCTTCCCATAAAGAGAGTTGTTATACTGGTAACCGGTTTTTTATCAGGACTGAGCTTTGCTTTCGTGATTTCCTTCTTATATTTTTTCAGAACGGAGAAATCCATGATGCGTACGATGGAGCCCGTTTTCAGGGACCCGAAAGCATTTGCAGCCCAGTTTGGCATAGGCGG
>CAYVEI010000019.1:0-12440 GCA_964450515.1 uncultured Terrimonas sp. | reverse complement strand
TGGAGCCCGTTTTCAGGGACCCGAAAGCATTTGCAGCCCAGTTTGGCATAGGCGGTAAACATTTTCATGAAAAAGGGATACTGCAGGTTCACTGGTTTTTTAATACACGGATGAAGCTGAAAAAACCGCGTAATGTAGCACATTATTCGCAGGAGTTTATTGATACCGTTTTTAAAAGACATCACTTTTCTGCTGTAATATCCATTATAGTGGCTTTCCTGTTCCTGGCTCTTATTGGAATGCTGATGGATAAACCCTTTTTTATTATCCCTGCCGCCGCGGCCATCCTGTTATTTTTTTCTGTATTGATTGCCGGTTCAGGAGCGCTTACCTACTGGCTCAAAAGCTGGGCTTTTCCTATACTGCTGCTTTTGGGCATAGGATTGAATTTTTTATTTGAAAAAGAGATCATTGACCCGCGTAACAAAGCTTACGGCATCAATTACACGAACCGCACAGAGCGCCCGGTTTACGACAGAGACAGCATCATGCAATTGTGTACGGTTGAAAAAATGGATGCAGATAAGAAGCACATGACCGGGATACTGGAAAGATGGAAGCTCCGGCAAAAAGAAGAGCGCCCTTTATTGTATGTAATAAATGTAAGCGGAGGTGGTACGCGGTCGGCTACTTTTACCCTGAATGTAATGCAGCACTTAGACAGTATAATGAACGGAGAGCTGCTTAAAAAAACCTTTATCATCAATGGCGCCTCGGGCGGTATGCTGGGAGCCGCTTATTACCGCGAGCTGTTTCGTTTAAAACAACAGGGTAATTCCATTCACCTGCAGGATCAGCAGTATGCCGATAATATATCCAAAGACCTGCTCAATCCCCTGTTTGCTTCCTTTGTAACACGCGATCTTTTTGCTCCTGCCCAGCAGTTCAGGGCAGGAAACTTCCGTTATATTAAAGACAGGGGCTATGCTTTTGAAGAGCAATTGAACCGCAATACCGGCAAAATACTCGATTACACGTTAGGCGATATCATGGAAGATGAGCGCGAGGCGAAGATACCCCTTATGCTTTTTAATGCCACCATTACCAGGGATGGACGTAAAATGATCTTCAGCACCCAGCCTGTGAGCTTTATGATGCGTAATTGGCCCGATTCGGCAGCCGGTATAACCGCCGAGCCGGACGCTATTGATTTTACCGCCATGTTTAAAAAGCAGGATCCGTTTAGCCTCAGGCTGCTTTCTACCTTACGGATCAATGCCACTTTTCCGTACGTGCTGCCCAATGTATGGCTGCCTTCCACACCTATTATTGATGTAATGGATGCAGGCATGCGCGATAATTTTGGACAGGAGTCCTCCCTTCGTTTTTTGCATGTAATGGAAGACTGGATAACGGCGAACACAGGGGGGGTGGTATTTATACAAATACGCGACAGGAAGGATGGTGAATGGGATGAAGGGTATGAAGATCCCAGCATTACAGGTATGTTTACCAAACCTATTATGACCCTGCAGCATAACTGGATGAAGATGCAGGATTATTATCATGATGAAATGATCCAGTATGCCCATACCGGGTATACGTTCCCGTTTAACAAAATTACCTTTTCCTATACCCCGTTACCGAAGCAAAAAGGAGCCGCATTAAACTTTCATCTTACCCGCAATGAAAAATTAGATATCAGCAGATCGCTGCGCTCGGTATCCAATATAGAGGCATTTAAAAAGATCGGTTTCTGGCAAACCGGCGCTCCCGGGGCCGGATCAGCCGGAAAGCATCAGGAACAACCCTGATATCAAAGGAGGCAGTGGTAGGCCTGGGATCGCCGTCAATATGAAGCGGAGCCAAATCGGGGTTTTTAATATGGAGGCTTGGGGTTTGATAATATATAACGCCCTTTTTTTGATAACGAACTTCTTTTACCTCTCCCTTCCAGATTTGCTGCAGCACAGCAAGCAGCATATGCGGCTTGTTCATTTTCTGTACAATTACAATATCCAGCAACCCATCGTTAAGAGCAGCTTGGGGAGCAATGGTAAACCGGTTGCCGAACTGGTTGCTGTTGGCTATGCTGATAAAAAAAGCCTCTGTAAAAAGAGGAGTGCCATTTGCTGAAATTTCAAAATGGTAAGGCGTGGCTTTTAAAAAATTATTATAGGTCTGCCCGATATAGGTGAGCAATCCTCTCCTGTTCTGCTTTGCAAAATCGTGGGCTACCTGCGCATCAAAGCCTAAGCCGCTAAGCATGCACGAAAAATTATCGTTGATCGTAAAAGCATCGGTGAGTGCCGGCGTGCCGGTAAAGATAAGGTCAATAGCCCTGTGGGGATTCTTTGAAATGCCGGCAGAAAAAGCGAGACCATTGCCAGAGCCACAGGGGATAAGTCCAAAATTAACATTCGTATCTCTCAGGTCGTGTACTACGCTGCTTATGGTACCATCTCCGCCGGCCACCACAATATCCGTTATGCCTTCCTGTACTATTTTACTTCGAATAGCTCCGTAACCGCCTTCAGGATTGGTAGGGTAAATTTCGAAATCTGTTGCTGATGCAGTAAGTTTTTTTTCAATAAGATTTCTGATGCGGGATCTGTTACCGGTGCCTGCAACCGGATTAAGCAAAAAAATTATCCTTCGTTTCATACCTGCAAACTGTGCAACTTAAATCATATTAAGATACGGCGCATGGCACTAATAAAACAGCGTTACTGAAAGTACAGCATTTAAGATTGTAGTATTAAACCAGTATTTATATCCTTTACTTATAACCCTTCTCCTCTTCTGCAGAGCGCTACCCACCTTCCCGTTGGCCTGGCATGAACAGCGGGAGATATTAAGCTCTTTGCGATACTTTTTTCTTGCTTTTCAACGCCTGGGTAATAACTGCAGATAGATTTTGCAGCGTAGGTTTCCCTTCAAAGCGCTCTCCATTAACAAAAATGGCGGGCACATCCGTAACACCTGCATCTACAGCCTGCATCTGGTCGTCTCTTACGTACCATCCGAACTTTGAATTCATCAGGTCATCGAGGAAGTGTTTGCGTGTAACGCCTACATCACGGGCATAGCCTTTAAGGCTAATGGTACCCAAATTGCGCTGGTGATTAAGCAAAATATTATGCATTTCCCAGAATTTCCCTTCCTGGCCTGCAGCAATGGCAGCCTCTGCCGCTTTAAAAGAACGCTGGTGAATACGGGTAAGGGGGAAATGACGAAAATTGTATTTTATCTTTCCCTTATATGTTTCCAGCAATTGCAGCATTACATCGTGAATTTTGGCTGTATCAGCACTTTCGTAATCTCCATACTCCACAATCAGCACTTTTGCTTCAGGATCGCCAACAATCATCTCTTTCGGCGGTATTATCTTTTCTTCAACTTTAAACTTCATAACCCAATCTTTTTATGATTAACCCTAATAATGTCAAAATAGATGCCATTTCATCCTTCCTGACGTAAACCAGTATAATATAAGGTAAAGATCAACAATTTTACATGATTTTCAGCATAATAGCCCAATATACGGTATAATGACATATTGTCTTGACAAGGTTGCCATTTTTTAACAAAAAATCTGGTAGGTTTGAAAGTTTAAACATCTACTTATTTATGTCTAACGGCACAAAATCCGAGATCCGCTTTTTAGAAGGACCGCAATCGAGATGGGAAGAATTTAAATTTGTTGTAAAAGCTTCCCGGGAGTTTATCAAAGGGTTCAGGGCTTTACACTTTGCCGGTCCCTGCGTTACGATCTTTGGGTCGGCAAGGTTTAAGGAAGATCATGAATATTATATACTTACGCAAAAACTATCGGCAGCAGTAGCAAAGCTTGGCTTTACTGTTATGACAGGCGGGGGGCCGGGCATTATGGAAGCCGCCAACCGCGGAGCCCGGGAAGTTGGCGGAAGATCTGTTGGATGCAATATTGTTTTGCCCCATGAGCAGCAGCCTAATCCTTATCTTGATAAATGGGTGAATATCAAATACTTCTTTGTTCGTAAAACCCTGCTGATAAAATATTCCTATGCTTTTGTGGTAATGCCTGGCGGATTTGGCACCCTCGACGAGCTTTTTGAAGCGCTCACCCTCATCCAAACCAAAATGATCAAAGCCTTTCCCATTATTATTTTTTGTAAAGATTTTCACAGGGAACTAATGGCCTATATAGAAAAGCTGAAAGCAGCGGGCACCATCTCCCCCGCTGACCTTGACCTTGTAATACTCACCGATTCTGTTGAGGAAGCGGTGGAGCATATCAGAACAAACAGCATTGACCAGTTTGGGCTAAAATACGCCGAACCCAGGCCTGCCAGATGGCTGTTTGAGAAACGGTTTTTTAATTTCTGATGCATTGGTTAAGGCATGCTGTGTTGCAGGATACGGGATACAGGGGCGGCTTATAAACAATAATGCCGTTTTATAATGGCACTATTGTTTACAAAATGATCACACCATAATAAGGTCTTTATTAAAGCAGCGTAGCGTCTAATGTAATATCCGTATTCAGTAATTTGCTGATCGGGCAATTGGCTTTTGCATCCGCTGCAGCCGCATCAAACCTGGCCTTATCAATGCCGGGCACTTTTGCCTTTAATACAAGGTGAGAAGATGTAATGCTCATGCCTTCCAGCGTAATGGTACAATCGGTATTAATTTCATCGGCAGTAAACCCTGCTTCATTCAGCGAAAATGCCAGCTTCATGCTAAAGCATCCCGCATGAGCGGCCGCAATCAACTCTTCGGGATTGGTGCCTGTGCCGTTCTCAAAACGCGACTTATACGAATACTGTGTTTTACTGAGTACACTGCTTTGCGTGCTTACTACGCCATTGCCATCTTTTCCCGTGCCGGTCCATACGGCGGTTGCTGAACGTTTCATGATTGTATAATTTAATAGTTACTAAAAATTATTAACGATGTCAACTGTGGTTGATAAGGATCAGGAGAAGACATATAATAACCGTGCCTGAAAGCATATACTGTTATCACCCAACAGCCCTAAGTTCCGAAATCTTTTCGAGCCTTTGCCTTATAACAAATAATTTTACGCTTTTCGAAAACCAAACCATTTTTCATGCCGTCTGTTATTTCCAAGCTTCCCGAAGTAGGCACAACCATTTTTACAGTGATGAGTTCCTTAGCAAAGGAATATAATGCGGTTAACCTCGGACAGGGTTTCCCGGATTTTGCCATGCATGAAGCACTGATCGCAAAAGTCAATGAAGCTATGCTAAACGGATATAACCAGTACACGCACATGAATGGTTATATACCGTTGCGCGAAGTGCTGGCGGAGAAGATAGGGAACTTGTATGGAGCTTCCATAAATCCTGATACCGAAATAACTGTTACCCCTGGTGGAACCTATGCTATATATACTGCACTAACCAGCATTTTGCAACCGGGAGATGAAGTCATTATTTTTCAACCGGGGTACGACAGTTATATACCCAACGTGGTGATCAATGGCGCCACACCTGTGCTAATTCCTTTACACTATCCTGATTATACCATTGACTGGGAGGCAGTACGCAACGCCGTTAGTTCCCGCACCCGTATGATCATGCTCAATTCGCCGCATAACCCCACGGGCGCCATATTGCGGGAAGATGACATAGCAGCATTAAGAACGATAGTTAAAGGAACGGATATTTTTATCCTGAGCGATGAGGTATATGAGCATGTGATATTTGATGCATTGCCGCACCACAGCATGCTGCGTTACCCCGACCTGTTGGAAAGAAGCTTTGTATGTTTTTCTTTTGGCAAGATCTATCACTGCACGGGCTGGAAGATCGGGTATTGCGTGGCGCCGGCCGGCGCTATGGCTGAGTTCAGGAAGGTGCACCAGTTCAATTGCTTTTCTACGGATACACCCAAGCAGGTAGCGCTGGCTTCCTTTTTAAAGCAAAAAGACCAGTACGAATCGCTGGGAGATTTCATACAACAGAAAAGAGATTATTTTCTGCAACTGATGAAGGACACAAAGTTCAGAATGCACAATTCTTATGGCAGTTATTTTATTTTGGGCAGCTACGGTCATTTCAGCGATGAAACGGAAAAAGACATGGCTATCCGCATCACCAAAGATCATAGGGTAGCCACTATCCCCGTTTCAGCATTTTACCAAACGCCCACCGATAATAAAGTGCTGCGTTTTTGTTTTTGTAAAAAAGATGAAACCCTGGAAAAAGCGGCGGAAAGGCTGAGGAGGGTATAGGCGTGTATTATAAAAACAACATTACTCCTGTGTAACCACTACCAAATAAATAATAACCCAGCGGAGGCAGATGCCGTTATCGCCTATATCGCTAATCAGCACGCCCACCATAGTAAGAAAAACTTCCAGGATGAATACAGGGAATATCTTAAAGGATCATACCTTTATTCTCATAATTACTCCCTCTCCCACACCCGCACATAATCTACTTCCATTCTTTTTGGAAATGCAGTGTGCTGCGGATCACCGCCGTTCTGCCCGCCAATAGCCAGGTTCAATAACATGTAATGTGGCTGCTTAAAAGGATTGAACCCGCTGCCGTTTTTGTTTACTAATGAATCAACAGCCACTTTATTCAGCAGGGAATCATCAACATATAACGCAATATATTGTTCGTTCCAATCCATACGCCAGGTGTGAAATTGTGCTGCCCAGCCGGCGCCACCTAATTTTTTTATACCTGTTTTAGTAGTATGCCACTCGTTAGATTGGTTTTTGCCACGGCAAAGGATATTCGCTAAAAGCGTGTCGCGGTAATATTCCATGATGTCTATTTCGCCGTTCTCCGGCCAATATTTTTCCATGCCCAGTGTCCACCAGGCCGGCCACATACCCGGATCAACATCAATGCGCGCCCGCATTTCAAACCGGCCGTACTGCCAGGCTTGCTTTCCCCTGGTGATCAGGCAGGAGGAAGTATAATCAATGGTTTGTCTTTTCTTCCGCCAGTCGTTACTGCCGCTTACGTATAACGGGTTAGGCTTCTGTTGCCGCCGCGCTTCAATAACAAGCAGCCCTTTTTCACAAAAGACGTTTTCCGGCTGGTACCACTGCAGCTCTTCATTGCGTACAAAGCCTTTCTCGTAGTTCCATTTGGTGGAATCAGGAGCGCCATCTTTATTAAATTCATCACTCCATACCAGGCGATAGCCTTCTTTTTCCTGGGCGAACAGTTGATCAGTCGTTATTATACATATAACAGGCAGGAGAATGCGATAAAAATACACACACATAGTATTACAGATGAATGAAACAATAATATACTTCAATTATACGAAATCCTTATATCCTGTTCACCTGTTCCTGCAACAGTATTGTGCCGGCGTAGTATTTTATTGATTTGCAGGAAAGATAACAGGACTGGCTGTTGTAGTCATTGGCTGAAACGGAAACAGGGGATAGCTGCTTCTTTGAACGCCTATACTGCCTGAAATGGAAAAGGTTTTGTCGTCATTTATATACATCAGTCCCAGTTCCGCCCTGGAATACACGTCAAAAGCGCCAGACTTAAACAGACTATTGTTTGGATTAACTTTATTATCGGCAAAAGACCGGAAGGAACGGTTGAAGCTTATATAGGAAGGCGCTGCAGATACACCGGCAAATGCATACAAATTATTATTTAACCTGCGGTTGAGCTGTAAACCCAGCGGAACACTTACAAAATTTGCGCTGCCGCCGTTAAAAAACCCCAACCCGGTTGACAGCCCGCTGTACCTGGTAACGAACCATTTCTTACCTGATAAATGGTTGACAGCAGACGCATCATTATTTTCAAATCCACGCCGGTGCGTATAATCCATAGCACTTATCGGCAGGGTGGTTTGTGCACCTGCTGCCACAGCAAAAAATGATATACAGCATACTAACAGGAAACGCATATTGCTTGGCTTGTAATATAAAATTACGGATTGTTTGTGTATTATAACCGAAAATGAAAACAGCAAAAGTTAATAAAGGGTTTTATGCCTAATAATAAATGCCTGCTATCTGTTATACATGCGGTTTACCTGATCAGGGTCACCGTGCCCTTCCTGGTAAATATTCCGCCTGATTCGCATTCCATTTCTGCAAAGTATACAAAGCTCCCGGTGGGTAATAGTTCCCCGTTGAATGTGCCGTCCCATCCCAGGCTGCGGTCGGCTGCTATGTAATTCCTTCTTTCAAACACTTTTTTTCCATAGCGGTTATAAATTACCAGGTGCTTTACATAGGAAATACCAAGGATGGTAAATACATCATTCCTGCCATCGCCATTAGGCGTAAAAGCATTGGGTATATGCACTTTACTTTCTTCGCATTGCATTTTAAGGATCACACCATCGGATGCCGTACAGCCATGCGCGTTGGTTACCGTAATATGATATTCGGTAGTGGCCAGCGCTTTACTCACCGGCGCCGGACAATTACCGCAACTAAGATATTGATCCGGGGTCCATTTCCATGATACAATATCGGGCGTGCCGCCTGCCTGCAACTGTACGGGTGTTCCGGCAAGCACTTCCACATCGCTGCCGGCTGATACGGATGGGAGGTCATAAACACGCACCACTATGTCTGCTGTGTCAGAAAAACAGCCGTATTGATCACCACCGGTTATTGTATATACAGTGGTGACAACGGGCTGTGCTATGGGATCAGGAATATGTATGCTGCTTAACCCGTTTGTGTTCCTGATCCACTGGTAAACAGTAGTGCCGCTAACATGGAGCTGTACCTGCTTACCATAGCATATACCCGTATCCGGCAGAACTTTCAGTTGCTCGGGCTGAACCACTGTTACTGCTGCAAATCCTGTTGTGCTGCAGCCCAGGTCGTCTTTCGCCACTACATTATAGGTGGTGGTAAGACTAGGCTTTACCGTTGGGTTGGGTAGGTTCATATGACTGATGCCGTTAGCGGCTTCCCATGTATAACTTACCCCGCCTGGTGTACTGGCAGATAACTGCAGGCTTTCCCCCAGGCATATACGGGTTTGGGTGGGCGTAACCGTTAGCCGGGGCTCCGGTCTCACTTTTATTATATCGCCTGCCTGTCCCGCACCGGTGCACCCACCAGCGTCTGTTATAAGTAACTGTGGCGTATAAATGCCCGCGCTGCTATAGGTGTGGCTTATGCTGCTGTCGCCTGAAACCATCACGTTGCCATCGCCAAAATCCCATGCATAGCTGCTGATGCCCGGGCCTGAAGCCTTTAGCGAAGCCTGCTGCCCGAGGCATATCTCCGGCGGCCCTGCTTTTAAAGATGCTTCCGGCCGGCTGATGATGATGGTGTCTTTAAATATTTTCTCCAGCCCGTTGTAGCCATATCCCATCAGCTTTATTTCATATGTACCGGGCTCTTTATATACGTGCCGGGGATAAGAAACGTTTTCCAGCAGCGGGCTCCCATCGCCAAAATCCCAAACTATTTTGGTATAATCATAAGACGTATTTTCAAAGCTGGCCACCACCGGGGCGCATTGGGTATTGGTTACAAAGGATTGTGTAAAGCGGAATGCCGTATTAAAATATCGTACTACAAGTGTTTGGGTGGCATGAGAGGTGCAGCCGCTCACCGCATCGGTGGCTGTAAGCCGTATGGCATACGTACCGGGTTGCGCGTAGGTGTGCGATTCGTAATAGCTGTTGCCGGGTGCGCTTCCATCGCCAAAATCCCATTGGTACTGCACGTTGTCTGCACCATAAGTATTGGTGCTGTTGTAAAAGATAACATTGGTATTTAAAGGAACATTATTGCCCTGCGACAGGTTAAACGCTGCCTTTGGCCCGTTTACGCTTACTGCTTTTCCGTAAGATGCCGTACTGCTGCTGCAGCCGCCCGCATCGGTGATCGTAAGCTTTACATAGTAGTTGCCCGGATTTTCGTATTGATGCTGTACCAATCCTCCCGATGCTTTTGTAAGTGTTTGCCCGTCGCCAAAATCCCAGTGCCAACTTGTTATGGTATTGTTCTCAGCAATGGAAGCATCTTTTAAGATCACTTCAGCCGTATTAAAGCACAGCCCGTCTTTAACTACATCAAAAGCCGGCAAAGCACCTTTGAATTTTACAGGAACAGCATTGCTGGTATCCGGGCATCCGAAGTAATAAGAAGTTGTGATTACGCGCAATTGATTGTCTTTAGTCTGACCGGAGCTTATGCTCCCTCTTGCGGGCCGCCAATCATCGGTACTGTAATCAAGATAAGAGTTTCCCTCAAATGGTTCCCCGTTGGCATATTCCCATTTTTCGATATAATAGAGGTTGTTAAAGTTAGCCATATAGGGATTCTGCTCCATATTGGAAATGCTGAAGTTGATAAATGTGTTAGTACAGGCTTCCCCCGGAGTAAGCGCAAGCACCGGCTTTTGCTTCAGCAATACCGCAATCGTAATGGAATCGCGAACCGAACATTGCCCGTTGGAAGTAGTGAGAACAACTTTATAGCTTCCTGTTTTGGTATACTCATGCTCAACAACAGGTTCTTCTGAAGCTAAAGTTTGTGTTTTGCCATCCCCGAAATCCCATTTCCATGAAATGGCTCCTTCCGAAGCCTGTGTAAATTTAACGAGGCCCCGTGTGCCCTCGCAGCTTAATGTGTAACCGGTTATTTTGGGAAAAGGCGGTTTTATGGTTACATAATTCTTTTTTTCAATCTCATCACTGCAATTACCATTGTATGCCGTCAGCTTTACGCCATAAGTACCTTCCTTGTTGTACTGTACTGTTCTGCCGCCATCGCTGCCATAATACAAATCATTATACTCCCCTTCAAAGCTCCACACTAAGTACGAAAAGTTTGTGCCGGTGTAGCTGTATGTTACAGGCGTGTTACCGCAAATATCCACACCCGCAATAGCTTTGAAGTCGGCTTTGGGCTTACTGTATACGGAAAAGTCGAGGGAATTGGAAACACCCTTACAACCATTTTTGGTAACATATTCAAGATAAACATTAAAATTACCGGGCTTTATATACTCATGCACCGGTTCCGGATCAGCGGAAGTGGTTCCATCGCCGAAATGCCACTTATAATTAACGATCTCTTCAGTAGCGGTTCCCGCAGCCATCTGCACTTTTACATAACCGCAATACCAGTTATCACTGCCGGAACTCAGCTTATTATAAATATTTACATAAGGTTTGGTGATCGTTATATATTGCCCAATGCTGTTGCTGCACCCGTATATATTGCTTACCGTAAGGTTTACAAAATACGAATTATCGCTTGTGTAGGTATATGTTGGCGCCTGCGCTGCTGAACCGGGATGATAATAACCGTAATGGTCAAAATCCCATTCCCATTTTACAGCCCCTTCGGTATTATCCTTGAACTTTACCACGGAAGGCGCACCGCATAAGCTCTGTATATCGGCGGTAAACCCGGTGGGACTGGGAACAGGGCGTACATGCACCGTGGTGGTAGCAACGTCCTGGCAGTCGCCAAATGTGTTCACCAGCTTTATGGTTTGCTTTCCCGTATCGGCAAATGTATATTCCAGACTGTTATACCAGCTATATACAGGCTGGTCGTTGATATACCAGTTGGAGGATGAAGGACTTGGCGTGCCGGTGCTGCTAAAGACCACCCCCTGGCCTTCACAAACCAGTGCCGGGGTGTTGAAAGAGGCCTTATAGCTGGCTACATTCAGGTAATCGCTCTGCGTGGTAGTTATACTGCACCCCTCTTCATTCTTTACAGTAAGGCTTACCGTGTAAATCCCTTTTTTATTGAAAGCATAAGAGGGGTCTTTTGCAGTAACTATATTCCCGTCTCCAAAATCCCATGTGTAGCTTAGTATGCCGGGACCCGAGCTGCTGCTGGTAAACTGCACTGCATCCGATGGCGTGCAGAGCACCCGTTTATCGGAAGTAAATGACGCATGCATGGCAGGCATTATTTCCGCTACTTCATCTTTTCCTGTTGTGCTGTAGCAGCCATAACTATTGGTAACGGTAAGACTTACCGAAGGTTTTTGAACGGCCATATATACGTGCAACATGGTATTGTCATATCCTTCCTGCGTATTGCCATCGCCAAAGTCCCAGTAATAGCGGCTAAGTGATCCGCTGCCCGCCGTAGAGTTGCTTGTAAAAGTTATGGTGGCCGGTATGCAGCCTTTGGTGGCGGAAACCGAAAAATCTGCCACAGGCTTTTGATACCCGGTAATTTGCCGGGTATATGTGCTGGTTTTGCCTTCATCGGTAACAGTAAGGGTTACTGTATATTCTTTTTCTTCTGTGTATATAGCGGCCGGATCCCTGAGCTCACTTGTGTTGCCATTACCAAAATTCCACAGGTAGGCGGCATTGGCCGAGGTACCCGAACTGGCATTGCTGAACTGAACAGTAAAAGGAGGGCAGCCGCCTTCTTTATCTGCATTAAAAAAAGCATTTAATTGCGCTATCCCCACTGTATGAAATACAAGGCAGCACAGGGAAGGCAACAGGAACCTGCACCATAAAAAAAGAGGGTAATGTTTGGGTTGAGGGGTCAT
>CAYVEI010000018.1:0-45807 GCA_964450515.1 uncultured Terrimonas sp. | reverse complement strand
CAACAGCTATGAACAACCCAGAACCAGTTTTCTAACTTGTTAAAGTAGAACTAAGCAATGTATCTATAAAATAATTGGGTGGGTGTGCTGTATCATAATCTATATTCAATTTTAATTTTCGCCAGGCGGCATTGGAAGCATTTTCCCCTTCAATTTTGTATTCTGCCTCCTGCAGCGAGCTTTGTTTTAATGCTACCAGGTAATCAATTCTGTGTATTATCGAATAAGTTTGCCCCTCGAGGGGAAAACCCATTCGTACATTTGATGATAGCACGGGCAATTTAATCCAGACAATATCCTCTTCAGGATGATATACAATTTCGTCGGTGCAATGTAAACTGCTCTCAATAAAAAATGAGATAGCTGATACATATCCTATCCTGTCAGGAACCTTTGGCTGGCTATTGCCGGTAATAGAAATGGCAGTAAAAAAAACAAAAAAGTAAAATTTCAATTTTAGCTGGTTTGAAATGCTTACAGCAAATTTATAGATAGTTTAGCCAAAGGCATTATCCTGTACGACAACAATCCTATTACGTTAGTACCCGGATATAAAATATAAAAGCCCGATTAGCTCGGACTTTTAGAATAGAAAACTACACTCACAGGGAAAATCTTTTAGCTAAGTTATTCAATGGTCATCGTACAGCCAGAGCAGGAACAGTCCACATCCACAGATCCATCAGGATGCTCCAGCGCATGAACTTTACAGCATTCCGGGCCACTGCAGGCATACTTTCTTACTTTTTGTAAACTCATTGCCGGTGAGGGGTAGTTCTGAACATACTTATCATCTATTACTACCCGTACATCACCCGTGGAAGTAATTTTTTCCTTTACATTTTCCATTATGATCACATTGGTAACTACTCCGCTTTGTGTTTTAAACTCAATATCCGAGATCACGCCGCCACTTTTAGTAACCATGTGCCTGATATTAGTGATGTCATAATCCAGGTTTTCCGTTTGAAATTTCCTATTGATACTGCTTGCCACCAGGGATTTCAATTCGGCAGTATTTTGGGCAATCTGAACACCATTGGGCGCTCTCAGGCTTAATTGAGGTTGATTGTCGTTTGTGGCTTTATCTGCTGCAGATTTCTTACAGGCAAAGAAAATAACAGAAGAAATGAATAGAACAGCAATTGCAGTTAAGATCTTTTTCATTTTTTAAATTTTATAAGTGTAAATATTAGTTTAGTTTTCTACGAGCATGCTACATGAATCAGAATCGCAGGAACAATCAACATAAATGTTCCCGTCATTGCCTATATGAGCATGAACCTGGCAACACGGGTCGCCTGTGCAGGTTACTTTAATTGCTTTGTTTCCGGCATTGGTAATATCCAGGGCTTTATCTTTTGAAAATATATTGGCAGGGGGAATATTTTTGAGCAGCACCACATTTGAGCTAAGCCCGCCTGCAGTTTTATAGTCAACATTGGCAATAACGCCACCCGGGAATTTGTTGTGCAGGAAATTTATTCCTGTAATGGTAAATTCCTGTTGTGTTTTAAACTTTGCATTTACGGAACTACTTACCACGGATTGTAAGTCGCTAAGGGTTGCTGCAATAGATTCTCCATTAGGGGCCACCACTCTATAATCAGGCTCACTTCCGTTAGACGTACTCCATGACACTAAAATGATCAGCGACAATCCTATAAATGCCGCTAACAATGCAATTTTAATTTTCATAATTAAATTTTTAGGATAAATAAATATTGTTTAGGTCTGCGCCGGGCGAATAGTTTTTTCTTTCAGAAAAATAAAAGCGCTTCGAAAGGAAAAAGCTTTTATAATTTCCTGATCCGAAATTCAGGTTTGTTTATTCTGCTTTAAACGGCAAATGTGAATTCAGTTCAATGAAATGTGAATCCGGTTGTTTATTATAAAAATTCAGTTTTTGTTAAACATTTCTTCCCGGCTCAGCCGGGCACGTTTTGATCTTTATAATTGAAAAATTGCTTTCGATAGAACTGCTTCTTAATACTTCTCTTTACAATCCAATGAGATTTTATTCGGTTTTTATCTGACCGTTTATCTCCTTTATCAAAACGTTAAGTGACAGTACCTTTGTTGGGAAGTAATTAGAATTTGAAGAACAATGTTTTACAATGGATGACTGATCCCCAACGGAAAGCCCAAGAAGATTATGAGGAACAGGATTTTGCCAATAGGATGAAAAAGTAAGCTCAGGAAAAATCAATGATGACTATTCGCTTTACGAAGACCGTTTTTTCAAAATTAAATTTGGGTAACTCAATATGCAAAAACAAATTAAACATCAATTTACGTTCACTCAGCCGCCAGAAGTGGTTTGGTAATATTTAAATACTGATTATATTTACAAAATATCATTATAGGACACAATGGAGGCACTTGAACAAATAGTAGAGTTTAAATCATCACCCGAATTAGTAGAAAAACTACAGCAATACAGTATAAGAAAAGAATACAAAGCAGATAGCATAATTCTTAACGAGAATGCACACATTCGTTCTATTCCGATTGTCACCAAAGGAACTTTGAAAGTTATCAGAACAGAAGAAGACGGCAGAGAAATTTTGCTTTACTACATCAAAGCGGGCGAAAGTTGCATTATGTCTTTTTTAGGCGGTTTGCACAACGAAACAAGCAAGGTAAAAGCAGAAGTAGAAGAAGATGCAGAGATTCTGTTCCTGCCTATGGATAAAGTTGCCTTATTCATTAAAGAATATCCACAGTGGTTAGATTATATTTTCCGTTTGTATCACAAGCGTTTTGAGGAACTGTTGGAGATTGTCAATGCCATAGCCTTTAAAAAAGTAGATGAACGATTATTGAATTTGCTCAAAAAAAAATCCGAATTGACACAATCAAAAACCATTCAGATAACCCATGAACAATTAGCCAATGAACTTGGAACAGCCCGTGTAGTCGTTTCCAGACTATTGAAGCAATTGGAAGAAAATGGAGTTGTTCAACTCGGCAGAAACAAAATATCCCTTATGTAACCAAAGTAGCTATACAGGTTTTTAAGCTGGTGCACCTTTGTGCCAATTTTAAAAATAATGGATATAGCAGGTTATTTAGCTTCAATTTTTATAGGTATAGCATTAGGACTAATCGGTGGTGGTGGCAGTATTCTTACCGTTCCTGTTTTAGTTTATTTGTTCAATATAGATGGGGTTTTAGCAATCGCTTATTCCCTTTTTATTGTCGGAACAACAAGCGTAATCGGTTCTTTTTCTTACTTCAGAAAAGGATTGATTAATATCAAAACCGCACTCGTTTTTGGTATTCCGTCAATTATATCCGTCTTTTTCACAAGGGCATATATCGTTCCTGCTATTCCGCATGAAATTGTTAGTATTGGAAGTCTTGCCGTTACCAAAAGTATCTTACTGATGTTGCTTTTTGCCTTGTTGATGATTTTCGCTTCTTACAGTATGATTAGGAAAGATAAAAAGCAAAGCGAAAAAACACCGAAAAGACAGCACTTCAACTATCCTTTAATTTTCAT
This sequence comes from uncultured Terrimonas sp., assembly GCA_964450515.1. Taxonomy (GTDB): domain Bacteria; phylum Bacteroidota; class Bacteroidia; order Chitinophagales; family Chitinophagaceae; genus Agriterribacter. The sequence goes on along the minus strand of CAYVEI010000018.1, from coordinate 42,302 downwards.
ACAGGGAATTTTTACTGGAGTTATTACCGGATTGATAGGTGCAGGGGGTGGCTTTCTGATTATTCCTGCATTGGTAAACTTGTTCAAATTGCCAATGAAAACAGCAGTAGGTACATCGTTGGTTATTATTTCAATCAATTCCTTAATGGGCTTTGTGTTTTCCTTATCCCATACATTCGTTCAATGGAATTTCCTATTGGGCATTGCCTTTATTGCCATAATCGGAATACTGATTGGTAGTTATCTCTCCACAAAGGTAGAGGGGGAAAAACTCAAACCCGCTTTTGGATGGTTTGTCCTGGTAATGGGTATTTATATCATTATCAAAGAAACATTGTTACACTAAATAACAAATCTTATGGTAAGTATTCCTCTTGCCCATTGGTTACAGGTTATGGTAAAATGGCATTGACTGAATTTAATTACAAGAATGAATTTACACCCGACCCGATGCAGAAATATATGCTTCCTTACCTGTATCGGGACAAAATGAGGAAAGGAAAAATGTAGCTAAACTGTTATGTAACCAAAGTAGCTGTACAGTGAAAAACAATATTGCAATTTTGCATTCTCAATAATAAATAAATAGAATATGGACAAAATAAAACGTGCCCTTGCTTGCTTTGCAGACTTCAGACGAATACAAAGTTGCAATGCCTCCTAATTGGCAACCGGGAGATAAAGTAATTGTGAGTGCGCCAAAAACTTTAGAGGGATTGGCAGCAAGAAAAGGCTATAAGGAATTAAAACAGGTAGATTGGTATCTGGCTAAAAAATCAATAGGATAATTTCAATCTGAAAGAATAAATAATTGACGATTAAAAATAGAAAGAATGTTTTTTCAACACGTATATGACGAGAGCTTGGCACAGGGCAGTTACCTGATTGGTTGTCAGGCTACAGGAGAAGCAATCGTAATAGATCCCCAAAGGGATATTGATGCATATCTTGAAATTGCACAACAAAATAATCTCCGTATTACCCATATTGCCGAAACCCACATCCATGCTGACTTTCTTTGCGGTTCAAGGGAATTGGCTGATGTTACAGGTGCAACAATGTACCTTTCGGATGAGGGAGGCGAAGACTGGCAATACCAGTTCCCGCACACAGGGCTGAAAGACGGCGATATGATCAGAGTAGGCAACCTGACGCTGGAGGTTATGCACACACCCGGACACACGCCCGAAAGCATCAGCTTCTTACTGACCGACCATCCCGCAACAGATAAGCCCGTTATGGTACTCACAGGCGATTTTGTATTCGTAGGCGATATTGGTCGTCCTGATTTATTGGAAAAAGCGGCCGGTCTTATCGGTACGAAAGAAGCGGGAGCCAAGCAAATGTTCCAATCACTGAAAAAGTTTGCGGCATTGCCCGAATATGTTCAGTTATGGTCGGCACACGGAGCAGGTTCGGCTTGCGGAAAGGCATTGGGATCTGTACACAGCTCTACGGTAGGCTATGAAAAAATCCGTAACTGGGCATTTCAATACGGCGAGGACGAAAAAGGGTTTACGGAATATCTTCTGGCAGACCAACCCGAACCGCCCAAATATTTTGCAATGATGAAGCACCTGAACAAAGTGAACCGTCCATTGCTGATAGAAGTGCCTAAGCACCCTGAATTATCTAAAGAGCAATTTCTTTCCGCTTACAAAAAAGGAATTAAAGTAATTGATGCCCGTAACAAGGCAGATTTTGCCGGAGGTTTTATTCCCGGCAGCCTGAACATTCAGAACAACAATTCTTTTTCTACGTGGGCGGGCTGGTTATTGAACTATCAGGAACAGTTTATGCTGGTTTGTACCGGTAACCAGATAGAAGGCCTTACCCGAAAACTGATGCGTATCGGACTGGATAATATTTACGGGTATATTTCTGATGTAAACGGTTTAGGAATTGAACTGCAAACAGCAGATGTCATTTCTTTGAATGAGTTTAAAACCTGTATCGGCAAAGAAGATGTTCAGATTGTAGATGTACGGGGCGTAACCGAATACGAAGCCGAACACGTAGAAGGAGCTGATAACGTTTTCGTAGGAACCCTACCTGATAATTTAGATAAAATCAGTAAAGACAAGCAAATAGTTATTCACTGTCAGACAGGTGACCGTTCCGCAGTTGCTTATTCCCTGCTCACTAAAAACGGTTTCAAAAACGTGAAGAATTTTTCGGGTGGAATGAAAGAATGGTTGGCATCTGAAGGCAAAACAATTGCCTGTAAAGAGGCATCTTGTACTAACGCTTAAAAATAATAACTATGGGATTTTTTTCGGCAATATTTGGCAAAACAGACAACAGCCAATTAACGGAAGCCATAAAAGACGGCGTGTTTTTAGTAGATGTTCGCACGCCTGCTGAGTTTTCGGCAGGTAGTGTGAAAGGAGCGATAAACATTCCGTTGAATAAAGTGCCAGGTCAATTATCAAAATTTAAAGGCAAGAAAAACATCGTAGTTTTTTGCAGAAGTGGCAACCGCAGCGGTCAGGCAAAAAGCATTTTGGAAAACAACGGTTTTCAGAATGTGATCAATGGAGGAACGTGGCAAAATGTAAATCAGGCAGTAAGCGAATAAACGATGAAAGAATTTTGGGACGAACGATACAGCCAGGAAGGATTTGCTTATGGAGAAAATCCTAATGAATACCTGAAAGCAAAACTTTCTGCAATTCCCGCAGGCAAAATTTTGTTCCCGGCAGAAGGAGAAGGCAGAAATGCGGTGTTTGCGGCAATGCTTGGCTGGGATGTTTCTGCCTTTGACCAAAGTAAAGAAGGAAAGAATAAAGCAGAATTATTAGCCCAAAAAAAAAGTGTGCAGATTGACTACGAAATTTCAGATATGGAGCATATCAGTTATCCTGAAAATTCGTTCGATGCGTTGGCTCTGGTTTACGCTCATTTCCCTTTGGAAAACAGAAGAGAATATCACCAAAAATTAAGTTTCTATCTCAAAAAGGGAGGATTGCTTGTTTTGGAAGGGTTCAGTAAAAATCATTTGGAGAACCAAAAACAGAACCTGAAAGCAGGCGGGCCTAAAAATGCAGCAATGCTTTACGACCTGGATGAACTGAAATCAGATTTTGAAAAATTTGATTTTGCAGAATGTTACGCAACAGAAGCCGATTTGACCGAGGGGGTTTACCACGTGGGTAAAGCATCTGTTATTAGAATTTTTGCGACCAAAAATTAGAATATATGAAAAAGAATATGGGAACAGCAGACAAAGCAATCCGCATAGGGACAGCGATGGTTATTGCAGTATTGTATTTCACGAATGTTATTTCAGGAACATTGGCAATCATATTGGGCATTTTAGCGGTGGTGTTTGTGCTTACATCATTCATCAGCTTTTGCCCGTTGTATCTGCCATTCGGTATCAACACTGCAAAAAAGAAAAGAAAGTGATGCACAATATAGCGGTAGAAAATATCAAATGTGGTGGCTGAACAAACAGCATAAAGTCCGCTTTGCTCAAAATAGATGGTGTACAAAGCCAAAGCATTGACAAAAACACCGAAACCGTAACCATTGACGGTGCAGCAGAATGAAAAAGTTTAATACAAACGCTTTCCGGATCGGGCTATCCCGAAAAAGGAAATAATGATTTGCTGAAAAAAGCAAAATCGTATGTGAGCTGTGCCATCGGAAAAATAAATTGATTATGAGAAATTATCTAAGAAATTGGGACTTTATGCGTGTGCTGCGATTGGCATTAGGCATTTTTATTATAGCGCAGGGAGTCCAGGCAAACGATTGGCTTTTTGTGGCATTAGGCGGATTATTTTCTTTAATGCCATTGCTGAATATCGGTTGTTGCGGTACTTCGGGCTGCAATACGCCTGTTTCTAAAAACAGTAAGAAAACAGAAGATATAACCTATGAAGAAGTTCAGTAACTAAATAAATTTTATTTTCTGAAATTAAAACAGAGTAATTGTGGATAGAAAGAGCAAAAAGCGTTTATGGAACAAAGCCGAAAAAAAATTATGGCTTTAACCAAGGCACTACTTATGACACAAGCAGAATTTCGTGTTCTGTGGTTTTAAAAGAAAAACATAAAAAAATTAGTCTATGAGGAAAAGTATCTTTTTTTTATTGGGAGCAATGGTGCTTTTGTCTTGCAGCAACAAGCAGGAACACATATCCGAAGGAGAAAAAGCCTCATTGATACTTTTGGGCGACAGCATTTCTACAGAAATGCAGAATGTATTGCTGCAAAACGTAGCCGGAGCCGTACAAAAAGGAGGAACAGATTATGCGGTTGAGTTTTGTAACATTCAGGCAATGCCGCTCACGGATAGCATCGCTAACAATTTTAAAGTTTATATTCAACGGTTGAGCGATAGAAACCGAAACCCAGCTAATGCTATTCAAACGCAAACAGACAGTTTAGCCTGGGAAAAAATCAAGCACGGAAAAACAGGTTTTACGGAGCAAGATAAAAATGGAGAGGTGTATTATTATAAGCCTATTGTAATAGCAATGCCCACTTGCATCAAATGCCACGGAGATAAAACCGACTTAACCGAAAGCACACAAAAAATTATTGCCCAAAAGTACCCAAATGACAAAGCTTTCGGCTACGAAATGGGAGATTTAAGGGGAATGTGGAAAATTAAATTAAAGGAAAACCCATAAAATGAAAATGTTCTTAAAGAAAAATATACTGACGATTATCGGGATCCCGCTTGGAGCTTTGACGGGATTTCTCTATTGGAAATTGGTCGGTTGCAGTTCGGGCAGTTGTGCTATAACATCAAAACCATTCAATAGTACTGTTTACGGTGCTATTATGGGCGGGCTTTTATTCTCAATGTTTCAGAACAATAAAAATAAAACAGGATGACATTTCAGGAAATGATCAATCAGGATAAACCCGTATTGGTAGATTTTTTTGCGGAATGGTGCGGGCCGTGTAAAATAATGTTGCCCATTTTGGAAGATGTAAAAAACCGTGTAGGTGAAAATGCAAACATCATCAAAATTGATGTGGACAATAATCCGCAAGCTGCATCGGCTTATCAGATTCGGGGTGTGCCTACACTTATATTATTTAAAAGCGGCAAACCGCTTTGGCGGCAATCGGGCGTAGTACCTGCAAAAGAATTAGAACGGTTAATCAACGAAAATCAATAAGTAGATGTAAGAAAAGAGTTGGAGTAAGTCATTTAACCCATTTGATTTTTTTTGATTGAGTTTATTTAATGCTTCAATAACCGGATTATTGGAGCCTTTTGCATTTCATTTTCTTAATCAAATTTCAATTCTAATGTTTACGGTTTATTCCTAATCGGTATTGAACTACTGGATAAAAACGAAAATACAGTTTACCACCAGGAGTGAGAGCCACCTTGTATTTTCAAATGATATATTTAAAATTCAGCAGGAAAACACACGTTGGAATTATCAGACATTAGCGGTTAAAATGGAAGAAGTCATTGTATTGAAATAATTTTCTCTTATGTAACCAATGTAACTGTACAGCTCAATTTCATCTCAGAATTTTGCATTCAAATTAAGAAACACTTTAATTATGAGAGCAAAGTTTTTGATAACAATTCTTTTGGGTATGGCTGGAAGTCTTTTCGCCCAACAGCCTTTACAACTTCAGGATGCTATCGAACAAATGAGAAAAAACAATACCCAACTCAAAGTTCAGCAACAGGAAATAGAATTTTCAGATGCAGAGTTGTCGGGAACGTTTTCAGGTTTTCTTCCAAAGATATCGGCAAGCTATACCGGTTTTTATACTAATGATGCGTTAAACGCTTTTGGTTTCAAGTTACAGCAAAGAAGAGTTGAGCAAGCCGATTTTAATCCGGCGTTGTTGAACGACCCGGATGCCATCTCAAATTTTAACGCCAAGTTTTCCATTCAGCAACCGCTTTTGAATTTTGATGTTTTTTCGGCTCGAAAGGCGCTCAAAGAAAAAATAAAAGCTACTGAATATCAAAAGCAGTTTGCGGAAGAAATGTTGACGGTGGAAATCAAAAATGCTTATACCAATCTGCAATTTTTGTACGAAGCTAAAAAGGCTGTTCAGCAAGGAATTTTGGCTTACGAAGAAGTGTTGCGGAATACTAAAAATATGCAGGAACAGGGCTATGCCAAACCGTCTGATGTGTTGCAGGTTCAGGTGGGATTAACCGAAGTGCAAAACAAAGCAATAGAAATAGATAACAACATTTCGAACCTGTCGGATTACTTGTCATGGCTTATGGGTAAAGAGGCTAAAGAAATTTATATTCCTGCGGAAGAACTGACACAAAAGGTACCGTTAGCGGCTAATCAATATTTCTCAGAAAACCGGGCAGATATTTTGGCTATGAAATCAGGGTTGGAAGCTCAGAACAAAATGGTTTCGCTAAATAAAAACAGACTGTTTCCGAGATTGAATGCTTTTGGAGAGTTCAACTATAATGATAAAGATATTTTCGGATTTGGTGCTAACGGGTATATGGCAGGATTGTCGCTTTCGTGGGATATTTTTAACGGAAATGAGACTTTCAACAAAATAAAGCAAAGCAAGATTACTGCTGGAAAATCGCAAACTGAAATGCGGATTTATATTGAAAAGAAGCAACTCGAATTGCAAAAAGCCAAACGCGATTTAGTCTCGAATCAGGCGAAAATAGAATTAGCAAAAACAGCCAAAGAACAGGCAGGCGAATCGCTAAGGATTTTAGAAAACCGCTATGCGCAAGGCTTGGAAAAAACGTCAGATTTACTGGTTTCGCAGGCAACCGGTATCGAGAAACAAGTGAATTTTCTCGAAGCTGTAAAAAACTATAATCTGTCTGTAATACAAATTGAATTTTTAACTCAACAATCAAAATAAATGATACATACAATACACAAGATAATAACCTCTGTAATATTTCTGTCGCTTATCGGTTTTTTGACATCTTGTTCGCATTCCGAACAAAAAAACATTAAACAACTTCCTTCTGTAGCTGTAATCACAGGCGAAACTGCGGTAAGTAATTCCGGTAAATACATAACTGCCAGTGGAAAGATTGAAGCCGAAAACAGTGCGAATATCAGTACCCGAATGATGGGATATGTTACTTCGGTAAAAGTAAAAACCGGTCAGAAAGTAAGCAAAGGGCAACTTCTCGCTACCATCAGCAGCACCGATCTGCAAGCCAGAAAAGCGCAGGCAGAGGCAGGTATTTCGCAAGCAAAAGTTGCATACAACAGTGCCAAAAAAGATTATGACCGTTTTGTGGCATTGCTTGCACAAAAAAGCGTTTCCCAAAAAGAAATGGACGATATGGCCACGCATTTCGAAATGACAAAAGCGGAGTTGGAAGCTGCCAGGCAAATGAAAAACGAGGTAACAGCTCAATTTTCTTACACCAATATCAGCGCTCCGTTTTTGGGAACAGTTACCGGAACTTTTGTGAAAGAGGGAGATATGGCAAGTCCCGGAATGCCGATTGTGAGTGTGGAAGGAGCGTCGAAATTGCAAGCAGTAGTAATGGTGCCGGAAAGTGAAATTTCCAACATCATAAATGGGATGGCTGCCGATGTTACGATTAAATCTTTGAATAAAACCGTAAAAGGAAAAGTGGTTGAGGTAAGCACTTCGGCTAAAAATACAGGCGGACAATATATCGTAAAAATAGACCTGGATAAAACCGGAAACGTACTGTCGGGAATGTTTGTAAATGCTGTTTTCCCTCTTGAAAAATCAGTAGAAAAAACTACAAACAGTATGGTGTTGATTCCACAAGAAGCGGTTGTAAGCCAGGGACAACTCAAAGGAATTTACGTAGTAAACGAAAGTAATACTGCTATTTTAAGATGGCTTCGACTGGGGAAAACCTACGGAAACAACATTGAAGTTTTATCGGGACTTACTGCGGGCGAAAAATACATTGTAAAGACAGACGGAAGATTGTTTAACGGTGCGAAAGTTAGTGTTCAGTAAGCAACCTGTTTGCTGTAAAAATTATTTATTCTAAACGTTTTAAAAATGCAGGAAGGTATTTCAGGTAAAATTGCTTCGATGTTTCTAAATTCCAAGCTATCTGTTTTATTGATGGTTGGGTTGATGATAATTGGGGTATATAGTTCCACACTTATTCCAAGGGAAGAAGAGCCGCAAATCAATGTTCCGATGGCTGATATTTTGGTAGGTTATCCAGGAGCAACGCCCGAAGAAGTAGAAAGTCGCGTACTCGAACCACTCGAAAAAATTATCTCGAACATTAAAGGCGTGGAGCATCTTCACAGCACGGCTATGAACGGTCAGGCAATGATTATTGTACAGTTTTATGTAGGCGAAGATGTAGAACGTTCATATGTAAAACTCTATGATGAGTTGATTAAAAACCAACACATTTTTCCGGAGGGAGTTTATCCGCCAATTGTAAAAACACGTTCTATTGACGATGTGCCAATGCTGGGCTTAACGCTGTGGAGTGATAAATATGACGATGCCCAAATTCGTCAGATAGCAGAAGAAGTTGCTTCAGAAATCAAAAAGATAAAAGACGTTTCTGCCATTCGCGAAATTGGCGGAAGAAGCCGCGAACTGAAAGTAGTTTTAGACAAAGATAAAATGGCTGAAAATGGCGTGGACGCGTTGGGCATTATGCAGATGATTCAGGCAAATAACAGCAGTATGCAGTCGGGAAGTTTTGTGCAGAACGATACGGAATATCTGGTTACAACAGGGCAGTTTATTGCTTCTAAAGAAGATGTAGAAAACCTGGTGGTGAGCGTAAACAAAAATATGCCTGTTTATTTGAAACAGGTTGCTGCCATTCAGGATGGAGCATCAACAGCCAAAAGTTATGTATCATTCGGTTACAGCAAAACCAACGAAAATTTTACCGAAAATCCGTCTGAATATCCTGCAGTAACGCTTTCAATTGCGAAAGTAAAAGGAGCAGATGCAATGAAGATTTCGGAGCAGATACTAAGCCGTGTCGAAAAATTGCAGCAAAACATTATTCCCGGTGACGTAAAAGTAGAAGTAACCCGAAACTACGGAGAAACCGCCTCGCACAAAGTAAGCGAATTGTTATTGCACTTGTTTATAGCTATTGTAGCCGTTACGGTTTTGGTAATGCTGGCAATGGGGTGGAGAGGAGGTTTGGTAGTGTTTTTGTCCGTGCCGCTTACGTTTGCGCTCACTTTGTTCAGCTATTACATTTTGGGTTATACGCTTAACCGCATTACGCTTTTTGCGTTGGTTTTTGTGGTCGGAATTGTGGTAGACGACAGCATCATTATAGCCGAAAATATGCACCGGCATTTCAAAATGCGGAAACTTCCGTTCAGAGATGCCGCTATTTATGCCATTAACGAAGTCGGCAACCCGACCATTTTGGCAACATTCACTGTTATTGCGGCTATTCTCCCAATGGCTTTTGTGTCGGGAATGATGGGACCTTATATGAGCCCGATGCCTATTGGCGCTTCGATTGCAATGTTGCTGTCGTTATTTGTGGCTTTGACGATTACGCCTTATCTGGGCTATCATTTGCTGATAGAAAAAGACAAACAGCAGGAAAAAGGAGAACACAGGCACGAAACAAGTTGGATTTATAAGTTCTACAACAAATTTGAAAAACCGCTTTTGGAAAGTTCCAAAAAACGCAGACTGATATTAGGTCTTACTGTTGTGCTTTTGTTGATTTCGGTAGCGATGTTTTTCACGAAATCAGTAGCGGTGAAAATGCTTCCGTTTGACAACAAAAACGAATTTCAGGTAGTTATAGATATGCCGGAAGGAACAACGTTAGAAAGAACCTCTGCCGTTACAAGGGAAATTGCCCAGTATCTGACAACCGTTCCCGAAGTGGTGAATTATCAAAATTACATCGGCACTTCAGCACCGATCACGTTCAACGGATTGGTACGTCATTACGATATGCGTGGCGGAAGCAATATGGCAGACATTCAGGTAAACATTTTGCACAAAGAAGACAGGAAAGCGCAAAGCCACGATATTGCCAAAAGGGTACGTCCCGAAATTCAGAAAATTAGCCGGAAGTATGGAGCTAATGTGAAAGTAGTAGAAGTTCCACCAGGTCCGCCTGTGCTTTCTACAATTGTTGCAGAAGTGTACGGGCCTGACCACAAAGAACAAATAAAAGTAGCGCATCAGGTAAAGGAAATCCTCGAAAATACTGATGATGTGGTGGACGTGGACTGGAACGTGGAAGATATGCAAACCGAATATCGCCTGGAAGTGGATAAAGAAAAAGCGATGCTCAACGGAATTGCTCCGCAGCAAATTGTAGGAAATCTGACGTATTTGCTGAGAGAGTACCCCGTGTCAAATTTATATGATGAGAAATCGGTTTATCCTGTCGGAATTGTGATGGCTTTGGACGACAAGGATAAAACAAACATTGACGATATTCAAAACCTAAAAATCAAAGGACAGCAGGAGAATATGGTTCCCGTTCGGGATATTGTGAAAGTAAAGCGAGATACACTTCACAAATCTATCAGCCGAAAAGACCAGCAACGAGTAGTGTATGTTTTGGCTGATATGGCAGGGGCATTAGAAAGTCCGGCTTATGCCATTTTAGGAATGGAAGAAAAGCTCGGGCAAATTGAACTTCCAAAAGGCTATTCGATAAGCGATTTGTATATGGGACAACCGCAAGATGAAAACAATTTTACGGTGAAATGGGACGGAGAATGGCAAATTACATTGGAAGTTTTCCGTGATTTGGGAATTGCTTTTATGGTGGTAATCATCATTATTTATATGCTGATTGTGGGCTGGTTCCAGAACTTTAAAACGCCAATTGTGATGATGGTTGCCATTCCGCTGTCGCTTATCGGCATTGTGTTCGGGCACTGGATTTTGGGCGCATTCTTTACCGCCACTTCCTTTATCGGAATGATTGCATTGGCAGGAGTGATGGTTCGGAACTCGGTTTTGCTTATTGACTTTATAGAAATTCGCCTCAAAGACGGCATTCCGCTGAAACAAGCCATTATTGATGCAGGGGCTGTGCGAACCACACCTATTTTGCTCACTACCGGAGCAGTGGTTATCGGTGCTTTGGTAATCCTGTTTGACCCGATTTTTCAGGGATTGGCGATCTCACTCGTAGCCGGAGCTATTGCTTCAACCATTCTGACATTGCTTGTTGTACCGCTTGTTTATTATATAGTAGAGCATAAAAAATGGGAAAAGCAGAAAACAGAACCAACTAAAAATTTAATAGTATGAAATTACTTATCATAACAGCAGTAAAGGCATTTGAAAACAAGGTGAAAAAAATACTTGCAGACAGTAAGGTAAATACCTATTCGTATAACTCTGTTGTCGGTTACAGAGATAGCACGCAAGATGCCGTAGATACAAACTGGTTTGGTACAGAGATGAACAAAACCGAATCGTTGTTATTCTTTGCTTTTGTTGTCTATGAAATAGCAGAAAACGTATTTGACGCTATCGAAGAGCTGAACAAAACCTGTGATTTGCATTCTAAAGTACATATTGTCGTTACACCTATAGAAAAATCAAACTCATAAAAAAATTAAATTTATGACAAGGGAACGTTATATCAAACTGATTGCAGGAACATTAGTGCTGGTTTCTTCGCTTTGTGCCTATTTCGTAAACATCAACTGGATTTGGCTGGGCGTTTTTGTAGGTGGTAATTTGTTTCAGTTTTCACTTACCAACTGGTGTTTAATGAATTCTATTCTGAAAGCGTTAGGCGTAAAATCTGAAGTGGATTGTGCTAAGAACGAAAAGTGTTAAAACAAAAATTTTAAATGATTTTTTGTTAATGTGGCTCCATTTGAAGCAAAAGATGGTCTATTGTTCTATCCGTTTATAAGCGAAGGGATAGTGTTTTTATGGGTGGAATTGTTTCGGTATCACATTTTTTAGTGCCATTGCAGGAACCTGGGTTTACCGAATCAGATATTACCCGATTAAGAAACCGATTTGGCTTCCGCTATGACTTTACCGATAAATTGAAATTGAGCATTTATGATGAATTACTATTCAACATAACAGGCACGACAACAGACCCCCTTTTTGACCACGATAGGCTTGGGCTTAGCCTTGAATACAAACTTTTGCCTAACCTGAAGTTTGAATGCTTACCTATAAAAACACAAAGCAACAACAGTTATTACGCTGTCATTGCTTTGATCAATGTCTTTGTCGGTTTTCAGGACATTGCATTGGATTTCCCAGGGTCAGGCTAAGGGTTCAGGTGTTCTCCGGGTTAACGGGTTTAGGTAAAGGCTTCGGTTGTTTTTTCAGGGTATGGATTAAAAAGGATCTATTGGATTTGTTTTGCAAAGAAACAATCATTTGGTAATGCAAAAAATAGAACCTTATACTATTAAATTGTAATGACAATAGTTTCCGGGTTGTAATAGCCGCCACTACGCATACGGAAAATTACGATAAGTGTATTCCATTACGTCTTACGCCCATTACTTGGGTGCATTTAAAATTGTCGCATTGCTTTGCTTTATGTCGGCGGTGAAGACCTGCCTGCCCTGGCTGGTGTCCCCACTATGTCCGTCAGCTTAAGTTTTTTAGAGGAGGAAACTACAGTCTCACCTTTCCGGCACGTGGAGACACGTGCCGGGGCAATCGCCGTGGTACGTGTCTCACGTACCAAACCAGGGCTTCTTTTTATTTAAGTTGACGGCTATGATGTCACCACCAGCCGGCGACAATTTTAAATGCACCCCATTACTTACTTATTCGTACGAACTGAAAATATCCCGGAATAGTTTATCCTTTCTCTGAAAATGGGCGGCAAGGGTATTCTTTTCTTCCTGCGTAGCAATTTCCTGAACAACCTTATTCATGTACAGGATCAGGCTGGGCTCATCTAATAATATATTGGCGGGGCTTACTTTTTCTTTGCCGGGTGGCACAGGTAAAAATGAAATTTCTACTATCGCTTCAAACATTTCCATATTGTCGTCCGAGGCGCATATCCATTCGTCCAGCTCATCTTTTTCCTTTTCGGTAAGAATGAAATTAAAATAGCCGGTGATGAGCTTTGCGGCTCTTGATGGTATGGTTTTGCCTGTTTCTTCCATTACATTAAATGGATTAAGCTGCTTTAAATTACAAATTTTAAAGGGTTATACAAAACCAGGTATTCTTTAGTATTCTTTTATTTTATCAATTAATTGTTGCAGCGACTGTATAGCTATTTCCTTATCGCGCAGCTCTGCCGAGTAAGCCTTGCTTCTCATGCTGTCGTAAGATATTTCTTCCTGGTATGGGGATGACAGGTGCGGGGCAATATTTTTAAACACACTGCTTAAAGACCGTGCCGTGATAATCCTCATATCATCAGCCGCCCGTAAGATCAAAGCCATCTGATCTACCGAAAGCTTAGATTTGATCTTTTGCTTTTCTACCTGCTTTGATTTTAAGCTTTGCCCGCCTGCTTTCATTGGCATTACGGAATAGAGCTGCCGCTTTTCCAGGTAGAATATTTCCTGTGTAAACCAGTTGTCTACCTGCTTATGAAGGCTGGCATCTTTTATATTAAAAGCTGCTTCCGGTTTTTTGTAAAGCTGTTTAAACAACTTGGAATTAAATAATAATCTTTCCATTTTTTCAGAAGCTGCTTCAATGGTATTGGTATCTTCTGCTACTCGTTGGGTGAGATTGTGGATATAGGGTTTGCTGTTAAAATTCATGCAGATGAGCAGCTCGTCAAGCTTTGAAAACACGCCCATTGTGGCGGACAGATCAACCTGTTCCAGCTCAGTGAACAAATCCTTCAGGTAGAATATTTCCCGGAACACATAGGCATACTGATCCGGCGCGTAGCTTAAAAATAGTTGCAGCTCTTTTTGCATAATATCAAAAGCAGGCTGAAACGGCTGAAACAGGCTGAGCCTGCCGGCAATAGCCAACAGCCTTTTGCTGCATTCTTTTCTAAAAAGCGCCAGGTAAGTTGCCGGCACTCTTTCATCCATGCCCAGGAAGCTGGTAAATCTTTCCTCTATTAATGAAAGCAATTCATCTATGCTCAATATTATTATATCCAGGGCCTGCTTCACGGGCTTGCCGGATATGCCCGCCCGGTCTTCCAGAGCCTGGTCGAGCAAAGAGGTCAGGTTTGAGTGGTATTTTTTGATGGTGCAGGTGATCTTTGCTTCATCATCCAGGCTGAACACGGTTGACATGATCGCTGACTGTACTTTGTTTTTTTCGTTGATAACAAGCTTACGAAGCTTCTCCAAATCCCCGGGAAGAAGCTGCGGTATTTTTGACTTCACGGGTCTGAATGTTACGGAAACCATCGTATCCAGCCACTGAAGTATATACCCATCCCTATGTTTTTCAGTAAGCATGCTATGTTTTTCATTTAGTTTATTTTAAAAGGCTGCATATTTTAGACAAAAGCGCCTGCCATTAGGCAGGTACCTGCAATTTTTATCTTTTAATTCCTTCCGCGGAAATGACTTTCCTTATACCCCAAATTCCTGGAATGCTATGTTTTTTTCTGTTACATAATATTCATACCCGAGTATTGAATTTATAATAATGGCATTGCGATGCGGCCCCATACCCAGGTCGGGCGCATTAAAACCGTGGGTATGCAGCTCTGCATTTTGAACAAATATTTCATTGCGGTTTTTGTCAATGGAATAGTTATCGTTTACATCAAATTTGCCGTTTGGCTGCCATTGTATCCTATCTTTTACAGGCTCAAAAAATGGGCAGGATGAAGGCTGATACCCCGTAGCAAGGATCACAGCGTCAGTAGTGTGCTGATGCGTTTTTTCCTGCTCAGCGTGGAAAAAATCCAACAGGTATTTTTCACCTTCCCGCGAAATATGCTGCAATTCCATATTGGGCAGCATGCGCACCGGTACCTTTTCCATCTCATCCGATAGCTCATATAGCTTTTCATAAATGTGGCCGATCAGTGAGGCATTGATGCCTTTGTAGAGTGCATCCTGTTCCTGCAATACCTGTTTCTTTTTATTCCCCGGCAAATGGTAGAAGTAGCGGATATAGTCGGGCGACGTCATCTCTAAGGATAATTTGGAAAAATCCATCGGGAAAAACCTGGGTGAGCGGGTGACCCAGCATATCTCCTGCTGTTTGCTTTCCGCCAGGTTAACGAGGAAATCATAAAAGATTTCCGCAGCGCTTTGCCCGGAGCCGATAAGGGTAATCTTTTTCTTGTGTTCCATCTTGCCTTTTTGATACAGGTAAGACGCTGAATGAAAAACCGGGTCGCCCATAAATTCGCGTGCAAAGCCGGGAACAAAAGGCTCGCTGCCTGTGCCGCACACGATATGCCTTGCGTAAACAATGGTATGCTCATTACCATTGTCAATGAGCATTTCATAGCATTGCTGAAGCTGGTTGTAGTGCACGGAACAGACCCTGCTACCAAAATGCAGGTTGCCTAATTGCGATACTACCCAGTTGCAATATTCATTGAACAGCTTCCTGGTGATATAGTTATTGTCATAAATACTGAAACGTATCATGCGGTTCTTCGATTTTAAAAAACAAAAGAAATTGAATTTGCTCGCAGGATCTGCCAGTGTTACCAGGTCTGCGTAAAAGGGTACCTGCAAAGTGGTTCCCGGTATCATCATACCCGGGTGCCAGGAAAATGATCCGTTTCTATCAAAGAAAATGGAAGTGAGGGCTTCCAGCGGCGCCAGTAAGGCAGCCAGTCCCAGGTTAAAAGGGCCTATCCCTATGCCAGCTATATCGTATATCATTGTTTAAGGATTTAGGTTCAGGAATGTCAATTATAAGTTGTGCTGCCGTGCTTTATAGGTACCTGCAGCAGCCTGCGCCGGAAAGCCGGTTTGAATGCGGATGAGCAGGTACGAAAGCCCAAATGCAATAGCGGAATTTAGAAGAAGGGCAGAGATGGAAAGCCCCAGATTCAGCCGGTGATAGCTATAAACGGGCAGCAGCCACAGCACTACCATCCACTGTACAAAATAGATAAGCGTTATATGCCTGCTCAGCCATGTCAGCAAACCGAAAAAGAAATTGTTACGTAAAAGGATCACCACGCTGTTACACAAAAACAGCCACATACATACAATGCCCAAATGATAAAGAATGCCGCCCGGGCCGGGGCAATAAAAGTTATCGTTCCACCCGCGTGGTTCATACAGCATTATTATTTTACCTGCTATAAACAGAAGCAAGCCTGCTATAAGCAGAATACGGTAAAACGTTGAAGAAGAAAGCTGCTTAAAATAGCTGCCCATTGCAAGCCCCGCAAGCGGGTAAGCGATCCAGGGGATCACCGGGAAAAAAACAGCCGGTGGCTTTCCGGTAAATAAATTTACAAAAAGCCATGCGCCGGTACCTGCATCCGCCTGCCGCAGCCAGGGTGTACAAGCTATAACAACAGCTACCAGGCCAATAGCCCATGCATGATAGCGTGGCAGTAAAAACAGCAGCCCGCATACAAGGTAGCTGATCGCCGCCGTCTGTAATATATCGCCCATTAGCAGTGCAGGTAATTTTCCGGCAGCAGTAGCGGAAATGCCCATATCATTTAAAAAATCTTCCGGCATCGGGTAAAGAGACAGGGGGATCACCAGCCTCACATAGTTGAGCAGGTAGGCGAGCCCCAACAGGTACAATGCCCTGGTGACGACCTGCCGGGGTGTTTTTCTTTTCGACAGGGTTATGGATAAGCCCATTAAAAGAAGAAAGAGCTGCGCGCCGGGGCCTTCGGCTAAAAAACCCAGCACATTGCCCGTAATACCCTGCCGCACAGCAGCGCTGCTATACAGCATTACCGAGTGTACCGCGGGCATTATAAATACAGTAAATCCCCGGGCCACGTCAAACGTGGCATTGCGTTCTGGTTTCATAATAAATGTTTTTGGTATTACGGGAACGGGCGCTTCGCTATTGAGGATGTTCTTTCAAAAAATCCTTTTTATCGCAGAAGTACAGGTTTGCTTTTTTGTACGACATCTCTATCTCTTTCACAAAGCGGAACCCGACCCTTTTTACCAGCTCGTTCGCACTACTGTTCCTGGCGTCCGGCTCGCCTATAATTCTTTCCACGCCCAGCGAAAACAGGAAGGAAAGCCCTGTGATCATCACGTTGGTGCTGAGGCGGGAAATTTTATTTTTTTGGGGCGCCATCAGCATGTGCACGCCGAAGTCTTCCGGCGCCACTTCATAGAGCTTTCCCACTTCATCTGCGTGTGCCAGGTAGCAGTCCATAAGCGCCACAGGCCGCTTGATATCGTCTATGAAAAACATAAGTGAATACCCCAGCCCGCTGTTAATAAAACACCTATAGTGATGGTAGATCTTTGCATAAGGCCAGTCCATCTGCCAGAAGGTTTTGGTGTATTCCATATTTACCCACTGGTGTATAGGCCGTATGTCGCGTGTAAGGCACAGGGGCTTTACTTTAATGACATACCCGCCAAAATCTTTTTTATACAGTACTATTTTTCTTCTCAGATTGTCAACCGGTGTAAGTTCTTCCATGATGTGTTTATTTAATACCTTTGTAACAGTTTTCTCTGCCAGATTTCCTACTGCAAGCTAAGGCTGAAACACCCTGAATCTATTGACCAAAAAGTTGGTTTAATTGACCGTAAAGTTGCAATAAGGCCTTTCATTGCTTATGAGTGACACTTTTAAAATATTATCCAGTTCAAACGAGAACGTTGAGATCATCAACGCCGGAAATATTTTGAACCCTCAACCTGCTTTTATTGAATCTTTTGCATCTGTGGGCGACTATGGCAATATGCTTTTTAAGAAGATTGCACTGTCACAGCTTGGTATCTGGATCAGCCGCTATTCCATGAAATATGAAACGCGGTTTTATGCAGAAGTACCCGACCCGATCCTCGAAGCGCATATTACGCTGAAGAATCACATGGTACAGTCGCTGGGGCGTAAAAGTAACACGATACTTGAGGATCGCGAGTTCAACATTACCTATGCGCCCTATATGGAAAACCGGGTATGGTTTCCGGCAGGGGGTGAGTATATGACCTTCGATATTCACCCGGACGAATCCTTACTGAAGAACTGGGCAACGGATTTTCCGCTCCTCGAAAAATTCCTGGACAGGAAGCTTCATGGTGCCGAGCCGCTTATCCAGCTTTTCGGGCAGCGCAGCTTTCTTGACCCCGAAATGGAATACGTGGTAAGAAGGCTTTTGGATCACCTGTCTTTCCCGGATGCTTCCCGTGCGCTCACAGAAGCCCTGGCGCTGGAACTGCTGGCTATGTTTTTATTGCGCTCACAGAATAGCAGCATGCAGATGGAACGCCATCATAACAGGCACACCGAGGCATTGCTGCATGCGCGCACGATCATTGAGCGGGAAGCTACTACCTTCGACAGTGAAGAGCTTTTTTCTACAGAGATACAATTAGCAGACAGTATAGGACTTAGCCTCTACCAGTTTAAAAGCGGGTTCAAGAAATTATTTGGCATAAATCCCTACAAAATGAACCTGGAACTACGGCTAAGGAAAGCGCAAAGCCTGCTGAGAGATACATCGTATTCCGTTTTTGAAGTGGCCATGAAAACAGGCTTCCATAGCAGCGAAGGATTTATCCGCGCGTACAAGCGCCAGTACCATATTACGCCTTCCATGGAACGGTATCGTTAAGATTGATGGTTTGTTTAAAATGCACTGAACTATAATAATGATATTGGGGAAGAAATTGTTTAACCACTCTACATATAAAAATAATATCTATCAGGCGGCTTTATTCCCTTTTCTATATACTGTGAAATCTCGCCAACTTTTTGAGCAAACCTTATTGTTATAGGTAAACTATCATAGTAATTACAATTATTAAAATTTAACTTCGTTAATGCCAATACTTCTTCACATATTTTTCTCAATGAGGACTCTTGTTCGTAAACACTTACCTCAAGAGGCCGGGGGATATGTCCGCTTGGAAAAGTTTCAAAATAAGGTATGTATCCTGTTGTATATAAAATTCCGGTCGCTTTATCAATATGGAATAAAGTTCCCCTCATAACAGGATATTGACCATTTTCGCGTAACAATTTAATGTCTGTTGATTTGACTGTTACCAGGTCAATTTGTACGTCTTGCCCTAATACATCTCTGATTCCGTCTTTTAGCCCTTCCACCTCAGCGTAATCAGTATTAACTGCACTATCCCAATAATCAGTGGTTTTGTGTATCACCACACGACGGGGCGGAAGGTTATTATTAAACTCTCTATATTCACCAATAACCTGCCTAATTAAGTTCTTGGCATAACTATACGTGAGATGGGGTGCAGGGGTTTCCATTTTATCATTATCCCATTCGAAATGTTCCCCAATAAATACTAAGCCTTTTCCTTCATAGTTGAAAGCTTGAGCAACGCTTGAACGAATTAAATTCGTTTCTCCATCCAGCACCTTATGAAAACTTATCCCGATAAAACAAGTATGCTTGTCTTTTAAACTTAAGGTCCACGGAATACATCCACTTTTATAATAGTTTGCTACTGAAAAATTCCAAGCCTGCATTGACAAATCTTGCAATGACCTTCTTTTTTGCATGATTGTATCTTCCAATACGATTTGCACCGGGATCGCACCTTGTTTGACAATTAGCTGGGCTTTCAGATACCGTCTAAGATTAAACCATTTGCCTCCGGTCATAGGTATGGAAGAGAGTTTCTTAAATACCTCAGAGGGAATAATTAAAAAGCAAACTGTTGGCTTCGTAATGCTTTTTGAAAGCATATAGTCATAGGCCTCTACAAATAAGTCACATACTTTAACGGCTTTATCGAATAATGAAAGCTCCGGATTTTTGAGAATCTCTTTTAACTTCGATTCCTGTACGTATTTATTATTCGATTCGTCATTAATAAATTGACATTTTAATGATGTATGTTCATTAAATCCGGGAAAATCAGGGTTCCTTTTTTTGTGTTGTGTCACTGATGTTATAACTTCTGCAGATTGTGCGGTTCTTTCTTCTTCGAGCATTAAGAAGGAATAATCTGTATGAAATAACTCACCCTCTTCCGAATAATCAACTACCTCTCCGTCCTGTATAACCGACTCATCAAGGGTTTCTTCTTCATTTCCTGTTGCTTCAATACATTCATCAAACTGTTTAATCCATCTATTAGCTTCCTCAATACAGCTTTGAGTACCAATCATAGAATAGTGGACTTCCGAGCGATGACTTTTATTTGATATTGAAAAGAACCCGCCAAAGCTTATACCTATTTTAGGGTCATCACTTATAAAGTCATTTCCAAACTCAAGACAAGGTTCTTTTAGTAATTCAATTTTCATAGCCGAATAAAGTATTGGTGCTTTTTACGGGTTTAAAATGTTTTCGCAATTTTGGCTTTTCAATCTTATTTTCCAGCGGTATTCCAAATTCAACTTCTTCATAGAAAAAAGGATTTATTTTTATGGTTACTTTATTGTAATCAAAGACTTCCCAGTTCTCATTGTCTTTAGTAAGGTATGTCCACCAAAATCGTAGCCAATCATAGTATTTATCATTATAATCTCTTGCCGTTAGAAAATTTGTAAACTTAGTGATCTCTTTAGGGGCGAGGGTCTTTTTCCCGTCCTCTGTAAAAAAGTATTTATGCGCTAAAGAGATATACAGTTCTGATTCGATAAAATGATAGGAAATTTCAAAACCAAGATGTCTATAAAATTTGTAGCGAGTCCCATATTCGTGCCATGTCACAACCTTCTTATCTATTTTTTCTTTTCTTACTCTCGTAACAGCCTCAACCGTTAAGGGAAGCACATCTTTTTCGGGATTGAAGGCAAAGTAATACCGCTTATACTTTCGGTTATAATGCATTCCTTTCTTTCGCAGATTATATTGAAAATATTGGTTCAACAATTCGGTATAATGATTCCTTATTGGGCGATTCTCCAAAATTTCATCATGACCAATAGTCTTATAATTTTTATTTTCCAAAATGTGATCTGTAAACGCGCTAAATTCCTTTCCAAGTTGTGAGAATGTGTACACCTTACCTCCATAGGCGGTATAGAACGGGCAATCAGAAAACTTCAGCGGTGCATCATCTTTTTTAATAAACTCTGCGATTGCCTTGTTACTATTAAATTTACTATCATACACAAAAAGGATTTTGGGCACATTTTTGACTCGAAGCAAGTTAGAAACGAGGGTCTCCTTTACTGAATAATTTACCCGTGTTCGGAAAGATGCCGAAAATCTCTCTCTAAAGTCGTGTTTGCCAAATATCAGCTTGTTTTCATCTACATGAAAGGTTATAGGTATATTTTTTTTCTTTTTTAAAGTGGCTTTCGCGGATACTATATCGTAATCAAACACCTTTTTACAATAGATGGTTTCAGCAGATTCATCAATGATGACCAATATAACTTCTAACCCATGATTTTTATACTTTGACCAATACTCCAGGTCGTCATTAGATGCATAGTAATCAAACTGGCTGTCATTTTTATTTCGTATGTATGAACTTCCGGTTCCGTCCGTCTTTATTTGAATCTTAAGGATTTCTCCTGTCGGTTCAACTTTTTTTTCTTCGTTGACTGATGTCATTTCAATTTCTCCATCTATACCAAAATCGCTTTTTAAGGTTTCCCTGAATACTATAACAGGCTTATGCTGCAAACAATATTGTTCAAATAAGTTTACACCTTTCATTCCCGTTACATGAGTATCTCTTACAATTTTTGACATTTTTTTATCGTTCAAATAATTTAAGATAATCGGCAAATACAAAAATTCTATTCCTTCTAAATCCTGTTTGTTCCTTCAGG
The DNA here is from genome assembly GCA_964450515.1 of uncultured Terrimonas sp. Taxonomy (GTDB): domain Bacteria; phylum Bacteroidota; class Bacteroidia; order Chitinophagales; family Chitinophagaceae; genus Agriterribacter. Next base: position 20,546 of record CAYVEI010000018.1, on the reverse strand, counting down.
ATTCCAAGATTGTAAAAGTCATTAATCAATGTATTTGCCGTTGGTTTTGTTACTTCCAGATTTTTCATTACATCGGCAACAGTAACTACTGGTTTACTATATAAATACCTAAGCAATGCCCTTGCATTAGGAACCCGCTTTCCCAGACTACTAATTGTTTCTTTTTCCAGTTCATCACGTAATGTAATTATCCGGTTGAAAGTATCTATGGCTACTTTAGAGGTTTCTGTTATACCTACCAGGAAAAAACGCAACCATTGAGTTATATTATTTCTTTCAGATACATTAATTAAATTATTGTAGTAGTTCGCCCTATTCTTTTCAATAAAATCGGATAGATATAGTGTGGGTTTACTTAATAATCCATTATAAACTAAATATAGTGTAATCAATAATCGCCCGATCCTACCATTCCCATCCAAAAAGGGATGGACCGCCTCGAACTGGTAATGAGCCATTCCAATTCTTATCAGATGCGGCACTTTGATATCCTGATTGTTCAGGAATTTCTCCAAGTCGCCAATTAATTCAGGTACAAGCGTATGATGAGGTGGTATAAAGGCAGCATCATTAATAGTGGCTCCCCCAATCCAATTCTGGCTGGTCCTGAATTCACCAGGCAGTTTATTTTTTCCTCTGACACCTTTCAACAGGATTTTATGAGCCTCCCTGATTAACCGTGAAGAAAGAGGAAGTTTATCCAGGCGTTTAATTGAATAATTCATTGCTGCAATATAGTTTTGCACTTCCTGCCAATCATCTTTACCTTCCGGTAGTATATCTTTTTCATCCAATACCACCTCGTCTATATTGGTGCGGGTACCTTCAATTCGGCTCGACTGTGTAGCCTCCTTAACAATGTGCATCTTAATAAATAAATCCACATCCGGAACAAATGTCGAAAAAGCATTTAATTGGCCCAGATGATAATTGGCATCCTCCAATAATGCGCTTATTTCCGGCCGGTCTACCAACCATTCTTTATTTAAAAAATTTGGATGGAAAGACTTGTAGCCATATTGCTTTGTAAAAATTCCTGCCTTGTAATCACTTAGCTTCATAACCAAATTTAATTAAAAAAAACCATAGTAAAAGGAAATTAGGATCCTTTTACTATGAAAAAACATGGTAAAAGATCGAATGGACTTAGCCTCTACCAGTTTAAAAGCGGGTTCAAGAAATTATTTGGCATAAATCCCTACAAAATGAACCTGGAACTACGGCTAAGGAAAGCGCAAAGCCTGCTGAGAGATACATCGTATTCCGTTTTTGAAGTGGCCATGAAAACAGGCTTCCATAGCAGCGAAGGATTTATCCGCGCGTACAAGCGCCAGTACCATATTACGCCTTCCATGGAACGGTTAAGATAGCAGTCAGTCAGATTCCAATATCAATGGGATAAAATATAGAAATGCCAAAGTCAAATTCTAAACTGTAAAATATCCTTTTTGCGCTAAAAGAAATATGAGTTCGTTTAGAAAAACATCATCCTCCATCAGTCTGGTCTTTCGTATTTCCCTTACTTTATCTGCTACTTCCTGGCATATAAAAGTATCCCTTCTTTCGGCGATCTTTAAAAGCTCTACGGTTAATCGGTGTGCTTCTTTGGAAAGAAGATTCCGATCTGTCGGGCTTACCATACAAGGCTAATTTTAGTTGTAAGTAATTTTATGATTGGTCAGTGATGCTCTTCTGAAGTTACATCAAAAAGGAAATTTATTTAAGCAGAAAAAAAGCACTTTTTTCCGGTTATTGAAAATTGAATGAGATTTCCCTGAAAATATTTTCTTATTCCAACCTTTTGGTCAATTGGTTGTCTCTTTATGTTATCAACTTTGCATCGGTTTAGAAACAAAGCCAAAAAATTTCAGGAAAAGGGGCTTTTGTTGTTTTTCAGGATAAAGCCAATCCATAAGCGGATTGGCTTTTCCATTGAACGAATATGTAAAAAGATTAAAAAAAAATGACGATAAATTTTGTAATGGTTTATTGACTCTATCCATTAATAGTTACATATACAGCCTGCAAGAAGTTTCAAAAATAACTTCTTATTCCACCTTTTCGGTCAATTGGTTGCCGGTTTTATGTTCTAAACTTTGCCTTAAACATTGGAAACGTTATCCGAATAACCTGATATCCTGGGAAAGGATAACTGAAAACATCCCTTTGTTAAGAAAAGGAGTTAGTACAACAAGGGGATTAAAGCAGCCTTACATTCTTCTTCCCGAAAGAGTAATTTTTGATGCCAATATTTTTCTTGGAACTTGAAACGGTTTAAAAGTTTTTACTGTCATGGTATAAAACTTACAATTATGAAAACATTATTAATTTTTGTGGCAGCGGTTGTTTTCTTCATTGGTTTTGCATGCAATAAAGAATCTCACAAAACGGTTTTTAAAGCGAAATATATAGGACTGGGTTGCTGGGATGTAATCCAGATATTAGAACCTTCTGATGAGCGCTTCAGAGAGACTTCCTGGGTTTTTAATGATTCCACTTACGTTGGGGCTGTATCTGTTGGTAGATTATCAGATGAGTATAAAACCGGAATGCCTTTCTATCTTACTATCAAATCCGTCGTACAAGATATTCCACATACCCTCCATTGTTCTACCCCCAAATATGGTATTGAAATAGGTTCCTACCCGGGTATTCCACTTGTACCAGATTAAACTTACTTTCCAGCTTTTCAGATAAAGCCAATCCAGGTTATCATTAACCGGATTGGCTTTTTGTTTTAGCTGTATGGATTGTAACTGGCGCTAAGGGTTTAATGATTTAATCTCTTAAGATTTCCATATACAGCCTGTTGATTTTGATAAAACTATTTTCTTATTCCTCCTTTTCGGTCAATTGGTTGCCGGTTAAATGTTGTGAACTTTGCTTTAGAAAATGGCTTTTTTATTAAGCATGAGATCCTTTCTATAACTACCGCTTTCCGGCATTCATCATCAAAAGATATGGGTTATTATAAGTGCCCTTTTGAAATACTGCACCCTAATAAGAGTGAGCATATTTCATTATACTAAAAAGTGTACTTATGTCAGCAATTGCCTATCATTCCAAATATGTTAAGGGTGCAATAGCAGCGGATGTTTGCGCATTTCTTCTCATATTTTTATTTGCATACACTGGTCTGAGTAAATTGACCTTTCATGATTCATTTCATTTGCAGTTAAGCAAAATGCAGCTTATAGGTAATGTCGCAGGGTTTTTGTCTTATGCACTGCCTCTTTTTGAAATAGCGCTTGCGCTTATTCTTCTTTTTCCTTTCACCCGCATGTATGGTTTTTATCTTTCTGCCTTATTGATAACATTGTTTACTCTATACCTGCTTTGGATGGTAAATAACCAGGTAAAACTGCCATGCTCTTGCGGCGGTGTTATATCTAAGCTAAGCTGGCAGCAGCACATAGTTTTTAATCTGTTTTTTATATTGATAAGCTTAGTCGGTATCAGGTTTCAGAAAAGGATAATAGAACCAATGTAGAATATAAATTTTTTATCGCGATAACACAGGTTGGATGCCGAAAGTCCTGAAGAAAAATGATGTAGGCAATTATTTACCAATAAAGTTTTATTGCTTTTTAAGATTATAAAAGCTGCTTTTGGTATGAAAAAGTATTTTCTCGGTATTGCAGCTATTTTGCTGGCTGTAAGTTTTACAGCATTTACAGGCAAAGATTCCCGCTTTGTTGACAGATATTGGTTTGCTTCCAATCCAGCAGGTACATCTATTACCCAACCCGCAAGGTCTGACACACCAAGCGCCACAGACCCAAGCGGATGCCCCAAACAATCAGATGTTTTCTGCAGCCTTGCTTATGATGAAAACCAGACAATGGTTGATTCCACCGGTCACAGAGTTCTTAAAGCGGGTGTGGATGTAAATGCATATAAAGATTTTTCACAAAAAGAAGAATAAAAAAAGGGGCACATGCCCCTTTTTTAACTTCCTATTTTTACATCTGATTTTTGTCTTTTATTACAAGTACGTTCTGATATTTGTCCGCCTCCTTTAACACAAGGTCATACTTTGCAAGCATCTTATTGAGGCTTTTCAAATTATACCTGTCAGTAAGCACCAGCTCTATATCTACATTGCCTTTGTAGTTTGTTTCATCAATAATAAGCGGAACTTTTTTATTCATCATAAAAGAAGGAATTTCGGTCATCGGAATGTTCTGAATGGTAATCCTGGTTTCATCAATTGAGGTTTTAAATGAAGGATACCCTCCTTTAGCCTTCAGCTTATCGCTGGTAGAAGTTCTTTTTAGCACCCAACAAGGTACTTGCCTTTTTTCAAACTTTGCCTCAATGCCAAAATACCTGCACAAGTCCTCCAGCATAAAATGTCGGGCCTGCTCTATACTAAATTTCGATGGTAATATCAGTTCATAGCAATATGCTCTTTGCCTCATATTGCTGATGTAGTTGGTGTCATACACAGGCTTCATTAAGCGATCGTTGTTGCTGGTTTCAAGGGCAAGCTTCTTATTGAATAAGTCCTCTGCTTCATTTCCATATACTCCCGCCTTCACCATCTCTGCAATAGAAGCATTCGGATAAAATATGCGTGTAAATTTTGAAGTCCGTTCTTTTCGGAAAAATGCTGAGGGAATACTATCAATGAATGGTTTTAGCATGGAGCGATAGATAACGGTACTATCATTTTGGTTTCCCTCCACAGGCAACAGTTTTGAACCGTCAAAATCCATTTGAGTGGCTTTTACAGGCAGCGACAGTTTCTCTCCGGCTAATATTCTGCGGATATTATTTTCAGTAACATATACTGATAGAGTTATAGCAATAATCACACGGTTGCTATCCAGCCATACTTCGTGTGGAAATCCTATGGTGGGTAACATCTCGAAAAGCTCATTATCAAGGTCTTTATAAACAGCGGATGGCAAATCTATTTCCTTATCTGTTCCTTTTCTTTTATCAAAAAAGTCTTTTATTTCATCCTGTGTATTATTAAAGGCCACCGGCAGTATGGTAATATCGCTGCCATACTTTTTTTGCATAGCGCTAAGGTTGGGCATAGCGTGTATGCACGATCCGCACCACCGTCCCCAATAGTCAAGAATAATGAGTTTTGATTTAAAGGAAGAGAGCTTTGCTGTCGGTTCTTTATAGTTAACCATTGCAAATTGAATGTCTGGCAGCGTATCACCGATACTTAATACTTTGTTTCCCGATGCCTGTGCATTGCATTGGGGAATATGAAGGGATACGCAAATAAGAATTGCTAAGAAATAATATTTCATAAAGGGTTTAGCTAAGGGTAGATAAATGGTTGTTATCTGGGGTTCTGTTTCCAGTCAGAGTTAAACCCCATTGCATCGGCAGGTATAGGCCAGGTATAGCGAAGGTCGTTTGGAGGCAGCTCGTATGGCTGCCCGTTCACCAGCCGTTTAATAGTAATAGCCGTTTCAGAGGTTTGGTTTAGCCTTCGCAGGTCAGTCCAGCGAAGGCCCCGGAACACAAGCTCCTTTCTTCGTTCTGTAAGCACCTTCATCAGTGCATCCTTTGCATCATTGGCGGTCGTTTCTACAAATGAACCTATGATGTATCTCTTTTTAAGTATCCTATTTAGGTCATTCATAGCAGCCTGCACATTATTAGCTCTTGCATGGCACTCAGCCCTTATAAGGTATATTTCACCTGTGGTTAATCCCATAAATGGATAACCGCTATTATCATAACTACCTCTAAAGGAGAATTTCCCGGGCTCTCTTTCCCTGAAGAAAAGAGTTTTACGCAAGTCTGTATTGCTATAAGATGCGTAAAGATCGCTGTCCACCCTCGCCCTTGTCGGATAGTACAATTGATTCGGATTAAAAATGATAGTAGTCGCGAAAATCACCTCATCGTTCATAGTCAGGAATGGATAAGTTGGTGTTGCACTTACCGAATTGTAATCAATCAGATCACTTTGCAGGGCAAGGCAGGAATCTGCATATACTAATGCTTGCTCATAATCCTGCATGGTCTGGTAGGTCCTTGCAAGCAGGGCAAATACTCCAGCCCTGCTTGCACGTATTTTTACTAAGGGCAGTGCGGGCAATAATGACCGGGCCTCTGTGAGGTCTTTTATTATTTGCTGGTAGGTTTGCTCAAGTGTCGCCCTTTGCACCTTATCACTGATGTCAGCCTTTAACCGTAGGGGTATACCAGGGGATGCAGTGGCAGAAGCACTATTGTATGGCGGGGCAAATACCTGAGCGAGTGTGTAAAAAGTATGCGCACGCAGAAATAAAGCACCGCCTTTTATATTATTCCATTCAGCATCATTTGCGCCATCTTTCTTAATTTTTTCTATTCCTTCAAGGGCCACATTGGCATAATAAACTACCCTGTATGGAAAACCCCAATCATTTAAGGATGTTGCTCCTCCGTAGGGGTCTTTTTGATCCCATAGATAGAGGTTTTTAGACATGGTAGTAAAAGGGGCAAAGATTTCGTCCGGTACATAATATTCGTCGTTTCCTACTAATAATAATTGCGGCATTCCGCCTGCCATTCCGCCTGATCCGGTGAGTCTTAAGTTATCAAGTAAAGCCTGGAAATCTACAAGAGTATGAGGAATCTCAAGACGGTCGTTTGGCTTTGCATCAAGGAATTTTTTGTCACAATCATAATTTATAAGAGCGAAAAATAAGAAGGTATATATTATAGTGGAACGTTTCATTTCAATGAGTTTTGATTTTAAAAAGTCAGGTTTAGCCCGGCAGAAAAGTTGATGCCCTGCCGGGGGCTGTTGAGATAGTAAGGGTCAATGCCCTTAGTGGCTGACCACAGCAACCCGAAGTTGCTGGCATATAGTGAAATGCGTACTTGCCTGAACGGAAGCTGTTTCCAGTTCCCTTTATCTATTTCATAACTTAGGGCTATATCCTCCAATCTTATATTGTCGGCTTTATTTACAAGCGCTGAGGAAAATGCGTACAGCATATCCCTGCTTTGATCTGTCGGGTAAACCATAGAGGGCACAGATGTATTTTGTTCATCACCTGGTTTCTGCCACCTTTTGCTGAAATCACTGTTGCCGGTCCATGAGCTGAAAAGGGTTTCGTAGTTGACGGAAGGTTTGCGGTAATAGTAGCCAAATTTGTAGCTGATGTTAAATGAAAAGGTAAACTGGTTCCATGTGAAATTATTAAGCAATGCGCCAAAGGTCACGGGCTGTAAAGGCCCGCTGTAAACCATGCTATCAAGCGATGTGTTGGCTACGATGGAAGCATAATCATTGCTTACCTTGCCGTCTATATAGCCTCTTGGGTCGCCCGTCTGCGGGTCAAGCCCGGCCCATGCATAGCTGTATATAGAATATACAGGTTTGCCTATCACCGGGTTTATAAACGCTTCATTAAGATAAGCACTTCCCAATGCAGATATTGGCATGGTATATTTTGTAACTGTTGAGGAAGTATAGCTATAAAGTAATGTGGCGTACCATTTGATTTTTTTATCGAAAATTCTGGCGTTAAGTTGTATATCAACGCCTTTTCCTTTCAGGGATGCGGTATTACCAAAATAGACACTACCTCCGCCGCCTGTATAAATAAGGCCGGTGGTCGGATCAACCGGCGCATATCCTAACAGATCGTTTGCATTTTTGTTATAATACTCAATGCTTCCTGATACAATATCATTAACAAGTGAAAAGTCTGCTCCTACATTCCAGGTAGCTACTTTTTCCCAGCGAAGGCTTTCATTTGGAGGATTCTCAATATCCGCGGCTAACAGTCCAGAAGATTGCAGATCATAAGAGATGGTTGTAAATGCAGAGGTTTCGTTTGAATAGTTTCCTTGCAGTCCGTATGTCAGTCTCAATTTTAATTTCGGTAGCCAGTCAATATGGTAGAAGGGCTCCTTGCTTATGTGCCACCCTGCCCCTGCCGACCATAGCGGCACAAATTTTTGATTGGTCTTTACGCCGAATAAGTTTGAACCGTCCTTTCTGGCGCTTCCTGAAAGAATGTATTTATTGCGGTACGTATAAGAAGCATTTGCATATTCAGAAAGGAACCTATTGAGCGTGCCGGATATTGATTGCGGATTATCAATTTTTGAAGTGAGGAAAATATTATCATAACGTTGAAAGAATGACACAAAATTAATTGAAGGAAAGACAAGGCTTCCATCTGTATTATATCCGTACAGGCGGTACCTGTCGGAAGTACCTTGTATATTTTTAATTTCCCATCCCGCTATCATATTCAGGTCATGTATCCCATTCCAGTTTTTTGCATAGTTCAGTTGTACCCTTCCCTGATGTGAGATGGTCGCGGCATTTGATGCATCCATGATACCTCCTTTGGGTACAGGGAAGGTCAATGACTGATCGTAAGGATCAACCTGCGTAAATTGATTAATAATATTACGGCTGTAATACGATTTGTCTGTATGCAGTGAGTTGGTTTGGTTAAGCACGTTCTCATACTGGTATCTTAGTTCGAGGTTTAAAGAGGTAAGCAATTGAAAGTGCAATCCTGCATTAACGGCAAAGTCTTTTACTTTGCTGGTATTGCTGTTGTCATAAATATCCTTTATTGGGTTATACGTCCAGTCAAGTAAGCCTTGCTGCATGGCCTGCTGAACAAAGCTGGTGCGGTAATTTTGTACAATGGTTCCCGGGTTTCCCTGTGCATCTGCAAGCTGTGCATATGGATACATAGACTTACCCCCTCCGGCTCCCATATTATAGCCGGGGTTATTGCCCCTGTTTTGAGCGCTTTGTGCATAGTTGAGGGACACTTCAGCTTTTATCCTGCTACTGATGGTAAATAGGTTGGATGATCGAAAAGTGAGGCGATTAAAATCCTCTCCTGCAAGAGAATACAGATTTTTATCATAGCCACTGGAAAAGTAATAGTTGAGGTATGGTGCACTACCGCTTACGTTCACAGCGTATTGCTGGTTTACAGCCTGCCGGTACAGGTATTTTCCCATATCATTTCTTACATCATGTTGTGCAAGGGCATCAATCTGCTTATCAGCTTCAGTGGCGCTAATAAGTCCGTCTCTTTTAGCGATTAGCAATTCCACCACAGGCGTAAGCGGTGGGTGGGCTACATTGGTTTCCGCACTCCTGTAATAGCCCTTATCAAATAAAAATTTTTCAACCCCGATATAATCATTGCTGCTTATCCGGTGCATTGAGAACAGATCAGGCTTTTGAGAAAAAGTTACATTGCTGGTGAAGTTTACTTGCGGCTTTCCGGTGCTGCCACGCTTCGTGGTAATTACTATTACACCATTTCCGGAACGGGCGCCCCAAATACTGGCGGCAGCCGCATCTTTAAGTAATGTAACGCTCTCTACATCATTGGGATTTATACTTCTCAGATCACCATCGTAAACAAAGTTGTCCACTACAACCAATGGTTGTGAACCGGAAAAAATAGTGCTTCTGCCACGGATCGCCAGAGCTTCACCTACTGGCTGATTATCCCCCCGGTTAAAAAGCAAACCAGAAGCAACATTTTCCAGCCGCGCAAGTACATTGGTGCCTACTGAGCGATTTAATAGCTTGTTATCTATATAGACAAAAGACCCCGTAGCCCGCTCTTTGGGGATTTTTTGATACCCTGTTTCGGGGTCTATTGTTATCATCTCTTCTCTTTGCAGCTTCTGCGAGGTCTTAATATTTCCTAAATCAGTTTTACCGTTTACGCTTATTTCAAGGGTTTCAATACTTACCCCACTTATTATCAGCACGGCATTTTCATCCACGCCGGTTAATGTAAAATTTCCATCGGCATTGGTAGCTGTTGCCGTGAGTGTGCCCTTAACCGTTACGGTAGCGCCCACAACGGGTTTGCCGGTTTCGTCGGTTATTCTTCCGTGTATATCAATTGGTGGGGGCAGGTCTTTTGCAGGCGTGTGCTCTTCCTTATTCGCCGCTTGTTTATCTTTAATAACCACGGTGCCGGTAATGATGGTGTAGGTGAGCAGGGGTTGCTCTTTAAAACATTGCTCCAGCGCCTGCTGCAACGACACGTTGCTTATGCTCAAAGTAACCGGCTTTGCATTGCCAAGGATGGCAGCGTTGTAAAAGAATTGATACCCGCTTTGCTGCTTTAGTGCGAGCAACACTTTCTGAAGGCTTTCATCTTTAACAGATAAGCTGATCTGTCCGTAGCCCCGGGCACCAACCTGCAGGCAGGCGGCAGTTAATAAGATGATCAGCATTTTCATAGCCAGCACGATTTTTTTTGATAATAATCCCTGCAGGATCTTTTTCGTTGGCTTGCCCGGTAAACCGGGAATGGTTTTGCCATAAAGGTTTAAAAACATACATTTGTCATGTCCCGATTAACCATCGGGACGGGTTTTGGTGAAACAATAATTGAGTCTTTGCCGACTTCTTTTATGCGGGTTACCAGAACTTACGCCGCTGCGGGTTCCATCCGGAGCGGTTTTTATTTAAGGTAATACTGTGAGTGTGTTGCCTTCGAGCTTAAACTTTACCCGGCTTGCTTTCAGAATGTAGAGAAGCTCTGTAAGCGTTGCCTGGCGTGAAATGCCTCCGTTAAACCGGTCTTTGGTTTTTTCGCCTTCATACTTCACTTCTATATTATACCAGCGCACTACCTGTTTTAATACGGTTTCAATATCTGCATCTTTAAAATCGAACAGCCCGTTCTTCCATGCCATTACCTGCTCCAGGTTAATGTTGCCTGATGTATAAGGCTTGCTGTTTGGGGCTATTGTGGCCTGCTGACCAGGCTTTATGGTAGCCGTGCCTTCTTTATTGCTAACTCTTACCGATCCTTCCAATAAGGTTACTTTAATATCTTCTTCATCATCATAGGCATTCACATTAAAATGTGTACCCAATACCTCTACCTGCATATCGCCTTTCTTCACTATGAAAGAAACTGCTCTTTGCCGTTCAAGGTGGGCTACCTCAAAATAGGCTTCCCCTGTTATTTCAACAATTCTTGCATCGCCGGTAAAGCTTACCGGAAAGCGAATAGAGGATGCGGCATCCAGCCATACTTTGGTGCCATCAGACAGGGTGAGGGAATATTGCTGCCCTTTCTGGGTAGTGAGCGTGTTATAAAGCATTTCAGAGGTATTGCCATCATAGATCAGTTGCCCGCTCTTACCCACAATGGTAGTATTGCCTTGCTGCGCGAGTGTGCCCATCGCTGCCGAATCGAGCTCAATTTGCTTACCATTCGCCAGGGTAAGGGTAGCAGAGTTGCCACCGGGCAGCACATCATTTTTAAAACCCGGATCTTCCACTTTTGCCGCCGGGTAGCTTTTCTCTACTGGTTTGTCATTAAAAAATATGATCCAACTGCCAATGGCAACAGCAATGATAGTGGCAGCCACCGCAGTAATTCTTACAATTCTCCTGCGAATAGATACAACGGGGGTGGGCTGTTTCAATCCAGTTTGTATGGATGCGAACATGCGCTGCTCCAGCTCTTCTTCGCTGTTTGCAAATTCTTTGGGTATAATGAGAGGGAGTTCATCCTCCTCATTGTACCATTCTACATATTCCCTCGCTTCTTCGGGCGTAATAGTACCGTCAGCCCACTTGCGCCCCAGTTCCTGGTAATAGTTTTCAGAATGCTCCATACATATATAGTCACATTTGGAGGCCCTGATGATGTATGAGTAAAAAAAAATTTTTTAGTGCAGGTAGAAAAGAATATTGGTAAGCCCGTTTCTAAGGGATCTTAAAGCGCGGTTGATGTGCATGTTTACTGTGTTTTTGGATATTCCCATTTCATCAGCGATCTGCTGATGGCTTAGCCCGCCTTCACGAAGGCGAAATGCCAGTTGGCACTTTTCAGGCAGCTCAGCCACCAGCTTAGCCATGCGCCTGTACAGTTCAGAATGAGCCAGGTATTCTTCCGTTGTACGATCCATAAATGAATTTTGCGTGACGTTTTGATCGTAAAGGGCTGATTTTTTTGCATCCCGCTTATGAAAATTAATTACACGGTATTTCAAAGTCACGGAAAGATAATGGCTAAAAGTGCCGGTAACCTCCAACTCATTCCTCCTTTTCCAGATATCCATAAAAATATCCTGAGCCATATTTTCTGCTTCCAAAAGATCATGAATCTTTTTGCCGGCTTTGTAAAAAAGTTTTTTCCAATAACGATGATAGATTTCCGTGTATGCAGATTCATTGCTTTGCCTTAGCAAAGACAACAATTGTGTATCATCATATTGGGAATAATCAACCATGAAGTTTGGGCTTAACCAGCATCGAAAGTAAAAGAAATTTTCAAATAGGAATTTATTTTACTTTTTTAGAGAAGACATTTTATGATGGAAAAAGGCTGCATGTTGCAACGGATGAGGAATGACGATGGTGTATTTTCCTGCTCTATGGTAGATACTATTTATATAGTTATCAAACATGCTGCTTCAGCACAAAAGCAGACTTGGCCTGATCTGAAAAATACCTTTAGCTCAAAGATCAGTAACTCTAAAATGAAAGTTCGGCAGTGGTCGGTTTAGTTCAACATCGCTTTCATTGTTCGTCCTGCGGACGCAACGAAAGCTTAGTTATTGTACGCCGCAAGTTTAGTTTTACAAATTTATACTAAGTCAAATATTAGCAGTATTATGAAAAATATATGATGATATTTTACGTAATGTTTGGTTCATCCGGGTTGCCCTTTTTGTCCAACTTGTCGTCAATAGGATATGTTTTTAAATCTTCGATATTTATGTCATTCGGTTTGTTCTTGAAGATAGACTCTACAAATTCAACAGCGTCACGAAAGTTTTCAGGGATTTTTTTATACTCAGTTGATGTAAGTGTAAGAGCAAGCACAAAACCATTAAGCCCATTCCTTATTCTTTCACCGAATGTTTTACCTTTTTTCTTTTTAAGCTTGCCTTTATTCCTTGATTTTCTTGAACCATAAACAACTTCAGATTCTTCAATTTCAAAATCGTAAACTTTGCAAAGAATAGGGTTAAGAGAAATAAATTTGTTAATAATAGCCTGTCTAATTTCAGCTGCAAGTTTATCCGATAGTTGTCCTGTCAGTGAATTTATTTTGAGGGTGAATTCTCCTATATCGTACTGGTCAAGAAATGAAAATTTACTCTTGACAGATTCTGTTGTTGTAGTCATGGTTTGATTTGTTAGTTTTAAAACTATTGAGTAATGTCTCTTTCAAAAAGTGGCGTACAATCTTGCATTAGCGCAATATCAATTGCGCCAATACTGCTAAATTAAGTTCATTTGGGGAATTAGTAACCTGGCGGGTTTTATTTTTGTTGAATTTACATTACATGCAAAAGTTGATAGTTATTCGCCCAGACGGAACTGAAGTTTATAGTGCTTGAATAACAGCAAAAGTTGAGGACTGTTACTTGTTATTTTAGTAATAATCATCAATGGAATCTTCACCTGTCCAGTTAAGCCCTTGTACGAGCGTGAACTGCTTCTCCGCGCCGGCTTTTTCAAAAAAGCTTCCAAGGTTTGTATGAACAAACACATCATTTTCAAAGGTAACCCGCGCCAGCTTCCAGGGTTTTATGGCATTTTCATTGCTATCCCTACATAGTACCCACAGTGTATTTCCATCTTCGGATGTCGCAAAATCAGAGATAACGGATTGCGAAAGGTTATTGCGGGAAAATATTTCACCCATTTTGAGATTGGCAGCATAGACGGCAATATGATTATCAGTTCCTTCCTGTGGACAATACGGAAATTCGGTTGGAGTTTTCCAGCCTCTTTGTACAGCATTCGGGGTAAGAGAAGCTGTCTGTTCCACTGGCTCCGGAACCGGAAAGGAATCATAGTTATTACTGAATAGCCATTCTCCCAGGGAACCGCTTTCTGGTAGGCTATTGTTTTCTTTTTTTGCCCATTTACTGATGCGCTCCCAGGACGTTTTGGCCTCTTCGGAAGTGACTGTTCTCATCCATGCAAAATTTCTGTCTGCATCTTCATGATTTCCCAATATGGAGGGATCATTGAGAAATGCTTCCATACTGCCACAACGAAATATGATCTTCTTTACCGTTACGGGGTTGTTTAATATATTGTCAAGCCTTGTAAGCCACCGCAGGTTCTCCGCGCGATTGTTTCGTCGGTTAGTGTCTATATGATCAACAATGTGATTTTTGCTCGGTGCTTCTCTATGAAATGCAGTCGCTACTATTCTATGAACTAATACAGAAGAAATATACATATACCCGTCTTTCGCTTGCGGCTTGCCAAACGTCCAAATATTATCAATCGGTCGCGGCTGTTTGCCCTTCCTCGGGTGGCGTAATACCGCCCCGTTATCTCTGACAGAGTAATGTTCATCCTTGTAGTCACACTCGGTTTCCCGCTCAAACCCATGTACGCTTGCCGCCATCTGCTTTCAAATTTAATTAGCTTCTTTTACATACAAAGTATAAGGGATGCTGTACGGCATGGTCTCGTCTCTGGTTTGAGCATTCTTTATGCGCACCAAAGCTTCTTTTATATATTTCTTCAAAGTTCTGGCAAATTCTGGTTCGGCAAATGAGCGGAACAGTACATCAAGGCCTAATCCTTTTTTCGCAATGTGGCATTGTCCGTTGGCAGAGATAAAAGGCACCATGTTTTTCCCGGTATGAATGAACCCTAATCTCAGGGATGGTGAATTGAACGAATTTTTTTTTAACCTCCGCATTTTATTTAATGCAATTTTTTTCAATCCATCTGTTTCTGCCATTGCCATAGCAAGCTGATCAATATCAGGAACGATCACCCTGTTCCTTTTGGTTTTTGATTCTTTACGCCAAATCACACCCAGCTCTTCTGTAATATGAAATGCATCCATATTCTTTTCAAGTTCATCAGCGAATAACAGCCGTATACGATTTCTTTCCCTGCGGGAATATTTTTTAAATGATAGGGGTTGGAATATTTTACCCCAAATAATGGCAGGAACTAACTGCGCCAGTTCTTCCTGAAAGATTTTGTCAAATTCTAAAATTCTGATGTAGGGCTTATCCCTGCCGTCACCAATATTCCTCGTTGCATGAAGATTTGTTTTTCCGGTTCCTTTATTCCATGCAACGGTAAAATGTACATCTTTAGGCATTCCATTGAATCTAAAGGATATACGGTTTTCTTTCACCTCGCCCCACATGACGCTTTTGATAGAAATATTGTCAATTTGTTTATTCATGAGCGGCAGATGTTTGGTTTTGCTTTAGTACTGAATTTAAGACTTTTTGCTCATGTTTCACTGCTGAATCTCAGTTGCGGATAGGCGAAAAATTAAAAATTTCGGTAAATCTGTAAAAAAACATATAGGTGATAGGGTGGGCTTTGCAGATCATTCACCTAAAAATGGATGGCTATTATATTTTGCCGTACCTGGTTTTGTTGTGGAAAGTGTGAAGGAATTGATGCTCAATAGTGAGACACAAATGTGGGTGTTTGATATGCAACTGCATGTCAGAAAATTCTTAATTGGGTCATTTTGTTTTAATGGAGCTCTTAAGGCAAATCTGGATTTATGCCTGCCACTGCTTCTTGTTCATATTTACCTGATTAAATCGTTAATTGCTTTTTCAATTCTTCGGGTTCTCGTTTCTTCGGTTTTAGCTTCTGTAACGGAAAGCACAATCGCCTTTTTCTTACTCGGTGCAAGTTTGTCAAATGCGGCTTTTGCCGTTTTGTTCTTGTTTAACGCAGTTTGCAGTTCGGCCGGCAATTCCACGGTTCTCGGTTCGGTGTCTAATGCCACAGTTACTTCTAAAGTATCGCCACCTTTTACATTTGCATTTTTCCGGTTTTCGGCACTTAAGCTAATCATAAACTTATTGCCCATTTTGCCTACCGCACTGCGATAAGTGTAGCCGTTTAGTGTAACTTTTACCAACGGTTTTTTGCCACCGTTTAGTTTTTCCAGAATTGTTTCGGGAACGTGAATACCTGTGTTGTTCCCTGTTTGAACGATTGTGGTTTTGTATTTTGCTTCCATATTACTGTTTTTTAGTCGCTATGGTCTGTTACAAGGATTGCTTCGGTAAAGGATCAGATATTTAGGACGTGTCGGCTGCAGAAATCCTTCAGCCTGCCTGACGCAAAATCTGTTGGGCGTTCGTTGTTGTTCTTCTATAGTCTGTTAGTGTCCACCTTGTTTAATTATTAGTTCTGCTGTTTCTTGAAAGTTCTTTTCATTTGCCATAAATAAAGGTGTCTGACCGTTATCCATCTTTGCATTAATGTCTGCACCGTTGTCTATGAGAAGTTTTAAAAGTTTTGTCTGACCGTTATGTGCGGCTTCATGTAATGGCGTAATTCCTTGAATTTGTTTTGCATTTACGTCAGCACCGTGTCTTATCAAAAGCTCAGTAATGTCGATGTGAGAGATTGCACAAGCAGAGTGAATAGGGGCAACTTTAAGATGGTTGTTCGATGCAATATTCGGATCTGCACCCTTTTCTAAAAGTAGTTTTACAAGAGATAGATGTCCAAAGAATGAAGCAAGTCCTAAGACAGTAAAACCGTCTGAAGAAAATAAACTTATAAATTCAGGATTTTTGTCCAATAATTGGTTGACTATTTCAGCGTCTCCAATACAGGAAGCTTCAAAAATGTCAAATTTTTGCTTGTGTTTTTTTAAAAGGTCAACTGCGAAACTGTTTCTGCAATAAGCTGCAAATTGTAAAAGAGAAACTCCTTGTTCTGTTTTGCTGTCAGCAAGTGAAGGATTGTCATTTAACTTCTGTTCCAGGAGGTCGTTTTTACCTGTCTTTATAAGTTCAATAATCTCTTCCATATTCATTGTTATTTATTTTGTCTGTGATAATTCCTTGTCCTGATGCCGGGTTGTCCTACAATGACGCCCAGCGAGCAGGGCTTTGTGCAGGTTGGGAATTAATATTCCGTCCGCCGATAACCGCTGCTGATTGAAAATATATTGTTGAATTTAAAAACTAAAGTTAAGATTTATTCGTTCAGCCCAAACTGAAGCTGAGTAGAGATATGCAGATGAGTATTTATTCTAAAGCCGGCATTTTGCCAAACTCACATGTTGTGTGCTGCCAAATTTTTAGAAGTCTTTTCTTTGTAGTAACATTCAATTGTTTAAAGTAAAATTTATTAGCTTGTTATCCTCCTGTTTTAATCCATTCAGTCATATCATTTTCTGAAAACTGACTTCCATGGCATCTTATTGCTTCAAATACGTTGCTTTTATATTGCAGGTATGGGGGGAGTACCATTTATTTTTGTCTGACGTAACGTTCATCATTCAAATGTCATTTCTTTCCAGGTGGATTCGGTCAGAGATTTCAAGGAGCCCATTATTTCTTAGAGATTGCCAGCACATCACGCAAATAGTTGGTAGCTGGAGGCAGTTCCTTTTCAAAAAAATGATCTTTCCAATCGGGAGCGAACCTGTCTATTAAAAGAAACAGGACCAACCCCCGATCCTGCGACCATGCAGGTCCTTGTTGCAGTATCCATGAAAGAAGCTCACGTTCATTTGGATTGGGTGCGTTTTTAAGCATAATCCGGTATTGTGCCCACATGGCGGAGCCTTCGAGTGATAGGAAAATTTCATCCGCCAGTCCTAATCCTTTATTGTTTCCTGTAAAAAATTCACGCTTGCGGATTTCTGTCAGTTTAAAGGCTCGTTCAATTTCTGCTCTACAACTGTTCTCGTCAACCATGAAAACAGCGTTCCATAAATGCGTGCTTTCCTCGAAATATAGTTTCTTGTACCGTTCGTTTTTGGAAAACTCATCTTCAACCGTATTGTCATTGAGGCTTTCGCGGCTGTCTGTTTCATGGATCTCCAAAAGTCGTGGCAGTACAAATGGCAGCTGGCGGGTATGTGTCAATTCATGAATGGTGGTACCCAGGAATAAAAAATCCAGGTGGGGCGCCTGATCGGGCGTCGACAACTTGTGGAACAATGATGGCAGTGGAGCAATAAAGAAAGCCATTTTGTTTTCTGCATACGGAATGGTGGTCACCAGAGAGGAGGCCAACGGAATAGGTTCTCTGCCCGGTACCCAAACGCTTTCTTGATGAACTATCCTGATAAGCTGATAGCTGATTCCTGCAAACACAACGCTATCGGGCGTTTTCTCGAAGGAAGGAAGCATGTTTTCGTCAGCGTTCAAGTGCCAGGCGGAACTGCTGTCATAAAAAATGATCCATGGCAACGTCTTCACTTCAATGTTTAGTTCATTCAGGCATACGTAATTCCAGTTGTCCAGCACCTTCTGTATCCAAAGAATATCTGCATTTCCGGGTTTCGACAGATAATTTTCAGCACCGCTGTTTTGTGCTGTGTCAACCATTACGGGTATTGATCTATTCTTCCTATTCACAGACCATGAGATAAGTACAATACACAGCATCAAATAAGTTATTTGTCTCATAGCAATTTTTTGTCACTCCTGTGGTTTTGCACACAACGAACAGGGCTTGCTGCTGTGCTTACATTTTGTGTTCTGTCAGCTCGGAGCCGAAGTTGATGATTGCTGAAGATGAAGTTAACAACTAAAAGCCAAATAGAAGTCGGTCAGGCCCGATATTAGATGATAATAGTAAAACAGCCGATTGTTATTCCGTCCGCCAGCCTTGCGGCAAACCTTTTGTTGTGCGGTCGTACTTCTATTCTGTAAATGTCCAACCCAATTCTTTTTCGATTTGGCGTCTATATTCTGTGTCAATTTGCTTTGGGGCTTTACAAACATATTCTTCTGCAATCTTCCAAATATTGTAGTCAAGTTTGGAAAGGTGTTCAATAACTTGTTCAATGCTTGGTCTTACAGCTTTTCCATTAAACTTGCATTGTAAACCCGTCCAAATAGCTGCGTCTATATTTTTAGTCAATAGCCATTTTTGAACTGTTTTTTTAATATCGTCGGTTGTCTGCTCGTCTGATTTGATTGTATGAATATTTGCTTTGTTTGTCCCCTCTCTTTTTCGTAATGATTCAATGGCAGTGTCGAGGCTGTCAGTAGTCATTAATGTCCATAAAGTGCGAACAGGTTTGGAAGCAGTATCTATAACAAGTGTAATTCTACCGTTATCGGATTGTCGAACAAATTCAATTGGGATAAGCGGTCCATCCTTGAACCATTCATTTTGAACTAAAAGTTCTTCTGGCTTCCAAATTAAAGAGCCCCAACCTAAACAAGCAATTGTCATTATTGAAAAATGTTTATGTCAACTCCTTTTGGAATAGCATTTAGAATTTTTTTGTTGCCAAAGCCATACCAGTCATTTACTGCTACGTCAAAAACAAATAGACCTTCGCTTCTGTCAAGAAATGGCGAAATTTCCGACAGCAGTTGTTCTGCTATGAGTTTGGATTTGAGAAGAAATGAACTTGGCGATAATTGTATTGCTTTTTGTTTCTTCAAATACTTTTTTATTTGTCCGTGTTCTTCTAATGCTTCAGTGTTTGTTATGTGTCTGAAGTCATCATCAAAGTCAAAGTTTATTATAAACAGTCTCATATAGAAAAGTGATTTTTAGCTTGAGGGTTGTCATAGTATGCCGCACAACGGTTTCGGGCTTTGCGGTCGGGCGGGTTTCGGAGCACAAAACTGTCTGCCAGCACTGAACTTGAATAGAAGCACAAAGCTCCAAGTTTGCACGTCAGCCCGCCTGACGCAAAACCCGTGTTATGCGGTCGGCTTTTTTGTCTGTCGTGATTTTCGCTTCTCATAGTCACTTAGAAGTTGGTTTAATATTTCTATTTTTTTACTGTCAACTGGTTCTGTTTGGCAAAGTTGGTCAACCATTATGTTAATGTCATAAAATTGATAGTCCGTTGTGATTTTTCCTTTCTCAATAACTTTGTCAACTCGTTGGAAATAGGATTTAAAAATGTCAATGTCATATTTAGTTTTGTCTTTCAGATACTTATTGAACTTTAGGTCGCCTGTTTCTATCTGCATTTCTGTCAAGTCACGAAACCATTGTTTTAGTCTTGTTAACCGACCTTTTTGATAATGTTCTTCTGTTTGTGTTTTAAGTCCTTTATAATGTTCCAAAGAGTCAAAGTCGGCAGTTTTGATTTGCATTTCCTTATTGTCAATGTAATAGTCAAGTGTCGCCAAAACTAAGTCCCGATACTTTTCAAGTTCTGCTTGTTTTTCGTCCTTATTTAGTTTTCCTTCTAACATTTTCTTGCTTGGTGTTTATAGCGTTCTACAAATTCTTTTGCATCTCTAATGTTGTCGGGATAAGCAACATAATTTTGATAAGAAGTAATTCCGTTTTTCGTTTCAATGTTTTCGTAAATGTGTTGAAAGTAAAAACCGTTGTCAATTAGAAATTTTACTGTTTCCAACTTTTTGTCTTCCGATTTTTTGGGTGGTCGAAACCTGTGTGGTAAAAGTGTCATTGGTTTCCCGCATTCAGGACAAGAATAAGTCAGTTCAGAACCACTGTCAAATGGTCTGTTAAGTGTCACCTTACATTCTAAACAAACTTTCTTATGTCCCATTGTCTTTTTATGTTGTGTCGTTCTTTAAGCTGCCGCATAACGGTACGGCTTTGCGCAGGTGGGATATTTGGAATCCGTCTGCTGAAATACCGT
>CAYVEI010000017.1:37921-45992 GCA_964450515.1 uncultured Terrimonas sp. | reverse complement strand
GGTGAATGGTGAGTTGTGAATTGTGAGAGGTGAAAAGTGAACGAGAGAGGCGAAAGCCTTCCCCTTTATCGTCTCTCATTTATCGTTTCACGTTAATATAACTTAATACTATTTGAATAAGATATTTATTCTAAAACAACAGGTATGAATGCAACCCTAAAAACTTTAAAGGAAAGACACTGGAAGGAAAGTATGGGCCACAGCAGTTGGCAGCTATTTAAGATAATGGCAGAATTTGTAGAAGGCTTTGAAGCTTTATGTAAGATCGGCCCCTGCATTTCCATATTTGGTTCGGCCCGTACAAAGCCGGGCACACTATATTACGACCTCTCAGTAGAAATTGCCCGCAGACTGTCGGAGGAAGGCTTTGGCGTTATTACCGGCGGCGGGCCCGGTATTATGGAAGCAGCCAATAAAGGAACGGTACTGGCAAACGGGAAAAGTGTGGGATTGAATATTGATCTTCCATTTGAACAACGTCCTAATGACTATATTGACAAGGATAAGCTGCTGAATTTTGATTACTTCTTTGTACGCAAGGTAATGTTCACCAAATATTCGCAGGGTTTTGTAATGATGCCCGGAGGCTTTGGTACACTTGATGAATTTTTTGAAGTGGCCACTTTAATACAAACGGAAAAGTTCAGGCAAATGCCCATGGTGCTGGTAGGCAGGAAATACTGGCAGGGACTGATCAACTGGCTCGAAGATGTGATGCTGGTGGAAGGCAATATCAACCCCGAAGACCTTGCCCTCTTTGAAATTGTTGATACTGCGGAAGATGTGGTGAATTATATGTTAGACTATTACCGTACGAGGCAACTGGCGCCGAATTTTTAATTTGCGGCAATGAGCTTTCAGAGCCGTCAGCAGTCATATCCCGGTTCAGGGTTCAAGTTGCAGGTTTCAGGTTTTAAAGTGTGCTTCAGATTTAGAGCTTAAGGCTTCGATTTTCTCTTAAATACCTGCACGGCATCATTATTTTTTATAAAAAGAACCGCAGCCTCCTTTTTATTGCGCAACTGTATAATATCCCTTACCTCACCCTTTACGATCATACCTGTTTTTGAATTGGGCACAAAAGTATAACCGCCCTTTCCGTTGCCTTTCAAAAAACAGCTATAGCTGGCATCATATCTCCCTATTTCTGGCTTTACACCAAAGAAATTTCCGCCCAGCAAAATATCGGTTAGCCCGTCGCCATCGAGGTCGGTTGTTAAAATACCATACACGGGAGAGAACTGTGCCTGCCGGGGCAGCGGCTGCAAAGTAAAATTTCCTTTCCCGTTATTGATCACAATACAGGTATTAAACTGTTCTGCTTTTCTTATCAGCGCTCCTTCTAACTCCTGTTCCGAAAAAACCTGGTGAATGGTTTTGCCCGCATAATCGGCATATTTCAGAAACTTTTTTTTCAACCCGGGCATCTGCATTACCATATCGCCGCGTAAGGGCAACGGATAAGATACGCTGTCTGATTTATAATAGCAAAGCACCGATTCGGTTTGCCCGTTCTTATCAAAATCTTTTACATACAATTCTACCGGATGCGCTGCATCGCCCTTTATTTTTGAATTCAGCCCGAGGTTACCGATCACAAAATCCACGTAACCATCGCCGTTAAGATCTGCTGCCCGGATGCAGTTCCACCATCCGGCGGAAGCAGGCAGTTCGGTTTTTATTAATTTCCCGTTTGTATTTTTAAATATCGTTAAAGGCATCCAGTCGCCTGCTATTATAAGCTCGGGCATGCCATCATTGTCGGTATCGGCCCAACAGGCATCTGTAATCATTCCTGCTTCTTTTAACCCCGGCGCCAGGCGATCTGTTTCTTCTGTAAAGTTTCCCTTACCATCATTGATCAACAGAAACGAAGTGGGGGTTAAGCCATATTCACCCGGCAAAACACGTCCGCCTATAAAAATATCCATGTCGCCATCACCATCCATATCGGCAACCCTTGCGCAGGAAGCGTTAGTAGTAATAACCGGCAGGTTTTGCGGTGCATACGAAAAATTCCCTTTGCCATCATTTAAAAACAGGCGGGGACGCAGTGCAGCAGCGGCGCCTTTCTCTTCATTGCCTCCGTATACGATCAGCAGGTCGTTATCCCCGTCTTTATCGGCGTCAAAAAAAACAACCCCGGTTTGGTCGGCACTATTGACCATCTCAAATATTTTTTGCTCAGAGCGCACCAGGGTTCCGTTAGCCTGCTGCAAAAACAGCTTACCCATATCTGATTTCGCGCCACCAATAAAAACATCATCCAACCCATCCCCGTTTACGTCGGCCACAGCGCATTTAGGGCCTTCCATGGAAACCATTTTCGGGATCAGTCTTTCCCTGTCAAAATCAATAAATAAATTTTCCCTGTGTACTGAACTGCCGGAAAAGAACTCCTTGGAAACATCGGTATACAGCGGGCGTACCGGTGGTTGCGGTATAAATTTTTCATTCGCTTCCTCCTGCTTCACTAACACGGTAGTATTAATGCTGATGTTTTTCAGCGTTTGTTTGCGCATATCGGGCCATATTACTATCAGCGAATCAATGGCTGTATTGCTGCCCAGCCCAATCGTGAGCACAGGATCAACACTGGATTGAAAGCCACGGGAAAGCATCTGGTACAGTTCATATACCTGTTCGTTCGCATACGCCGTAACTTTTGCGCCAATACCAGCCGTGTTCTTTCCCTGTCCCTGCAGCTTAATGCGCAGGTAGCTGTTGTTCAGCTTTTGTGAAGCGTTATTACGGTATACAAAAGCTTCCCTATTCACATTATTCACCACAAGGTCTAAATCGCCATCATTATCTAAGTCGCCGTAAGCCGCACCATTACTGAAACCAGGCATGCCCAGCCCCAATTGATAAGACTGGTTTAAAAACGACAGGTTCTTCTGGTTCACAAAAGCGTAGTTGGAAACAGGGTTGGAAGAAATAGAATCGAGGAACTCCCTGAAATTGAATTTTCCTTCCGTTATCACGCGTATCCTGTTTTTGTCGTTCGCTAAAAAGTCAATAAAATCCTGGTTGGTAAGGTCTTTATAAATACCATTGCAAACCATTATATCTTTCCATCCATCGTTATCAAAATCAAAAATTAAAGCGCCCCAGCTCCAGTCTGTTGCCGCTACGTTAGCCAAAAAGGCGATCTCCGAAAAAGTATGATCGCCATTATTCAAATGCAACGCATTTTGAAGATACTGGTAATAGAAATCACCTTTCACCTTCGCATTAAACACATCGTAATCATCGAATTTCGTAACCGTTTTTAACCTGTAATCATTCTCCGGGAGCATTTCGGTGGTGAAGATATCCGGGCGGCCATCGTTATTGATGTCTGCAATATCAGAACCCATGGAAGCCAGGCTAAGATGCCCGGTGCTTTCTTCTATGGATTCTTTAAAACTACCGTTTTTTTGATTGACATAGAGATAATCCTTTTCAAAAAAATCGTTGCTCACATAAATATCCGGCCATTGGTCGCCATTTACATCGGCTACGCTAACGCCCAGACCAAAACCAATTTCACTACCATATATACCCGCCTGTTCACTTACATCGGTAAACTTTTCACCATCGTTCCTGTAGAGCTTGTGCCCGCCTTTGGGATCACGGATATTGCGGATATTTTTATTATAACCAAAGCTGGCAATAGGCCGGAAGCTGTTATTAAGCATATAACAGTCTAAGTCGCCATCGAGGTCATAATCAAAAAACACAGCGTGAGTGGTTAGTCCGTCCTTTTCTTCCAGCCCGTATCGGGCTGCCTCCTCCTTAAAACTAAGATCACCCTGGTTAATGAACAGCTCGTTGGTTTTGTTATCGCCTTCAATATTACCCGAATTACAAACATATATATCCAGCAGTCCATCGCCGTTTATATCTGCCATTGCCACTCCTGTACTCCATCCTTTTAACCCACCCACACCTGCCCTGTCGGTAATATCTTCAAACTGCATATTACCTTGATTAAGGTACAAATGATTTTTCCCCTGGTTACTGGTAAAATATACATCCGGCAGCCCGTCGTTATTAATATCACCAATACCAACGCCACCGCCATTATAAAAATTCCGGTAGTTAAACACATTAAAGCCGGCATCTTCCTCCAGATCGTTACGAAAAGTTATGCCGGTTTGCACTTTATCCAGTTGGGTAAACAAGGGGTCTGCAGGCGGAACATAGGCGTCTTTCTCGTTTTTGCAGGCGCCGGATAGTATGATGCAGCAGGCTATATAAGGAAAAAATGATTTGAGCATATGCAATACAAAATACAGACAAATGTAGTACCCATTATAAAACCAATCCTCATTTGCCGTTAGATTACGATTACCGGTTATCCTTTTAATTAGGATTTGTTAACAGCAGGCATTTACTTCCCTGTAAGACAGTGTTCTATAACATTATTTATTGGGGTCTGTAAATTTCAGCACAACGGCGGTATCATTATTCCTGGCCAGAATAAAAGCATCCTTTCCTGCTATACTTATTGGCTGTATATGGCGAATTTGTCCTTTTATTACTATTCCATTCAAATTTTCGCATTGTAATTTTCCATTTCCCTTATTAATCAATATCGTTCCGTAATCGGCATCATACCTTCCGGAAGCAATACTATTGGCGTAATAGTTACCACCCAGCAACAAATCGGGCAAACTGTCATTATTGGCATCTATAATCGCGGCGCTTCTGTAAGTTGTAAGTTGCGCTTCCCAGGGCAAAGGCTGTATGGAAAAGTTTAAATTACCATTATTTACCAATATGGCATTGGAGAAATAATCAGCAGATAATACCGTCGCATCTTTTATTTTCCCGGAAGAAAAAATATCAGTTAATGTTGCTTTAGCAAAATCCTCTGCATAAAAATATTTCTTCTTTAACAAAGGTATTTGTTTTTGCAATTCATCTTTACCGGCAAAAGGTATCTCTTTTCCCTGTACATAATAGGTGAGTATTTGTTCTTTCTTACCATTGTCATCAAAATCATTAAAATAAAGACGTACAGGTTCCTGTGCCGATGCATGCAATCGGCTATTGAGACCAAGATTGCCCGCAATAAAATCCATATCGCCATCCGCGTCAATATCTACGGGCAATATAAAATTCCACCAGCCTTTTTTATCAATCAAATCTTTTTTGGTAAAAACTCCATTAGTGTTCAGTAACACGCTAATTGGCCCCCATTCGCAACTAACAACAAGGTCATTGTCGCCATCCTTATCCAGGTCAATCCATAATGCGCCTGTTACCATACCAATTTTCGACAGCGCTTTCGCATTGGTATGGGTTACATCCACAAATTTGCCCGTTCCGTCGTTTTGCAATAAATAAGAGTCCGGAACTTCCCCATAATTCCAGGGTACCGCCCTTCCTCCAAGAAACAAATCAATAAAGCCATCGCCATTAAAATCACTGAATGCGATACATGATGCGGTAACATATTGATTATTGAATGGATTTTGTGATTTTACAAAATTCGCTTTCCCGTCATTCAGATATATACGCGGCAACAAATGTTCGTTGGCGCCATAATATTCGTTGCCGCCTGAAGCAACGATCAAATCAATGTTTCCATCATTATTTACATCGCACCATACAGCGTCTGTATCTTCATACATACTATCCTGCACCAGGCAGTCCTGCGGTACTTTTAAGAACACACCACCCGGCTTTTGTAAAAAAATAGCACTCTGAAAAGTTTTGGAAGCACCTATAAAAACATCCTCCAGCCCGTCTTTATTGATATCCGCTACTGCCAGTGCGGGACCTTCGGCAGAAACCATATGCGGCATTAGTGGTTCCCGGCTAAATTCATTAAAATTGTTTTCTTTATGAACAAAGCCAAGCTGCACCTCCCGGGTGATGTCTGTAACAGGTCTGCTTTTCTTTTTTTTGAAATCAGCAATTAAACTATAATTAAAAAGAGGCAGTCCCTTAGTGTATGTATACGTTATGCGGCGGGTTGGCGGCTGTATCGTAATTTTTTGGAAAGAATGATCGGGCCACACCAGAAAAACAGAATCAACCTTTGTTTGATAAAGCCCGATATGCACAGGTGTTACCATACCCGACATAAATCCTTTTTCGGGATAATTTTCATACGTGCGTATTTCTTCATTGGCAAACAAAATCAACTTTGCACCAATGGCATTCCTGTTTTTTTCAGGGCCTTTTAATGTAACAGATACAAAATCTTCATTTCCGTTTTGAACAGCCTTGTTTTCATATAATAATACAAAGTCATTAATATTATTCACCACTACATCCAAGTCGCCATCATTGTCAAAATCCGCATATACCGCACCGTTTGAAAAGCATGGAAGGTCATTATCTATAGCAAACTCCATGTCCTGGAACCGGAGCCCGGGTTTGTTTTTATAAAATTTATTCGGAATTTTTATTTCAGGATATTTTCTCATCAGGGCAATATCCGAGTTCTCTATAACGCCGTCTCTGCTCCTTTTTTGTATTTCACTTTTGTAAATAAAATTAACGTAATCCATATCATTTAATCTCGTGGGTATTCCATTAGAAATAAACAGATCTTTCAAACCGTCATTATCAAAATCTACCCATAAAGGAGCCCAGCTCCAGTCTGTAGCGTATATGCCCGAATATAAACCTGTTTCACTAAACGCGCCATTCCGCCTGTTGTATTGAAGGGTATTGCGCGAATACTGATAATTATAGCCAAAAGAGATCTTGTCATAAAAAATATCGTAGTCATCATCTCCTAAAGAACGTTTCAGTATATAGGGATCTGCCGGCAGCATATCAGCCGTCATTATTTCCGGGTAGCCGTCATTGTTCGCATCCGCAATATCCACTCCCATCGAAAACTTACTGGTATGCATAAGCCGCTGCGTATTTTCGTCAGTAAATGTTCCGTTTTTCCGGTTAATATAGAGATAGTCGTTTTCATGAAAATCGTTGCCTATGTATATATCCGGCCAGCCATCAAGGTTAATATCGCTAACCGCTATACCCAGTCCATAGCCGATAGCGGAACTGTTAATACCGCTTTGCCTGGTAACATCGGTGAAATAATTTCCATCATTACGGTATAAACGGTCTCCGGATAAGGAGTCGTAAGTATTCAGAAATTTTTTACGCGGGGCAAATGAGCCATCCTGGTGAACAGCATGATTGAGCAGGTACATATCAAGGTCTCCGTCCATATCATAATCAAAAAAAGAAGCCTGTGTACTAAACCCCGAAAAATGTAAGCCGTATTGTGCTGCCTGGTCTTCATAAAACGGGATGCCGTCTTTTATCCCTTTGCAAACCAGTAATTGATTTTCACTTTTTAAACCTGCAAACTGCCCAACCTTACAGATATAAATATCAAGCAAGCCATCATTATTGATATCAACAACAGATACACCGGTTGACCAGCCATGGTCCTGCGGAACTTTTGCTTCTTCGCTCACATCTCTAAAATGCAGATTGCCTTCATTCAGAAATAATTTGTTGCTCCCCTGGTTGGAAGCAAAAAACAAATCAATCAAACCGTCATTATTAAAATCTCCCGCTCCTGCCCCGGCGCCATTATAAAAGTACATATAGCTGAACATGTTGAGCCTGTTGGTTTGCGTAAGGGTGTTATTAAAATTAAGACCGGTGTGATCATGTTCCAGCACTTTAAAGGCAGGATGAGCTATTTTCCGGTCTGCCCTGCTGCAGCCGGCAGCACAAACAAAATTTACAATAATGAACACACAAAACAGATATGTAATCCGCATCAAAGGTTCTTTTTACTTTTAACCTAAAACCGTATAGAAAGTTATACCCCTATAAAAGCGATGGGGCTAAATTCAGATAGTGAAATATACTAAAGTAATGATATTACAGGAAATAATTTATGCTGTATACTGAAAAAATTCTTTCTTCAATCTATTAACACATTTTCTGCCATATCATCATTATTTTGCAGCAATTGTTTTGAGTTGAATAATATGAAAAGAAAAATTATTGTACTTGTTTTCATAGCCGCCATTTTATTGGCCGGGATAAATTTTTTGATCCCTTCCCAATTAAAGATAGATGAAACTGTTTTTGTTAAGGCAAA
>CAYVEI010000017.1:0-37821 GCA_964450515.1 uncultured Terrimonas sp. | reverse complement strand
TCCATCTACCCATGAAATATATACACTGATTAACAAGCTCACAAAAGCTGCAAGTGATCAAAAAGTTCCTGTTACAGGTTACCCTATGATGAATATAGCAAAAGAAGACAGCTCAAAATATTTGCTTCGCGTAGCGCTTCCCGTAAGCAAAATCATAAAAGAGGAGCATGGTATTGTGATAAAAAGAATGATACGCGGTAATATTCTGGTGTCAAATGATATTACCGGAGGAAGCAGTGCTGTTGAACATGCATCGAAACAAATGATGCACTATGTGCAGGATTTCAACAAAACTTTAGCAGCGCTACCCTTTCAATCTTTAATAACCAACAGGCAGCTTGAGCAAGACAGCACCAAATGGATAACGCGGATATATTGCCCGGTTATCTGATACCCGTTGCAGCATTTTTCATTCCGTATTCTACCGGGTAGTCATTATTTCTGAAAAATAAAAACCGTTTGCTTTTTCCTTTATTAAAAGAAAGTATGTCTTTTATTTCGCCTTCAACCAATAAGCCTGATTTTACAGGACTTACCCATTTAAACACCCCTTTGTCGTTAAGTAAAACATGCCCAAAGCTTGCGTCCTGCCGGCCAAATTGCGGCAGGAAGCCGAATTTATTGCCTCCCAGCACAAGGTCGGGCGATCCGTTGTTATCTATATCTGTAACGCATATGGTATTAATACAGGAAAGCTGCACCATTTGCGGGAGATGCTGTATGGCAAATGTATTATTGCCCTGGTTGATCGCTACGCAGGAAAAAGGGAAATTGAATTGTTTAACGGCAGACGATTGGAGTAAGTCTTCAGGAAACAATTCCTGTATAGATTTTGTAGCATATTCTTCGTGTTTCAGGTTCTGTTTCCTGATA
Source organism: uncultured Terrimonas sp. (assembly GCA_964450515.1). Classification (GTDB taxonomy): domain Bacteria; phylum Bacteroidota; class Bacteroidia; order Chitinophagales; family Chitinophagaceae; genus Agriterribacter. The sequence continues at coordinate 36,948 of CAYVEI010000017.1, read as the reverse complement.
ACGGGAAGCTGATCCTGCATATCATTCTTTACAAATACGGGCATATCCCTGCCTCCTATGCTGTAAGTTAATATTTTATCTATACTGCCATTGTGATCAAAATCGTTCAGCCATAATTTTACCGGTTGTTCGGCAGAAGGCCGGAGGTAGAAGTTCGCTCCGATATTTGCGAGTATCAAATCCTGCTTTCCGTCATTATTAACATCTGCCGCGGCAACAGACTGCCACCAGCCAAACAATTCCGAAAGATTGGTTGTTGTTTCCCTGAACTGATTATCTGCAAATGTAAAAATTCTGGGGCTCATCCATTCACCGCAAATAACAAGCTCTTTTCTTTCGTCTCCGTCAATATCGGCCCATACAGCTCCTGTAACCATGCCAATATGCAGCAGGCCGGGAGCTTTTGATGCTGTAACATCTGTAAAGTTGCCCTTCCCGTCATTTTCCAATAAATAACTTTGCGGCGATATACCGTATGCAAACGGCACGCTTCTGCTTCCTATAAAAAGATCCGGGTCTCCATCATTATCAAAATCGTTTGCTACAACTACGGAAATATTCATAGTGTTAGATGGCAAACGCCTGTTACCAATACTAAAATTCCCCTTTCCATCATTGATATATAACCGGTGTTGCAGCTCAGGCATCCCCTGCTGGTGATTGTTACCGCCAGCGCCAACTAAAAGATCCTGGTCTCCATCGTTATCACAGTCAAAGAACAATACTCCGGTATCTTCAAACATGGCAAAGCGATCAAAAAGCGGCTCCGCTTTTTTAATAAAACTGCCATCAGGCTGCTGCATATATAGCTGACCGGGCTGGCTGGCAGCGCCTCCCACATATATGTCCACCAAGCCATCATTATTTACATCTGCGGTATCAGCTTTTGGCCCTTCGCGCGACAACAGAACAGGGATATTGCGCTCATGGTAAAAATCCACATAATTATCTTCCGTGTGTTTATCAAAAGAAGATGCAATGGGTTGTAAAAAAGCAGCGGTAGTGCTGTTATGGGGCAATCCCTTTTGGGTATGGAGGGACTTAGTGATGATATAAGTTGTATCAACCGCCGGATTGTAGTGCATGGAATAAGACCGGTCCGGCCATATGATCATCATTGAATCAGGTTTACTGTTGCCCAACCCAATAATATTTTTATAATCAACAGAAGATTGAAAGCCCCTGGTTGGTATAACCTCACGGGTATATATCGTATCTCCCGAAAAGATTTTAATGGAACTGCCGATAGCGAAGATATTCTTATCAGCTTGTTTAAGTGTAATGGCAATATAGTGATTAGCTTTTTGTTCTCTTGCATTATTGCGATATACAAAAGCAGGTCCGTTTATATTATTCGTGATCAGGTCAAGATCACCATCATTGTCCAGGTCGCCGTAGGCGGAACCGTTGGAGAAGGAAGGCTGATCTAAACCCCATTCGGTACCTGCATCTTTAAAAGTGAGGTTGCCATTATTTTTGAAGGCCTTATTCGATATGGGCACAGAAGGCATTTTATTAATAATACTTTCAATTTCTTCTTTCTTACCGGTAAGTACCATTTTCTGGATCATATCATTGGCAAAAAAATTCATGAAGTCAAGGTTGGTTACATCATGATAAATACCATTACACACGAAAATATCATTCCAGCCGTCATTGTCTGCGTCAAAGATCAAACCGCCCCAGCTCCAGTCTGAAGCGGCAACACCACTATAGTAGGCAATTTCATGAAATTTTCCGGCCCCGCCGTTAAGCTGCAAAGTATTCTGCGTGAACTGATGATAAAAGCCGGATTTTTCCTTTAAATGATATACATCGTAATTTTCGAATGAGGTAGTAGTTTTAATGCGCTTATCCTCGTAGGGCAGCATGTCGGTAGTAAAAATATCCGGCAGCCCGTCATTGTTAATATCACCCAAATCAGCGCCCATTGAAGCAAGGCTGGTGTGCTGCATCCAGTTTTCCAATTCATCTTTATATGTGCCGTCCCTTTGGTTTATATACAGGTAATCCCGTTCAAAAAAATCATTCGAAACATATATGTCAGGATAATGATCTCCATTTACATCTCCTACCGTTGCGCCTAATCCAAAGCTGATCAGGCTGCCGTAAATTCCTGCTTCTTTGCTAACATCAGTAAACTTACCATTGTCGTTTCTCAGCAAGCGATCTCCTCCGCCTTTCAAAAAGTCGGCAACGGGCCAATCGGCTGCACGCAAATTTCTTTTATTGGCATAGTTTAAAGTGTTAACGGGAATAAAACTGTTATTAATAATAAAACAATCCAGGTCGCCGTCCATATCATAATCAAAAAAAGCAGCATGCGTTGTGTATCCGCCGCGGTTAGTAAGCCCGTACTCGGCCGCGGATTCTTTAAATGTTAAATCATGATTGTTGATAAACAGTTTACACTCTGGCAAACGGCCATCAATATAACCCGCGTTACAAACAAAAATATCAAGCCAGCCATCGTTATTGATATCTACCAGCACAACTCCGGTGCTCCAATCCTGCTTTGCCTCTACCCCCGCCTTTTCAGAAATGTCTTCAAAACTCCAATTGCCTTTATTAAGGTATAATTTATTACTGCCCATATTGGCTGTAAAAAAAACATCGGCGAGTCCATCATTATTGATATCTCCAATAGCCACCCCTCCTCCATTGTAAAAATTGCGATAACTGAAAATATTGAAGTCTTTGGTATTATGGATATTGTTTGAAAAATCAATACCGGTTTGCTCCATAGCAGTAAATAATAAGGGCTGGGCACTATTCTTTTTTTCCCCATTGCAGGAAAAAAGAGCGCATAGCATAAAAAAGAATATGGATAATTTATAAAGAAAACATGGTTGCATTAAAGGGCTTCAGTTTATACAGGTAATGAAAACTTTCGTCAAAAATAAGCTGTATGATAATACACTAAGAAAGGCTGCTTTAAAGGCAGCCTTTGCATTATTATAATTCAGGAAAAATTAATATCCCGGGTTCTGAATAAGATTAGGATTAACCGCTAACTGATTAGCCGGAATAGGGAACAGTAAATTTTTAGGATCATCCGCTGCTTTTTCCTGCCAGGCATCATTGTATTTGCTAAAGCGAACCAGGTCCTGGCGTCTCCAGCCCTCCCAATAAAATTCCCGGCCTCTTTCATCAAGCAGGTTAGCTTCGGTTAATGAAGCAAGCGCCGTTGCGCCACGTGTTGCCCTTAATGAATTTACTATTACCAGTCCATCTGCCGACTTATCTGTTCTTAACAGCGCTTCCGCTTTCATTAATAATACATCGGCATACCTGAAATAGGCCCAATCGTTATTTTTCTGGTCGCCTGAGGTTGCATAATCATACGGGTATTTTACTGCTCTTATACCGGTCATTTCAAGATTACTTCCTGTTTCACGCAGGCTAACTTCTCTTGTAAAAGCAAGGTTAACCCCCTGCCTGTCTTTTAATGGTGCATCTGTAGTAAGATTGTACTGTTGCCCGGCTAAAAGACCAACATTCTGCCTGTTACCCGGATTAGGGAGCGTTCCGGGGTAAACATAGTTTATCCCTCTTCTTTCGTCGGAGGCTTCAAACTTGTCATAAAAATCAGATAATGTAGCAAAGCCATTCCAGCCTCCCGGATCCATATTATAGTGTGCAATCTGGTACCAGGCATTACGTATGTCGGACCCGCGTATACCGTTTTCATTAAAAAAAGTGAATATATTTTCTTTAGATATATCATTATTGGTTGGAGCAAAATTATCAAAGTACTTGCCTGCATCGCTTAACGCATATTTACCACTACCAATAATCTCATCAGCAAGTGTTATTACCTGGTTCATATCTGCCGGATCAAAAGTGGGGTTAGCACGATCATCTTTGAAAACACCCCTGTTAAGATAAGTCTTCATCAATAACACTTTTGCGGCATTTTTACTTGCTGTATAAGCAGGTACATTATCAGGCAAATCATTCATGATTGCATTAAGCTCACTGATAATAAAATCGGTGGCTTCCGTTCCTTTGAGTGTAACAGGATCAAGCCTGTAATCGGAAAGATCTTCCCTGAAGGGAACCTGGTTCCATCCGTCTACTACGGAAAATACAGTCAGCGCTCTTAAAAATCTTGCTTCAGCAGCCTGCTGCGTACTGGGGTTGAATTGCAGTACATTGGATGCATTAAACTGGGCAGACAGGAGATCGGAGAAAGCACCGTTGATTTGCCCGTGATCGGCATTCCAGGTGTGTGCATGTAAAGCACGCCATTGCCCGTTATCATCCCAGTCCGGACCCCTTGTCGGCGCAATCGCTTCATCGGATGTATGCTCCTGAAGATGCCAGAAATTACCATCCTGGTATGTAGCAAAGGAATTATAGGTTGAAGTTAATAAGCCTTCGGCAGTAACACTGCTTAAATCATTCTGGCTTATTTCACTATTGAATGACTCTTCTAACTTGGTGCAGGAAAAAGAAACCACCATCAGAAGAACAAACAATATTTTGTTCATATATTTCATATAACTAAGTTTATTCATTTTGTTTAATGGTATGCTATAGTGAAAAATTAACCCCCAGTATAACCGTTCTTGCTGAAGGATAAGGAATATAATCTATCCCTATTGACGGGATACCGTCAACAGAGCCATCTGTGCTTACTTCCGGATCAAACCCGCTGTATTTTGTTATTACAAAAAGATTTTGACCGGTAAGTGAGATGTTTACATTTTTGAAAGCATTCCCGATATTCCCTATCCTGTAGCTTAGGGTTGCATTAGCCATTTTCATGTAATTTCCTTTTTCAAGATAGCGGGTAGAAGGAGCCGGAGCATTTGATGTAGCTTCTTTTGCATCCGTATCAAATATTGACTTAGCAACATTTCTGCCACCTCCAAGATTGCCAATGCCTAATACGGTAGCTGCGGTATTGTTAAATAAATAGTGACCAAACGTTCCATTCATATTGATGGTTGCCGTAAATTTCCCGTACGAAAAATCGGTTGATAAGCCCAGGAGCATTGTAGGATTGGGGCTGCCAACATAATATTTAAATGCAGAGGGGTCGCCATCTTTATAGATGCTTTGCCCTGTTCCTTTGTCAATACCTTCAAAAACACCAAGATACCATACATTCAATGGTTGATCGCTAACAACTCTTTGACCATATACATCTGAGAACCCCTGTCCTCTTAATGCGCCAGTCTGGTAAAATCCAGAGAGACCTTTCACGGTGTTTTTCAGGAATGACGCGTTACCCGTAATATTCCAGTTGATATTCTCACTTTTCATCAACGCGCCTGTTAAAGTAATTTCCCAGCCTTTATTTAATACATATCCATCGAGATTCACCCATATTTTACCACTTGGTGCAGGCTGTGCCAACGTTCTTTCAAACAAAACATCTGTGGTTTTTTTATAGAAATAATCTACGGAACCGTATAGCCGGCCATTTAATACTTCAAAATCAATACCCGCATTGGTAGTAGCTGATGTTTCCCACCTCAGGTCAGGATTGGCAAAATTGGTTTGAGAATATCCGCCATTGTTACCTCCTATTGAAAAACGCGCTAATGATGCGCCGGATACAAATTCCTGGTTACCTGTTTTACCCCAGCCAAACCGCAGTTTAAGATTGCTGAAAATATTGTTCCCGTCCATGAAAGATTCATTGCTGATATTCCATGCAGCTCCTAAAGAAGGGAAATAACCGTATTTTTTATTTTCACCAAAACGGGTAGAGCCATCCGCACGGAATGTACCCGTGATAAGGTATTTATCCTGGAAATTCAGGATAGCCCTGGCAAAATAAGATTGTAATTCTGTAGTGGGTGAAGCGTAAGAGCCTATCTCCCTGTTTGAAGTGATCCCCTGTTGTATATAGTTGTAATAATTGAGCCCTATATTTTGAAAATCTTTACCGGACATGCCATTACCACGGTTGTCAAAAATAAGCCATTCATGTCCCGCAACAGCATTCACATTGAATCCTGAAGCAACTTCTTTATTATAGCTTAAGGTATTGGTGATCTGCTGGTTGGTTTGCTCATCATTACCAATAAAAGCATTACCGTGATCCAGCACTCCATCAAGGTTTAAGCGACGATCAACCATTCCTTTTCTAACACCGGTCTGGCGGTTAACACTGTATAAGAATTTATATACCAGGTCGTCGGTTATTTTATATGACGGAGAAATACTTGCAATAATCGTATTTATTACCGCCCTGTCTTTGTAATAAGCCAATGACGAGAGGGGATTAATTGTTGTTCCGCCAAGCGGTGGCATTGTTATTGAATCGGCACTCTGCCTCACTTTTAAGGTAGGGTTCCATTGCAAAGCCTGAGATATAACGTTACCGGTAAATCCTACAAAAGCAGATACCGGTGCAATATGTTCGTTGGTTTGGGTAACAAGCACATTAACGTCCAAACCGAGTTTCTTGCTTTCCAGGAATTTAAAGCTGCTGGTTAAATTGGCAGTGATCTTCTTTAACTGAGATGTTTCAATTACCCCTTCCTGGTTGAGATAGCCCGCAGAAACACGGTACCTGCCGTTTTCCGTTCCACCGCTTATTGCTGTATTATAGTTTTGCGTAATGGCTGTTCTGGTTATAGCATCCCAGGCATCCTCATTTTGACCATAATCACCCGTGGCTATATTGTAATCCTGTAAAACCTTTTTGTATTCATCAGCGTTCAGCACTTCAAGCTTCTTCAAAACGTTTGATACCCCAACAGAAGCGCTGGCATCTAATTGAGGCGCTCCGCTTTTACCGCGTTTGGTAGTGATAATAATAACGCCGTTAGCACCACGTGAACCATAAATTGCGGTAGCAGAAGCATCCTTTAATATTTCCATACCGGCAATATCATTAGGGTTGATGAAGTTCAAAGGATTGCCCCCATCACTTCCGTAATCACCGCCACCGCCTGTACTGGGCCGGGATGAACCGCCCGAAAGCGGCACACCATCAATAACAAATAATGGCTGATTACCCGATCTGATGGAAGAGCTGCCCCGTACCCTTATGGTTGTAGAGCCACCCGGCTGACCGGTATTGTTAATTACCAACACCCCCGCAGCCTTACCTTGTATAAGCTGGTCGGGAGCTGTGATCACGCCCCTGTTAAAATCCTTTTCCTGCACCGAAGCAACGGCGCCGGTAAGATCTTTTTTACGGGCAGTACCATAACCCACTACTACCACTTCATCTAAGCTGGAAGTAGAAGCAACGAGCAGAATAGTAAGATTATCGGAGTCAATAGGCACTTCCTGGTTTTCATAACCAACAGCCGATACCGCTAATATTTTGGCAGCAGCAGGAACCGTAATAGTAAAATCGCCGTTCAAATTGGTAGTAGTGCCCGAGCGGGAGCCTTTAACCTGTATAGTTGCCCCTGCTAAAGGAGAACTGTCTTTACTATCGGTTACTTTACCAGTAATGGTTTTGTTTTGAGCTAACGCGGTGGAGAGAGAGAAGCATAGCAAAAATATTGACAGGGCAATACATTGCAGCAAACGTTTTGGCAACATAATGAGCAAATTAGAGTTTTAAGTATAGAAGTTTTCTCTATAATGTGTATATAATACACAAATTAAGTATACAATATTAACTCTTTTTTTTTATAAAGAAAATTTTATTACCGGCAAATCCTGAAACCCAATAATGCTTATATTCGGTGGTTTTTTTCAACCCATCTCATATAATATTCTTATATGTCTCAAACCTTAGGCTCACAGCGCCTGTATTCCTTAGATGCCCTTAGAGGCTTTGATATGTTCTGGATCATGGGTGGCGAGCGTATATTTCATGCGCTTTCCAAAGCAACAGATAACCCATTCTGGAATACTATATCCCATCAGTTTTCGCACCCCGATTGGAATGGCTTCCGGGCTTATGATCTGATTTTCCCTTTATTCCTCTTTATTGCCGGCGTAGCCACCCCTTATTCTGTTGGCCGGCAGTTGGAAAAAGGTACACCCCGCCAAAAATTACTATGGCGTGTAGTTAAGCGGGGACTGATCTTAGTTGCGCTGGGCATCATTTATAATAATGACCTGCGCATACAACCCATTTCAGAAATGAGGTTTGGCAGTGTACTGGGACGAATTGGATTAGCCTATATGTTCGCTAATATTATTTATTTGTATACCAAAAGCCCAAAAAGGCAGATAATATGGACCGGAAGCCTGTTGCTGGGATATTGGCTCATCTTACTGTGCACTTCTGCTCCGGGGTTTCCTGCAGGCGACCTTACCCTTGAAGGTAATTTTGCCTCCTATTTTGATCGTTTATTCCTTCCCGGTAAATTGTATGTAAATAATATGCATGATCCGGAAGGATTGTTTTCTACCATTCCTGCCATTGCTACCGGACTATTAGGTATATTAACAGGAGGCTTTCTGAAAAACAGCAATCTTTCGCCCAATGCAAAAGTTGTACGTTTGATCGCCGCTGGCGCTGCGCTTACTGCAGTTGCCCTCGTATGGAATACCGTTTTTCCTTTCAACAAAAATTTGTGGTCAAGTTCTTTTGCAACCCTGGTGGGTGGCATAAGCATGCTGCTGCTGGCTGTTTTCTATTATATTATAGATGTAAAGGGATATAAAAAATGGGCCTTCTTTTTTGTGGTTATCGGCATGAACTCCATTTTAATTTACCTGTCGGGGCATTTTATTGACTGGAAATATACTACGAACGCTTTTTTTGAATGGCTTACCCAACTGGCCGGGAGCCCTTATGGTCTTGTTGTTTCTGCCCTTTGTTATATTGCCGTAAAATGGGCCTTCCTGTATTTTTTGTATAAGAAGAAAGTGTTTTTGAAAGTATAGCCTCACCCCCGCCCGACTGAAGGTCGTTCGGGCGGGCTCTTTCCCTCTCCACGGGGGTGGTGAGGGACGGTGCTTGATGACAACGCCGGGCATAAGTTCTTCCACTTCAAGTACTGAATAAAAGTGAAAGAATGTTCTACGCGTCTTTGCATTCGTTGCGCCCTTTGCGTGAAACAAATCCGAAGCCGTGAAGCAATGAACTACGGAGACATAGAGAAGCACACAGAAGGAATGCATGATCTGCACCTTATGATTTCCTCACCACTCACTATTCAGGCATTCACCCAATCTGATAGCTGATATCTGAATCTGATTCCAGCAACGGATATTCCCTGCATCCTGAAACTTGGAACCTGTAACCCAAAAAAGCACCAGGAACCAAGTCACAAATAAAATTCAAATGCCAAATTCGAATCTGGAAATCCGAAATCACGAGGATAATTGTGCAACCATAAACCACAAACGATATACTTGCAAATTAAAAAATCCGAAGCAGGCTGTCAGCAGTACAAAGAAGTCCTGATTGCTGACGGCTGATACCTGACAGCCGCAAACGATAAGCCCAGATTGAAACGGATATTCCCTGATACCCTATACCTCCTCCCTCAAAGCGAAGCGCTCTTTTCCTTCCAGAACTCATCTTCATAATCATCCTTTAAAGGATCAGCCGGTAATGCATTCAGTTGCCTGCCAATTGCTTCAAGCTGCGCTTCCGTTAAGGTTCTTTCTAAATGCGGGAACAATTCCCGCTCTTCGTAACGCACATGCTTATCTAACTGGTCTGCAAATTTTGCAAGCGCGTCTGCCGTATTTTCTTCCGGGAGTTGATTAAGCGCGTCAACACCCTGCTGTATTGCTTCATGTTCTTCTATGGCCTTCCATACCATTTCATCCTGCAGCGGGGCAAAAAGAATGGTTTCTTCCTCTTTAAAATGGGGCTGCAGGTGCGCACCCCAGAAATACCTTACATACTGTATCATGCGCCAGGGCGCTGTTTTCTTTTTTATACCTTCCCGTATTTTCCAGCAAAACAATAAGCTGAAATGATGCTCGCGGGAAAGCTTCATAATATTGTCACTTCGCTTAATGGGTTTGGGGTCCATGATCATTGTCTTTAATTTTATTTTATTAGTGTTTTCAGGAACTGTTGCAATACCACTGCCTGGTTGTGCAGCTCATCGTGTGCAGCATAAAGCAGGGTTGTTTTTTTATGCTTCCTTATCATATCAGCCAATTCCTTAACGGCATCCGAATCTTTCAATCCGGCAGTATACTTCCTGCTGAATTCGGCCCATTTTTCCGGTTCATGGTTAAACCATTTCCGTAAATCAGTAGCAGGCGCTACTTCTTTCATCCAGATATCTATATGGGCCAGCTCTTTTTTTATACCTCTTGGCCATAACCTGTCAACCAGCACCCGAAAGCCATCATTTTCCTCCGGGGGCTCATATATTCTTTTGATCTGTATTACGGGCATATCTTTTAAATAAAGCTATACTAAAGAAAAGCAATAAAACTACTTTTACCAGTTCGGCAATTACAAATATCCAATGTAAAGAAGAAGGGGGCGTTTCTTTTCCGCTAATGATTATATCCGCACGTGCATCCAGGCCTGGCAACAGCCAAAAGGTTTGCGCTATCAATATCAACACAACACAACCATACCAAAGCTTGCCCGGAGCACCACGGTTCAGCACAAAATAAATAAAAACAATAAGCGCAAAAACCCATTCCATTTTATTCAATGCACCGAATACAATTTTACCAATACCAAGTCCTACGGAGAGGGTAACGCCGGGCGCCTGGAATTTGAGCCACGATTCCATAAAACTAATGGCACAAATAAAGCCCATCCATAAAAACACGCTCATTATCGTTATAAAAAGCAGCCGCTTCATAGCAGGTTTTTAAACCCGGTTTTCCGGTAGTGTTCTATTTTATATTCAAACATTTCAGCCATTTTACCCGCACGCCATTTGGCTTCCCTGGCTTTTTCGCCGGCAAACAGCTCATCAACGGTTTGTGTAAACAATTGCATCCATTGCTCAAAATGCGCATGACTAACCGGTAATTGAGCATGCGGTGGAAAAGGGCTGCCGAAATAGGTGCGTTCTTCTAATAAAATCGTTTGCCAGAAAGTATACATTTTTTCCAGGTGCTCCGGCCACCTGTTTTGTATACGCTCATTAAATACAGGCGCCAGCATATCATTTTCCCGCACTTTCGCGTAAAAAACATCCACCAGCTTTTTAACATCCTCAAGGGTTAGTATATCTTTCATTTCACTCATGATCTGGTTTTAGTTAAGTTTTTTGGATTAGGCGCATAAGCCGGAATCATGGTTATAGACTTTTCAAAAGTTAACTGGTAATTGATTGTTCATGTCAAAATGATGACTATTACCCTCAAAGTCAATATAACTATTTTTTCTTTGTTACTTTTTGCGGAAAAAGTAACCAAAAGCCCCGCCCGACTGAATGTCGTTCGGGCGGGCGCCGGAAAACGAATACTTCCCGTTTTCCGGTGGGTTCCCTGATGTTGCTTTTGCACTACTGTGATTTCAACAACAGGAAGTCTATTGCAGGCATCTGCTTCACCAAGCTCCCTAAATTCTTCTTTTTAGATATTTATATAGGCAGCAAGATAATATAAAGCCCATCCGCCAATGCCAATAATTAGTATCCATACCCACGAAGGAATGCTTTGCGGCGTTTCGCTGCCGGTAATCATAAAATTTTTAGCATCACCCTTCCCATAGGCATTTATCATCAACGGCAATACGCCGTCTACCACTGCATTTTCCCGGATGCCCGCTACATCAATAGCAGGACCGTTCCTTACTTCAAACGGAATGATGCGCAGCCCTTCTTTTCCGCTGGGATCTTTACTCACAATTTTAAGCGTATGCCTGCCATCTACCAGCTTACGGGTATCCAGCTCAAAATTTACCGGCGAAACAAGCCGGGCTATGGGCGCCGCCTCATCATCAAGAAAAATAAATATGGTGCTTTTATCTTCCATGTATTGCCATTTACTTATTCATTATTTAAAATAAATCTTTTAATATGGTGCTGCGACCGCTCACCCGGCCGGATCAGCCATTTTACCGAAAAGAACAGGGTAAACAAAACAATAATAACCATTGCCCATACAATAACATAATCCCACCTGTCTTGCGGGCCTGCACCATGCGTAATGCCACGCAATATTTCGGGCTGCTGCTTTTCGCAAACCGGGCAGGCAAAAACAACAAGCGCCGGCAGTACAGCAAAAACACTCAGTAATATTTTTTTCATTGCAGTCTTTTTAAAAATCTTATCGGCGTTTGTTTCTCACTTCATCCCGGCTAAAGCATTAGTTAGCTTTTACTTTAACCGCGTCTATTATTTCCTTTATCTGTTCGGGCGTTACCTGCTTCGCATTATTACCCCAGCTTGTTTTTTCATGATTCATGATGGCCGCTATCTCTTCAGCGCCCAGGTTATTATCGGTACCCACTGCAGGCATGGGCGGAAAGCCTTCCTTTTCCCTGCCACTATAGCCGTTCATAATAATATCTACCATTGTTTGCGGGTTATCATCCAGTACAATTTTACTGTCTTTCAAAGAAGGAAATGCGCCTTTCAAACCTTCCCCATTTGCCTGGTGGCAGCTCTGGCAGTTGGTGGCATATAAAGCCGCTCCGTCTAAACCCTGTACTTCGCCCCCGGCGGTTGCGGTTTGCTTCACTTCTTTTTTGTACAAAAACTCCGGAACAGGGCGGCCATCGGGTAGTGGCGTTTGCTTCAGCGACTGAAGATAGGCCACCAATTGCAAAGCCTGTTGGGTTGCCACCACCTTGCCCGCCTTACCTTTTAAAAACGCTTCCGGAACACTTACAACCACATCGCCCTGTGCCGGCTCTGCTTTAATGGTAAACATCCAGGGATAGGCTGGCATAATGGATTCTTTTACCACGATCCTCGGATTGTATAAATGTACCAGGTTCCACTCAAGGCTGGGTTGCCGGGTACCGATATTGGTTAAATCGGGGCCGGTACGCTCCGTTCCCATCAGCGTTGCCGTATTGCGCCAGATATCGGTACGGTGTATGCCGGCATAATCTGCAGCTATGCTTGGCCGTGAGCCCCAGGTTTTATCCATATCCACGTTACGCACCTGCTGCGTGTGACATGCCACACAACCATTGGCAATAAAAACAGCTTTTCCTTTTACGGCATCGTTGCTCAATACTTCCGCATTGGGCAGCGGCGCATTGTTTTTCTGGTTATGCAGCGCAGGCAAAATGGCTACCAGCATGGTAAGTCCTATGAACAATAAAAACGTAGCGCCGAATAATTTTTTATAGTTATCAAAAAATTCCATGTCAGTGTTTCTATTCGTAATCAAATATTGCCTTCTGTGGTGTGTGCCAGCTTTTCAAAAGCGGCCTCTTTTACATCAACGATCCCTCTGCCGCTTAGCATTTTATACATATTATAGGCAAAAAACAGGTGTGCTATCCACATTAAGCTGCCCCCCACGGCTCGCCACAACCAGTAAGGCGCCGAAAATATTACGCTTTCCATAAAGGGCTTTCCTTCTATCCACATTAACCCTTTTAAGGTGCTGCCATACATAAGCGGAACAGTATAAAACAACAATCCTATTAAAGCAAACCAGAAATGAGCGCCTACCGTTATCTGGGGCGCTTCCCTGCCCGTTAACCGGGGAATAACGGTATATATACCCGCCCACACAAAAAATGAAATGATACCATACATGGTAAGATGAGAGTGCGCCACCGTAAAATCAGTAAAGTGCCACATGAGGTTTGTAGAGCGGAATGCCTCCGCGGTACCCTGCAGCGAACCGGTAAAATAAAAAATGATACCTACCAGGAAAAACGGCAAAGTATAGCTATCTGAAATTTTATGCCAGCCTCCTTTAAAGGTCATTATAAAATTGGTGCTGCCCGCCACTACCGGAATAACCATTCCTACACTTCCTACAATAGCTACCGTTTGCAGCCACCAGGGAATGGAGCTGAATACAAAATGATGCGTGCCGATAAGCGTATAAAAAAGTATTTGCGTCCAGTAGGCTAATATACCCAGGCTATAGGAATAAATAGGCCGGTTCAATTGCTGGGGTAAGTAATAATAAACAAGTCCGAGCGTCATCATCATAAACCACATGCCCACGCCCTGGTGCATATAGTAACCCTGTACAATGGTTTCACCCAAACCATCCTGCCACCAGGGTATATAGGCAACAATTGAAATAACCAATCCGAATATCAGTGCCGCAACAATATACCAGTTGGAAATGTAAATTTCCTTAGTGGTGCGCCTGGCAATGGTTTGTAAAAAATTAATAAGGGTTAATACCAGTGCTATTCCAAACAACAGCATTACCGGCCAAATATATTCGCGGTATTCGCCGCCGCCATTGTTAATGCCCGCCATAAGGCAAATGGATCCTAATAAAACCGAGGCGTTAACCAGGTAAAGCGAGTACCAGCCCATTTTAAAACTCGCCAGCTTTGTATTACTTACTCTTGGTACGGTATAATAGGCCAACCCCATCATACCTAATGAAGCCCAGCCCCAGAATACGGCATTGGTATGCACCGGGCGTAAACGCCCAAAGCTTAACCAGCTTACATGATCGGCATCGGGCGCTACGAATTTTATACCTAAGTATTCCCCCACAGTGGTACCAAACAAGAGCCAGAAAGTGGCACAGCCTATATACCATAGTACCAGCCTGGCTAATTCATGATCAATATGAGGCCGCTTTGCGGCTCTTTTCTTTTGGGTTACCATGGGCAATGCGCTGTTTACGCTAACACTGCTGATCAGCCCCTTTGTATCCTGCGGGGGAAGGTTACCCGACAGCTCATTATGGGTAAGCTCATAATCCAATGCCTCCTTTCGTTTAAGCAAAGCGGTGCGTGTATTTTCATCGGGAGGAGTAGAAAGATATTCGGCCAACTGGTCGGCCTCGGCAAGATTTAACCGGTTACGGTTTTGCTTAATGAGGTTCAGCACCTTGATGACCATAAATATAATACCCGCGCTAATAGGAATAAGCAACAATACGATGGTTATAATAATACCCGTTTCGCCCAGAACAGAACGCTTATCCGGCACGGCCTCCTGCGCAAATAACCACCTGCTGTTCAGCGACAGCAAAAGCAAAATAAACAGGCCTTTAAGCAGGGTACCGGTATTTTGGGGCGAAGCGGCCCCGGGCGGGGAGCTATTCTTTTTATAATTCAAATACGCCCCAATTTGTTTGCTGTTCAGGTCGGTGATGTACCTGTCAAAATTTTTATCCGCATTCCGCTGTTTTAATCTCCTGTTCATTTTAATCATTTCCCCGGTTTTAAATTTCAGGTACATCACAGCGGCGAGCATAAAAAATATCAGCACAAAAAGGAAGAGCAGTAAACCATTGAGATGTGTAAAATAAAAAGCCGGTTTCCCTGCGGTTTGAGCGTACACTGAAGAAAAGCTGATCAATCCCGCTGTTGAAAGCAGTACTTTGATGAACTGAACGTACCATTTCTTTTTCATAAAAAATTATACTCTTCTTAAAAAGGTTAATTTCTTTTCCAATTGTTCATTAAACTCATTAAGCTTAGCCAACTGAAGCATGTCGTGCATTTCCTTCCTGATCTTCTTAAACTCGTTATGTATAGGGCAGGGGTTTTTTTCTGAACATTCTCTTAATCCCAGCCCGCAGCCCAAAAAAATCTTATCGCCGTCTATCGCTTTAACAATATCAGCCAGGCTGCATTCCATACCCCGTTCATCGAGGTAAAAGCCTCCGTTAGGACCTTTCAGTGATTGTATGAGATTTTTGCGACTAAGCTCCTGCAAAATTTTAGCTATAAAATACTCGGGTGAATCAATTCCCTCTGCAATTTCCCTGATCCCCGTTTTGTTTCCGTCCTTCGACTTTTGCCCTACAAATAACATTGCCCTGAGCGCATATTCACAAGTTTTTGAAAACATGTATAACCCGTTTATGCGGGCAAAGTTAACAGACAATTTAATAATAAAAGAGTTTTTTATCCTCTATTATCAAAAAAACTGTTTCCTGTCAGCTCCGCACATGATCCAGGTTACCGTTTCCCTACGGGAAAACAGTAAACTTTGCTTTACTGATGATGAAATCCGGCAAAGGATGCATTTTAAAGTATTCGGTTTGCTGCCGGTTATATTTAAAAATGCATCCAATGCCAAGGTTTTGGCTACCGCCTGAAAATAATGGATACAGCGCTTATTCAAAAATATAACGTTCCGGGGCCGCGATATACCAGCTATCCTGCCGTTCCGTATTGGGATGAAGCCGGCTTTTCCATTCCGCAATGGATATCCGGGCTCCGGCAATCTTTCAGCCAAAGCAACCTGCAGGAGGGCATCAGCCTATATATTCACCTGCCTTTTTGCGAAAGCCTTTGTACTTTCTGCGCCTGTAACAAACGCATTACCAGGCAGCACAGCGTGGAAGAGCCCTATATTGAAGCGCTCTTAAAAGAATGGGATATGTACAGGCTCAGCTTCGGGGAGAAACCGGTGATCCGTGAAATACACCTGGGCGGGGGAACGCCTACTTTCTTTTCGCCAATCCATTTAAAAAAACTGTTAGATGGTATTTTATCAGGCTGCACCGTACATGCCGAAAGGGAATTCAGCTTTGAAGGACATCCCAATAATACCCGCAGGGAACATTTACAAACCTTATATAATTTAGGCTTTCGCCGGGTAAGCTTTGGCGTGCAGGACTATAATGAAAAAGTACAAAAAGCCATCCATCGCATTCAGCCTTTTGAAAACGTAAAAAACGTAACGGAAACGGCCATAGAAACCGGCTATGAAAGTGTGAGCCACGACCTCGTGTTCGGCCTCCCTTTTCAAACATTAGAAGACGTGCGTAGGAATATCGCGCTTACCCTTGAGCTAAAGCCCGGCAGGATAGCATTTTATTCGTATGCGCATGTGCCCTGGGTAAAAGGCGTGGGGCAGCGTGGCTTTGATGAACATGATCTCCCACCGGGTGAACTGAAGCTGCAGTTCTATACAACTGCTAAAGCATTATTAGAAAAGGCAGGTTATATAGAAATTGGCATGGATCATTTTTCCCTGCCTTCGGACCGTTTATACCAGGCGGTGCGCAGCAAAAAGATCCACCGGAATTTTATGGGTTATACTTCTTCTGCCACGCAGGTAATGATCGGGCTGGGCGTATCTGCCATATCCGATAGCTGGTATGCCTTCGCCCAAAATGAGAAAACGGTTGAAGCTTATTATGAAAAAATAAACAGCGGTGCATTATCCGTAGTGAAAGGACATATTTTAACAGGAGAAGACCTCAAGATCCGCCGTCATATTCTTAACCTGATGTGCTTCCTGGAAACCGGGTGGATGCCGGAAGACCGTTTCCCGGGTATCGCAGAAAGATTAACAGCGCTGGAAGATGACAGACTGGTAACGATAACAGAAAATAAAATAATCGTAAACCCCGAAGGCCGGTCTTTTTTACGCAATATCTGCATGGCTTTCGACCTGAGGCTGATTGCCAAAGCGCCTTCCACCCGTTTGTTTTCGATGACGGTTTAAACCTGCTTTGGGGGGCGATCATAAAAAGCAATTTAGCCACAAAGTAATTATGTAAGAAAAGCATAGCGGTCAAAAAGGAAAATGCTTTGCGTCTTGGTGCCTTAGTGGCAAAATCAACAATTAACGAAATAGGAAAGGTATACAACAGCATACCCTTGCCGGTAGCCGTATCCCTATTTTATGTAATGCTAAAATCAGTTATAGAAAACTGCTCATTCATAGCGTAAATCTCATTTTCTGCTTCACACAGCGCTTCGTTAAAATTTTGTTCACCCAAACCAATGGACTGTTGTAAGCCGCGGTAGTAAGCTATCCCATTTATAAGATTTTGACAGAAGCCACTGTAATATTTTTTTACTTTATGATTTTGAATAGTACCGGCATCTTCTTCCAAATGTTTTTTGAGATAACTGACGTATAGTAACAGTTCCGCTATAAACATGTGGGGGCGGTCAGTAGCTGTTATAATATTTGTTCTTCCATAAATATGCTCTGTCATGGTTTGTAGCGATACAACATCCGAAAAATAAGCGATATTAGGTCCGGGACAAATGGTAACTGCCGTAAGGTGCTTAAGAAAAGGTGTTTTATACTGCAAAGGGGCCGCGTTGCTTAATCCTATGCACAGGCATTCTTTATCCAACACCTTTTTAATTTGCTCTTCGCGCTCCTGTTCCGGCAGTTGCAGCGACTGCAACTGTGCGATCTTTAATTTCTGGTATTTGGCCGATGCAGTGCAAATAGGGTCTTTTGTAAACTCCGTATCCGATACCAGGTGCTTCTCCGTACAGGGACTTCCCGGAATTCCTTTTTGAATGCGCTCAAGCTTTTCCCTTGCGCCACTTGTTCCTTTAAGATAATGAAACGGCACACCCAAAGGAGAATGATTGCTCAGCGCTATATCTTCTGTTTTGGCCTTACTTAATAACGCCAATGTAGCTTCATCTACCGTTGTGGCCTCCGGTACCAGCAAAAACGGTGTTCCCCATCCTGTGCTGGCAACGCCGTAATAATCATGCAGCATAGCATCTTCTTCCGCCGTGCCTATTCCTCCCTGCACGCTTATGCTTATGGGATGAGGCTGGTTAAACCCTTTCCGGCCTTTTAGCTGAACAGCGGCATTATACAATCCGAACAGCGTTGCGGTAAGCTCTTCTTTTTTAGCTTTAAATTCTTCGAGGATTGGTCCGAGCAGGTAACCCTCCGTTGCAAAAGCATGACCTCCGCAATTTAAGCCCGATTCGATCCTGAACTCACTGACCCATATCCCTTTTTTGGCCAGGTATTTTCCCTGTATCAGCGCTGACCGGTAGTCGCTTACCTTGATAATGATTTTCTTATGGAAACAGCCATTATCATCTGCATCAAACTGATCGCATTTTTCCAGGAAATTATACAACCGCGGATTCATCCCAGCAGAAAAAACAACAGAAGAGTTGGAAAGATCGCTATCTGCATAGCCCCTCAGCGCCGATACGGCGTCCGAGCCATCCTCCACTAATATTCCTGCTTTATCAAAATTATTCTTATCTAACTTCGTCATGATGTTTACATCAATGCTGCCGGGGATAACCTGGCTGCGTAACCAGTTTTCCATACCTTCCTTTTCCGGCCCGCTTTCCGTATGCATCATCCGCCTGTACAATTGCTTCGCTTTATTATCATCAGGCAGCATTTCAAAATATTTCATGACCTCCGAACCCGCCTCAAAAACTTCATTTTTCAGCTTCTGTATTTGCACGTTAACGATATGATTAACCAGGTTCAGGTAATCCGTAATTCTTTTGGAGCGATAATCTTTTTCCTTTGTAGTAATAGGAACAAAAGGCAGGTTGGCAAAAGGATAATAATAACTCCTCATGGTTTCAATCAGCCGGTCTTCAATAATGGAAACAACCGATGCTATGCCAAAGCGGGCAACCTTTACAGGACTATCTATCGTAAAGGCAAGTCCCATTACAGGGATATGAAATTTGTGGTGTGGGTTTGGGTACATAAAAAATTGAATTAAAAAATTAATAATCAGTGCCGCTATTCCGGTGCTTTCTCCTGCCGCTGGCTTATACTCAGTATCAATAGCCCCGCAAACAGTAAAACCGCGGCTCCCAGAAGCATTTCGTTCGTATAAGGCACGCTGGTATAGCTGATGGCCCCTGTACCCTGTATGAATAATATAAGCTCGTTAAGGAAAATACCCGCAATAAAAATAATTATACCGGTTACGGCCGCCCTGGTAATCCGCATGTACCGGTTAATAACCACATATCCGAGTATAAAAAGGGTAATTACCCCCAGTAAAACCAAATGTAAATAACCGATAACAATAGAACGGAAACCGAAAGCCAGCTTACTCAGTTCGGGAATAATAGAACCCGTTTGTAATAAAAGCTTGATCGTTAGCGCAATACCCGATAACCCAAGCAGCCATTTGCCTAACGGGGCAATAAACGGCTTCAACTGTTTGAAATGTTCCTTAACCGCCCTCACTAAGAGAGAAAACCCGGCAAGCTGGAAACAAACGGCAACAATAACCAGTATATACGCCCACAAAGGAATGGGAAGCCACAGCGCAGACAAAAAATAAGCCGGAATACAGGACAGGGTAAACAACCAGAATATCGTTTTATGCTGGCTCAAACGCATGCCCCAGGCATCTATTTGATGCACCAGCAATCCCATGCAGGCAAAGAAGAACCATCCGTTGTACTGAAAATGTAAAAAAAAATAGGAGGCGGCCAGGTACCTGTCTGGATGCGCTGTTTTGGTAGCCATCATTATAGCAAGGGCAAAGGCGCCTGCAGAGGAAATAACATTAAAGAAAAGAGCGGCTTTAAACCAGGCATCACCGGCACTTTTTTGTTTTTCCCGGTTGATGTCGCGCCAATACATAACGGCGAACGCGTAAGCAACAAAAATAGATAAAGTAGAAAAGCTGATAGAGTAAGTTCCGTATCCCTGGAAGGGAAAAGTAAACAACATACCATAGGCTGCAATAAGATTGGCGTACAATGCAGGGGCGTATTTTTTAAATGGATTTTGCTGCCCGGTATATAACCGCGATACCAGCAGCGCCATTAATATTTGTGTTACCCAACCGGTAAATGCAAAATGCGAATGGGCGTGAAGCAAATGTTTCTGATGCACAATGGGCAGCGCATACGCGATTTTATATCTTAGTAAAACGCCTATGAAGGCAACAAGCATCAAGTTAAAAACGGATATCCTGAACCACCCGATTAAACTTTTGATCATACGCCGGAATTTTTTGCAAAAAAACGAACTAATCAGTCAACAGGATATGATTTAGGTCATATTCCCAATGTATACCTTGCCTTTATTTATAGAAAGCAATTCTTTTTGCTCCAGTTGCTTCATCGTGCGGATAACGGTTTCAATGCGCAGTCCTACCATGCCGGCGAGCTGCTTGCGGGTGAGCAAAAGCTTATTGCAGGTAAAGCAAACATTTTTTTTATGTTGTACAAGATAGCTCAGCAGCGTAACGAGCCGGTACTCGGGGTTACAGTTTGCCAGCATTTTTACCAGCAGCAGCTTGAAATGGAGACGCCTGGATAATAACCTGGTAAAAGCGAAATGAATGTCCGGATGATCATCGAGCAACTGCTGAAAAAGAGACAGTTTCAGTCGTACAAGTGTTGAAGTATCTTCTGCCACCGCTGTTGCATCATACAAATCGCCGGCAAATAAGGGACCCTCTCCAAAAGGCTCACCCGCTTCAACAATATCATGAATGAACTCCCGGCCTTCCTCATCAATATGCATCCACTTCACACGGCCTTTTACCAGTTGAAAATAAAATAAAGCCGCCTCACCTTCCTGGTAAATAACCTCCCCCTTAGCCACTTCTTTAACAGAAGCGCCATACGAAACCAGCAAGTCAGTATTTACGATCATCGTTGTATAGCTTTAATAAGCAATTCGTTTTTTGCATACAGCAGGCAACCTGACATGTATCATATTGTTTTTTGACAACCATCATTCAATTATTGCCCAAGTTACTCAACATTTGCAATATGATTTCACGCATATAATAATTAAAATATACTTGGTAATCTTGTGTTTATAAAAAAAATTGTATGAAAAAATTATTTGTTACCAGTGTTATCGCACTTACCATTTACGCCTGTGGCAACCCGGGCGAAACCAAAGATGCCAATACATCCGCCGCCACTACCGAATCAACCGAAAGCGGCAATCCCAGTTATGACCCCAAAAGAGGCGAGGGCAAGTTTGAAAATGTAGAGCTGCCTGCGTCGTTAGACCTGGCAATGGCTCAAAGCGGCAAGCAGATTTACGAAGTAAAATGCGCCAGTTGTCATAAGCTCAGCGATGAAAGATTAGTAGGCCCCGGATGGAAGGGCGTAAGCAATAAGCACAAGCCCGAGTGGCTGATGAATTTTATTACCAACCCCGATGCCATGATAGACCAGGATCCCGAACTGCAGGCCCAGTTGGAAATATGTTTGGTGCGCATGCCAAATCAAAGCCTGAGTGATGATGATGCAAGACATTTGGTGGAGTTTATGCGGCAGAACGACGGGGTAAAATAAAATGAAATGTTTTCATTTTTTATTTAAAAATACACCTCAAATATGAAACTTGTACAAAGTGCATTAGCAGCTTTTGCTCTGGCAATACTGCTTGGCGGCATGAATGCCTGTAAACCTAAAAGTGCCGGAACTGCTGTAAGCGGCAATGCTGCAGAAAAAGTATACGTACCCCCTGGAAAGTATGACGAGTTTTACAACTTTGTTTCAGGTGGATTTAGCGGACAGTTATCTGTTTACGGTTTACCGTCGGGGCGTTTACTGAGAGTAATCCCGGTATTTTCTTTAGACCCCGAAAAAGGATGGGGCTTTAGTGAAGAAACCAAGCCTATGCTCAACACTTCCCATGGCTTTGTTCCCTGGGACGATTTGCACCACGTTAACATGTCGCAAACCGATGGTGAAATTGACGGGCGCTGGGTATTTGTAAATGGAAATAACACCCCGCGTATAGCCCGGGTTGACCTTAAAACATTCCGTACAGCAGAAATATTAGAACTGCCGAATAGCGGGGGCAACCACTCTTCTCCTTTCATTACCGAAAATACGGAATACGTTGTTGCGGGTACCCGCTTCAGCGTTCCTGCAGATAACAGTAACGGTGATGTTCCTATTAATACCTATAAACAAAATTTTAAAGGCAACGTTACATTTGTAAGTGTAAATAAGGACGACGGCAATATGGAGATCGCTTTCCAGATTGAAACGCCGGGTGTAAACTTCGACCTGAGCCATGCCGGTAAGGGGCCTTCACACGGCTGGTTCTTCTTCTCGTGCTATAATACGGAAGGCGCCAATACCCTGTTAGAAGTAAATGCGTCAAAAAACGACAAAGACTTCATTATGGCGGTGAACTGGAAAAAGGCGGAAGAATACCTGAAAGCCGGGAAAGGTAAAAAAGTGCAGGTAAAATACGCGCACAACAGCTTCAGTGAAGAAACCCATACCGCTACTTCCGAAATAAGAAGAGAAGTAACGGTGCTGGATTCACGGGAACTGGAAGGACTTTGCTACTTTATTCCATGTCCTAAATCGCCGCATGGCTGCGATGTAGACCCCACAGGAGAATATATAGTAGGCAGCGGTAAATTGGCCGCATTGATACCGGTGTTTTCTTTCACTAAAATGATAAAAGCCATAGAAGACAAGGCTTTTGAAGGTACCTTCGGCAATATTCCTGTAATTAAATATGAAGCCGCCCTGCATGGTGAAGTACAAAAACCGGGCTTAGGCCCCTTACATACCGAGTTCGACGGAAAAGGAAATGCGATCACTTCCATGTTCGTATCTTCCGAACTGGTAAAATGGAATATTCAGGATCTTAAAGTGCTTGACCGCGTACCTACTTATTATTCTGTAGGTCACCTGATGATACCCGGTGGCGACTCTAAGAAGCCCGATGCAAAATATGTTATCGCTTATAACAAGATCACCAAAGACAGGTACCTGCCTACCGGGCCGGAACTGTCGCAAAGCGCACAGCTTTATGATATATCGGGCGATAAAATGCAACTGATCCTTGATTTTCCCACTATTGGCGAGCCCCACTATGCGCAGGCAGTAAGAGCGGAAAAAGTGAAGGACAATTCGCTTAAGATATTTAAGATTGAAGACAACAAGCACCCCTATGTAGCCAAAGGAGAAAAAGAAACCAAAGTAGTTCGGGAAGGCAATAAAGTGCATGTATATATGACGGCAATCCGCTCTCACCTTACACCCGATAATATAGAAGGTGTACGCATGGGCGATGAAGTGTATTTCCACGTTACCAACTTAGAACAGGATTGGGATGTGCCCCATGGCTTTGCCATAAAAGGCGCCGATAACGGTGAGCTGCTTGTTATGCCCGGAGAAACCACTACCCTTAAATGGGTGCCTGACCGCGTAGGTATATTTCCGATGTATTGTACCGACTTCTGCAGTGCCCTGCACCAGGAAATGTCGGGTTATGTAAGAGTATCTCCTGCAGGAAGCAAAGTACCGCTTACCTTTAGCACAGGTACTAATTTACCGGCAGACGACGCACCGGCTGGTCAGTAAAACATTTCAACGGAATACGGTTGCCTGCTGTACAAATACAGGGGCACTGTATTCCGTTCTCTTTTAAGCCGGCCTTACGAAATGAAAACGATAAAGCGTTAAATGCTATGCGGGTAAAAAAACAAAAGATATAAGGATGAAAAAGAACCAGATAAAAGGAAGCCTCCGGGTTATATTAGGTATTTGCGCTATTGCCTTATTTGCAGTGAACTACCTTCCAATATGGCAGATAGATTTAGATGCACCGCAATACCCCGAAGGCTTGCGGTTGTTCATATATGCCGACAAGCTTGCCGGTAATGTAGATATCATTAATGGACTGAACCACTATATTGGCATGAAAACCCTGCACACCGATGATTTTATAGAGTTTAAAGTACTGCCTTACCTCATCGGGCTCTTTAGCCTGCTTATACTGTTAACCGCCATCACAGGCAAACGCGGTATGCTGTATACCGTTTTTATTCTTTTTGTAATATTCGGCATCGTAGCCATGATTGATTTCTGGAAATGGGAATACGATTACGGTCATAACCTCGATCCTAATGCCGCTATTAAAGTGCCCGGCATGGCTTACCAGCCCCCGCTTATCGGCTTCAAGCAACTGCTTAATTTTGGCGCTTATTCTATACCGGCATCAGGAGGATGGATATTCATAGGAACCGGTGTTGTGCTGCTGGCCTGCAGCACGCTTGAATTTCGCAGGCAAAAAAAATTAAAAAGATATTCGATGCCCGTGGTTGCATTGTCCCTGTTTTCCGTTTTCGCCTTCACGTCCTGCAGCTCCGGCCCCGAACCCATTAAAGCCGGTATTGATCAGTGCAGCTTTTGCAAAATGGGCATCAGCGATACCCGCTTCGCCTGCGAGCTCATTACTCAAAAAGGAAAACTATATAAATTTGATGACGCTCATTGTATGCTCGAATTTGTATCTTCCCCCCAATGGGATAAAAGCACCGTTAAAAATTATTACCTTGCCAACTTCAGCCAGCCCGAACAGTGGCTCATGGCCGAAGACGCGCTGCTGTTAAAAAGCGAAGCGTTAAAAAGCCCGATGGGCGGAAACATAGCTGCCTTTTCCAATGCAGCGGATCAAAAAGCCACTGCAGAACATTTTACAGGCGCCACAGTAACCTGGAAAGCAATACTGCCTTAAGACCTATTTTAAATGATGCAGCCGGAACGTGATAAGTGATATGAACAGATATATTATACTCTATTTTGTACTTGCAGCAATGCTCCCCGCGCAGGCATTTGCCAGAACCATAAAAGTGGGTAAAGGTCAAACAGTTACTTCTATACAGCAGGGTATTGATATGGCTGCGGCCGGTGATACCGTGCTGGTAAGCGAAGGCATATACCGGCAGGGTAATATTATTATCAGCAAGTCTATCGTGCTCAAAGGCCTCAATCACCCGGTATTAGACGGAGAAAAAAAACATGAGCTCCTGTCTGTAAAATCGCCTAATGTAACCGTTGACGGATTCCTTATCCGGAACTCAGGACATTCTTCTATGGTTGATATTGCGGGTATTAAAATTTATAATACCCACGATGTTACCGTTATCAATAATATATTAGAAGATAATTTTTTCGGCATTTATGTGCAGCAGGGACGGCAATGCACGATACAAAACAACAATATAACAGCTTCCAGTGTAGAAACGCAGTTATCAGGCAACGGTATTCATTGCTGGAAAAGCGACAGCATCTTCATCAGCAACAATAAGGTTACAGGACACCGCGATGGTATTTACTTGGAATTTGCCACTCATTCCCTGATCGAAAAAAATACGGTGCAAAAGAATCTGCGGTATGGCCTGCATTTTATGTTTGCACACAATAATACCTATACCGAAAACATTTTCCGTAACAACGGCGCAGGAGTAGCCGTTATGTATACCCGGAATGTAACGATGAAGAATAACCGCTTTGAAGACAACTGGGGCGATGCGGCTTACGGTCTGCTGCTAAAAGAAATTTCAGACGGCGTCATAGAAGGGAATCGTTTTGAAGGAAATACCAGCGGTATTTTCATGGATGGATCGAGCCGCATTGAAATGGAGAAAAACATATTTAAAAACAATGGATGGGCCATTAAAATGCAGGCGAGCTGCATGGATATAAAGCTGGAAAAAAATAATTTCATTGGCAACACTTTTGATATTGGCACCAATGGTTCATTGGTACTGAATACCTTTAAATATAATTACTGGGATAAATATGAAGGATACGACCTGGATAAAGACAAGGTGGGTGATATACCCTACCGTCCGGTAAGCATGTATTCAATGATCGTTGAAAGGAACCCGCCGGCCATGATGCTGTTCCGCAGCTTTATTACCACCCTGCTTGATAAAACGGAAAAGGTTTTGCCCAGCCTTACCCCCGAAAACCTCAAAGACGATCATCCTTTAATGAAACCTTTGGCGCTATGATTATTACAAGTAACGTATCGAAAAAATTTGGAAAGCTAAAAGCGTTAGACGATGTTTCTGTTACCTGTAACAGAGGAGAATGCATTGCATTGATAGGGCCCAACGGAAGCGGCAAAACCACCCTCGCAAAAACCATTCTGGGTATGGTGGTTCCCGACAGCGGCTTCATTACCTTTAACGGAAAAAATATTTTACACAACTGGGAATACCGGAAAGATATAGGGTATATGCCCCAGATTGGCCGGTATCCCGAAAACATGACGATAGGGCAGGTATTAGACATGATGCGGGATATCCGGCAAGCTAAAAACACAAAAACAGATGAAGCGCTTATTGAAGCATTTGGATTAAACGCTTTAATGCAAAAGCGAATGCGCACCCTCTCCGGCGGCACGCGGCAAAAAGTAAGCGCTTCCCTCGCTTTCCTTTTTAACCCCTCGGTGCTTATATTAGATGAGCCCACCGCAGGGCTTGACCCTGTGGCTTCCGGTATATTAAAGGAAAAGATCATTGCCGAAAAAGAAAAAGGCAAGCTTATCTTAATTACATCGCATGTTTTAAGTGAATTAGACGACCTGGTTACCCAGGTAATTTATATGCAGGACGGCAGGTTACGATTTCACAAAAGCATTGCCGCGCTGCATGCCGATACGGGTGAAACCCAGCTAACAAAAGCCATTGCCAGCATAATGACAAACTAACGTATCATGAAAAAAATAATTAAATACGTAATAGCAGATATCCTGCGCAACAAAATTGTAATTGCCTATACCGCTTTTTTACTGGTGATGTCGTTAAGCGTATTTAACCTTGAAGACAATGCGTCAAAAGGTCTGCTGAGCCTGCTGAATGTGGTATTGCTCATTGTTCCGTTAGTAAGCATGGTTTTTTCTACTATATATACGTACAACAGTGCTGAATTCATTGAACTGCTCGTAAGTCAGCCGCTCAAAAGAAAAACCATCTGGTTCA
This sequence comes from uncultured Terrimonas sp., assembly GCA_964450515.1. Lineage (GTDB taxonomy): Bacteria > Bacteroidota > Bacteroidia > Chitinophagales > Chitinophagaceae > Agriterribacter. The sequence continues at coordinate 9,510 of CAYVEI010000017.1, read as the reverse complement.
GCTTGTTTTCAGGACTGGCCGTATCGCTTTCCCTTTCTTTTTTTATAGGCGCCGGCATACCTATCCTCCTGTACCAGCCTACGCCTACAGGAATAATGATGCTCATTACCGGGTTATTGCTTTCCGTGATCTTTGTCGCTATTGCCCTGCTTGCATCCGTTACTACAAGGGATAAAGCAAAAGGAATTGGCAAAGTAATTTTGCTCTGGCTGTATTTTGCTTTACTTTTCGACGGCATAATATTATTCCTGCTATTCCAGTTTGCCGATTACCCGCTTGAGAAAGCAATGGTAGGTGTAAGTGCTTTAAACCCTGTTGACCTGAGCCGTATTTTAATTTTACTGCAAATGGATGTTTCCGCCCTGATGGGGTATACAGGCGCTATATTCAGGAATTTCTTTGGCACACAATTAGGAGTTGTGCTCGCGTTCCTTGTTTTAGTAACCTGGTTTGTTGCCCCCCTGTGGCTATCACTTCGGAAATTTAATTCGAAAGACTTATAACGATATTTTAAGGATATATTACGTATATTTGCAGTTGCTTAAAATGACAACGTATACTACATATCGCGGTTTTGCACTTACGCGGGAGAAACATTTCCCTGTGCCGGACGCTGTGTATACGGATGTTATTCTCCCGTTTCGCAGCTTCTGCGAAAAGCAATACTATATTTCAAATTTTAAGGATTTCCACACGCTTACCCCGGACTTTATTTAAATAATACTGTAGTTCGGGGGCATATCCTTATTTATTCTTATTGTTTTACCTCAATCAATTTTTTATGGAACGAAATATGATAGCCTTGCCGGTAAGGGTTATTTTCCTTTGTTGCATTTATGCTTTAAATATCGCTATTCTTATTACCGGCGTTATTACGGAGAAGTTGTGGTTATGGCTGATTGCATTTTTAATTTCTGCGGGACCGATCATCTATTTCAGGGCCCGGCACAAAAAGGTTTTGTCCGATTATTTTCACAAAAAAAAGCTAAGTAAAAGAAGTAATAAAGCATTAAACGGGTAAAACCGCATTTTATATTTTAAAAAACACTTTTAATACTTTTCTGATATTTTTTAATACTTTAAAAACGATGTTATGAAAGCTGAAAAAACCCCTGTATTGCTGTGCGAAGAAGATTATCGCCTGCTGAAACAACTGGTAGGTATATCGCTGGTAAACGATATGGAAGAGGAAATGACCCTCGCTTACGAACTGAGCAGGGCTATTGTAGTAAAAGATAACGCTTTGCCGTTGCATACCATAAGGCTTAACTCAAAAGTGCGGGTTGAGGACACGGCAACTAAAAAAGCAACTGATCTTACTATTGTAATGCCTCCCCATGCCGATATCAAGCAAAAGAAAATTTCTATTCTTACCCCTATGGCCGCAGCTTTAATAGGATTTAAAAAAGGCGATGAGGTGGAATGGAAAATGCCTTCAGGACTAAAGAAATATAAGGTGCTCGACGTAACCAATCCTGTACGGGCTGAACAGGAAGCATAAAACCTGTATTCTGCCCGAATCAAATCAGGCAGCACGCTTTATTTTTTAGCCGCAGATACGCAGATTAAATCTGTGCATCTGCGGCATTTTCTGTGGAACAATGAACCACAGAGACACAGCGGTACATAGAATTTCACAGAGGAATGCATGATGTACGCCTTATGATTTCCGCACCACTCATTATTCAGGTATTCACTCTATCGTTAGTATTCGCCCAACCTGATACCTGATCTAATTGCAGCAACGGATATTCCCTGCATCCTGAAACCCGGAACCTGTAACCCGAAAAAAGCACCAAGAACCAAATCACAAGAACCAAACCTGTCCGCCGGGGTAGATAAATTATAAATCCGAAGATTTAAATTTTGAAATCCGAAGCGAAATGCAACCGTAAACCACTAACTATAAACTATAAATCAAAAAATCAGAAGCCTGATCCCGCACGTGCGGAACGAAAATAGAGGAAGGCTATCAGCAATCAGCTACGAGCCACGAGCAATACAAGAAGGAGGATTCACATTATTCAGTATAATTCTGAAGGCTGATACCTGATACCTAACAGCCACACAAGCCCGTATTATTTGTATTTTTAGTGTTTCATATATTCCTGTTATGCTCAACGCAAAAATATTTCTCCCGGCCATACTATTGTTATTTTCCCCTTTCCTGCTTCCGGCACAGCGCCTGTTACCTTACAAAAACCCGGCACTTCCTGCGGCAGAAAGAGTTCAGGACCTGCTTCAAAGAATGACCATTGAAGAAAAATTCTGGCAATTATTTATGATACCCGGGAATATAGATGATACCCTTCCCGGACAATATAAAAACGGCATTTTCGGATTCCAGGTAAATGCCGGCTCAAAAGATGGTAATGCCGTACAACAATTGCTGACCTACAGCGCGTCGGAAAATACACTATCGCTGGCAAGAAAGATCAACGGTATTCAACACTATTTCGTTGAAAAAACAAGGCTGGGCATTCCCGTCATCGCTTTTGATGAGGCGCTGCACGGACTGGTGCGCGATGGCGCTACCGCTTTTCCGCAGGCCATTGCCCTGGCTGCCACATTTGATACAGCACTGATGAGCCGTGTTGCCCATGCTATTGCAACGGAAACAAAAATGCGCGGCATACGGCAAATCCTTTCGCCCGTTGTAAATATTGCCGGCGATGTGCGCTGGGGCCGTACAGAGGAAACCTACGGCGAAGACCCTTTTCTGAGCAGTGAAATGGGTGTGGCTTTTGTAAGCGCTTTCGAAAAGATGGATATCATTACCACTCCCAAACATTTTGTTGCCAACGTGGGCGATGGCGGCCGCGACAGCTATCCCATTCATTTCAATGAACGCCTGCTGGAAGAAATTTACCTCCCGCCCTTCAGGGCCTGCATTGAACGCGGAGGATCGCGCTCCGTAATGACCGCCTACAATTCATTAGATGGCACTGCCAGCAGTGCGAACGACTGGCTGCTGAATAAAACGCTTAAAGATAAATGGGGCTTTAAAGGTTTTGTGATCTCCGATGCCGGCGCTACGGGGGGAACCGTAGTGCTGCATAATACGGCGAAGGATTATCCCGAATCGGCACAGCAATCCATTACCGGGGGGCTTGATGTTATTTTTCAAACCGCTTATGACCACTATAAACTTTTTATTCCTCCTTTTTTAGATGGTGAAATAGATATGAAAAGAATAGACGATGCCGTGTCGAGGGTATTGCTCGCCAAATTTGAGCTGGGTTTATTTGAGCAACCTTACGTTGCAGAAACGGCGATCGTAAAATCATTAGCCACGCATAAAGCGCTGGCCCGCGAAGCGGCGGCAAAATCCATTGTGCTCCTGAAAAACGACAAGCATCTTTTACCCCTTTCAAAAACGCTCCGCTCTGTAGCTGTTATAGGAGAAGATGCCGTAGCGGCCAGGCTGGGCGGATACAGCGGACCGGGGAATGACAAGGTTTCCATTTTGGAAGGCATCCGTAAAAAAACCGGGAAAAACGTACAGGTATCTTATGTGCCGGGCCCGGGAAGAGAGGCGAAAGCCTGGACAGTTGTTCCTTCAAAATATCTTCATCATATTGAAAACGGCAAAACAGTGCCGGGACTGCAGGGCAGTTACTTCAACAATATCGGCCTCAGCGGGGAACCTGCCCTTACCAGAACAGATGCTTCCATTAATTTTTCATGGACATTATTTACACCCGATGCGGCCATTACCCGGCAGTTTTATTCTGTTAGATGGAAGGGAATACTAAAAGCGCCTGTATCCGGTAAATACAAAATAGGACTGGAAGGCAATGATGGTTATCGTTTATACATTAACGGCAGCCTCGTTGTTGACAACTGGACAAAACGCAGCTATAATACTTTACTGTCTGATTTTACTTTTGAAAAAGATAAAGCGTATACGCTCAGGGTTGAATTTTTTGAGCCTGTGGGCAATGCGCATATAAAGCTGGTATGGAATGCAGCAATCACTACAGATTGGAATACTAAGATACAGGAAGCTGTTGCCGCTGCACGCAGGTCGGACATAGCTGTAATAGTAGCGGGTATACATGAAGGTGAGTTCCGGGACAGGGCTATGCTTTCGCTGCCGGGACGCCAGGAAGAGCTGATTGAGCAGGTAGCCGCTACCGGTAAGCCGGTGGTGGTGGTATTAGTGGGTGGCAGCGCTGTTACCATGCACAACTGGTTAGATAAAGTACACGGTGTGCTGGATGTTTGGTATCCCGGTGAAGAAGGCGGGCATGCTGTTGCGGATGTTTTATTCGGCGATTATAACCCTGCGGGCCGCCTGCCTGTAACCTTTCCGGTGCATGAAGCGCAGTTGCCATTGGTGTACAATCACAAGCCCACCGGGCGGGGCGATGATTACAATAATTTAAGCGGGCTGCCCCTGTTCCCTTTCGGATATGGGTTAAGCTACACAACATTTGAATACAGCAATCCTGAGTTCAGTAAAAGAACAATTGTGCCTGGTGAAACCACTACAATAAAATGCATGGTAAAAAATACAGGGAAAGCTGATGGTGATGAGGTTGTTCAATTATACATTACAGACAAGCTTGCATCGGTAGCCAGGCCCGTAATGGAATTAAAAGGATTTCAGCGTGTGTGGCTCAAAGCAGGTGAAAGCAAACAAATTACATTTACGATTACACCGGAAATGCTGAGCATGCTGAACGCAGCAATGAAAACAGTAGTAGAACCCGGAGAATTTACGATCATGATCGGGGCATCGTCGAGGGATATACGGCTGAAGGAGGTGCTGGAAGTAAAATAAGTAAATCCATTTTGTTGCCATTGAAGCCTCACTGCAGGGCTATGTTATGAGATGAGCCTCCGGCGATTCGCCGGAGTTTCACCCTTTTCGCAGTTCCCAGGCTGTGAAGACCCCATCGGGAAATTAAGCTGGTGCCACTGTGCAATCTAATAGAAAAAATGAAAAGAAAATGCCACTCCTTTAAAGGAATGGCATTTTCGTAAACAACCAGGAATATACTTTATTCGTAGTTATAATCATCCCAGTATAAATCTGTATTTCTGTTAGCAGGTACCCAGAATATTTTGGAAGTCATGTTATTTTCAGCAGACACTTTAGAAAGATTGCTGCCATTACTTCTTGTTTCGTCAGATGGGTAGCGAACCCTTTCAGGGAAAGGCTTCCATACATTTCCTCTCCAGGTAAATGGCTCCAGTTTAGGGTGTCCTGTTCTCCTTAGCTCAGCCCATAATTCGTAGGGGTGCAAAATGTTCAGGTGAATAAACTTCTGTTGCATCAGTATTTCCATTTTATCTTCTACAGAGGCGGCAAGTGTGAATTTCGCTTTAATGACATCTCCCCATTGTGCAATTTCATTGGCTGAAGGCTTGGCAGGATAAAGCGGCGCAGCAGCTCCCTGGGCATCGGGATCGTCTTTGAAACCGCTTGACTGATTCAATGCATAATAGAAATCAGTGGAATGAATCACTGCATCTTTTATATGTTCTTCTGCTGCTTTACCGGTATTCCCCAGGTCTTTCAACGCAATTTCTGCAAGAAGCAAATCCAGTTCAGCCAATGAGAACATATAAACCGGCATTTTGTCGTTGCGGGTAAACGTAGCGAAATTATAGAGCGAAAATGCATTTTGTGCAAAACTTTCCGGCAAATTATCTGCATAGGGATAATACCTGTCACCACCATCATAGATAGGAGTTTGCTCATCTATATTGTACGTTATATGCCTGTAATCGTTGTATTTGGTAGGCATTGCAATTACAGGAAGCCTCGGATCATCAATACCGGGCTCGTACGTTGTATTACCGTAATTAAGCCTTTTGAGTATAATAGACGGAATAAAAGAAGCATATGTATTTTCGTATAATCCTCTCATCCAAAAACCACCCCCATTCTTTTGATCTGTATCAAACCAGATCGGGAAAGTTAGATCAGTTGCCGGCAGTTGTCTTCCCAGCGTTTCCTGAATTAAAGGTTTAGCATAAGCTTCATCAACTCCCGCAATACGAACCAGTAATTTAAGCCTTGTAGCGTTGGCAAATTGTACCCACTTGTCTATATTGCCTTTAAATACAACATCCTGCTGAACAAATATTTGTTTAGCCGTAGTTGACATTTGGTTGTACTCTATCTGGAATGAATCGGCGAGGTTACCTAAATCCGCAATGATAGATTTATATATTTCTTTGGGATCATCATACGCCGGATACCAATATTCAGGGCTATTATTACCAGCCTGGAAAGCATTGAAATAAGGAATGGAGTTAAAAAGGTCTACAAGCTTCCCGCTCTGGTAATCTTTCACAAGAGTAATGAGTTTATAATACAACTGTGCATCCAACTTATCTTGCCCGGTGCGCTTTTCCCATTCATTTCTGAGTGTTTCCCAGCTTTTCAAGCGGCGGTAGCTGCCTTCAAAATAACTCTGCCCTGTAATAGGGTAATCGTCAAAGCCATTACCTGTGGTGAGATCATTATAGGTAGCAAACCAATCATAGCGGTAAGACACATAGCGATTTGCGATTTGCGCATAGCCGGTTATGCTGGTTCCCCCACTCATCAGGTAGTACCATTCGCCATAATCCTGCACAAATATTTTATTTTCACTGATGGTACGTGTAAATAACCCGGGAACAATATCGGTAACCCCTTCACTTAATGCATCGGGGTTATAAAAACGTTCTTCAAGATCTTTTTTGCAGGAGCTTATTCCGGTTAAAATAAGCAAACTGAGATATATTATCTTAGGTTTCATTTCTTAATTTTTAAATTCGTTAAAAAGCAACATTTACTCCAAATGAAAAAGTCTGCTGTCCGGGAAATACGGTATTCTCAACATAACTATCTGCACCTATGGCGGCTTCCACATCAATATTAGGTATCGTTTTATACAGATAAAACAGGTTACGTCCGGCAACAGTAAGCGTAAGGCTCTGCAGCTTCATCATCTGGGCTACCGTATTGGGCAAGGTATAAGACAAAGCTATTTCCCTAAACTTTATATAGTCATTTTTACGAATATTGTCAGGAGGAAAAGAAGAAGCCAGGTCATTTATATAGGTCTGGTAATAAGCGGAAGCAGCAATAATCTGGTCATTCGGCACATATTTATCGTCCTGACCCAATTTTACCCCCGGCAGTATCAATCCGTCATGATATACTCTTCCGTTTACTGATTCAGATGGTGCTGCCTGATCATGCTGCCAGGCAATTTTTTCTCCTGCGCCATTAATGTAATAAGCTATACCACCCCTGGCTTCATCGCGATATTTAAGCGTTTCTTCCAATTGTCCCACACCATATAAGCGTTGATTGGTATAGGAGAAAATAGTGCCGCCGTATTTATAGTCTAAGGCTATGCGAAATGCGAAATTTTTATACCGCAGATCAGATAATAAACCTCCAAACAGCCTGGGCATAATATTACCTTTTGAAATCATTTTAGTAGGATCTGAATCAAGAGAATAAACGCCATTTGCATTTACTACTTTATTGCCACTTTCATCGCGGAGATAGTCATATGCCTTAATTTCTCCTACAGGCTCTCCTTTATTTGCACTTATAAAAGCAGAACTACCATTAACCAGATTACCTAAATTATATTGGGTGAGGTCCTGATACAGATCCAGCACTTTAGACCCTTGTCTTGCTCCATTTAATGTAACATCCCACCTCAGGTTTTTAGTAAGCACCGGCGTTCCCATAACAGAAAATTCAAATCCAAAATTTCGCGTATTACCCACATTAATGAGCAATCCACTGGAACTGGATGATTGAGAAACAGGCAAACTAATGATCTGGTCATAACGATTATTGGTAAAATAGGAAAGGTCAAATGTCAGTCTGCTGCCTTTAAAGAAGCTGTTATTGATCCCTATTTCAAACTCTCTCTTTCGTTCAGGCCGCAAAGCACCGGGTAAAATATTGCCGGGAGGAGTAACAATAACAGCCTGGGCGCCGGTTCCGGAAATATATCCAAGCCCGTATTGGTTATTGGCAAAATAGCGGCTGGTGCCGTTTCCTACATCCGCCCATGCCAATCTCACCTGCCCTCTGTTCATCCATGGAATCTCATATCTCTCGGTATAATTCCATGTAGCGGAAGCGCCCGGAAAAAAATATTTGTTATCTTCCGGAGGAAGGGTCGAGTTCCAGTCCTGCCTGGCCTGTAAGTCTAAATAAAACTCATTTTGCCACGACAATGTGGCTGAAGCAACAGCACTGTACAACACATCACTCCCTCTTCCATAGCTTCTAAGCAGGTAGGCATTGCCCGCATCGGGTATGCCAGCCTGGTTATTAAATGAATACCACCCCGGAAAGTTTAACCCGCCAATTGTATTGGTTCCCAAAGTTTCAGTAGTACGTAATCTATAAACAAAGCCCCCAAAACCAGATACACGAAAATCATTATTAAAGAAACTGTTATCATAATTGAGTAAGCCCTGGTAGGTTTGTATAGTATTATTTTCTTTTCTAACACTAAACCCACCTCCCTGAACAGTTGGCAAAATACGGTTAACGCTCACTTCTGATGTATAATTTGTATTATCATAATCCAGCCCGAACTGCCCTACAAAAAACACATGCTTGGTGAAATTAAGCGTAGCCTTTGCTGAAGTGATCATGTGAAATTTATCATCCTTCTGCCGGTTCTTATCCAATGCCCATAAATAGCCGCCAATTAAATTACTGGCATCCGTAACACCATATAAGTCGAGGTTCCTTCTGTAACCAGCTTCATCCGTATACAGGTTATACACTTTATCATAGCTGTAGTCAACAGGAAAGCCCCAGGCAACATTACCGCCGTTTGATTCTCTTCTGTTTTGAGAAGTGATATTATAAATATTAGATATCAATTCAAAGCTTGCAAAACTGGAAGCTTTGATATTGCCATTAAAACTGAAGGTATTTCTCTTTTGCCAGGAGTTGGGGCTGATAATATCATTGTATTTATAATTGGTATAAGAAGCCCTTAAGCTTCCCTTTTCATTAGACCCTGCTATGGCAACGTTGGATGTAAAAGAACTACCGGCGCTAAAAAGGTCTTCATAGCTTTTATGTGGACTGTTCTTTACCATTGAACTATCATAGAACATAATATCTGATCCATCGAATTTAGGACCGAAGCTGTACCGCTTATTAGGTATCCTTCTTACTGTTTGTCCGTTCAGCGTGGTATAGAGCGTGTCGTAAATATTATCTCCAAGCCCGTATTCATCCTGTAATTCCAGATAACTTCTGGGTTTTTCCACACTATATTGAAAAGAGCCCGTCATACCAAAACCTTTTGCATTACGGCCACTTTTTGTTGTAATAAGCACTACACCGTTAGCGGCGTCTGTTCCATACAGTACGGTTGCTTTTGCTCCTTTTAGGATATCTATAGATTCAATATCAGCAGAATTAATATCATTAATATTGGATCCATAATCATACCCTGCTCCAACAGACCCTCCGATAGAAGTGGTTCTGTCAGAAATAATCACTCCGTCTACCACAAA
>CAYVEI010000016.1:0-47340 GCA_964450515.1 uncultured Terrimonas sp. | reverse complement strand
TCAACTTTACAGGATCTTCCAATCCAATAAATGCAGGAATTTCAACCGCTTCAGTTGCGGAAGTAAGTATCCTCTTTTTTAAAGCCGGCAGAGAACCAATAATGAACGCCACTTCTTCATGGAAGCCCGATTCCAGCGATTTATCAAATTCATCCAGCACCAGGGTTTCAATGGTATCTGTAGTAATATTTCCCCTCCGTATATGATCCGCCAGTCTTCCGGGCGTACCAATGAGCAGTGCCGGTGGCTGCTGCAAATTATTTTCCTCCGTTTCCCGTAGATGACCGCCATAGCAGCAGGTTACCTTATACCAGGTGCCCAGCGACCTGAATACCTTTTCTATCTGCATAGCCAGCTCGCGCGACGGCACTACAATAAGCGCCTGTGTTTTTTTATTTTCCGGGTCAAGCAAATCCAGTATGGGTAATAAAAACGCCAGTGTTTTCCCGGATCCCGTTGCCGAAAGCAATACCACATTGCTGTGCTGTTCATTGGCTGCAACGGAAGCAACCTGCATGTCGTTGAGCGCTTCAATGTTCAAGCGGGAAAGGATATCCGGTAAGGAATACGATTTATTATGCATAGCTGCAAAAATACGGAACTGCCGCCGGCCGCCGTATTAAATCAATTAATTACCCGCTTCATAAAAAAGCTTACGCCCATTGCGTATCTCCTTTCCCTGATCCCGGCCGGCAACCCTGGCATGTGAAATAATCTGCTTTACTTATCAACTATTTTTCCCCTAAAGCGATTTATAATAACCCAAAGCCGTAAAAAAACGTATATTGAATTTCACTAAAAAAATATATGTCATGGGAAAATTCGTAACGAAAACCGGCAGTAACGGGGAGTACTATTTTAACCTGGTGGCAGGCAACGGTCAGGTAATCCTCAGCAGCGAAGGATACACCACCACGGCTGCCAGGCAAAACGGCATTGACTCCGTAAAGAAAAATGCGGGTGACGATGCACGTTATGAGAAACTGACCGCCAAGAACGGGAAGCCTTATTTCAATCTCAAAGCCAGCAACGGTCAGGTAATTGGCAAAAGCCAGATGTATGAAAGCGAGGCCGGCCGCGACAATGGTATTGCATCGGTAAAAAGCAACGCACCCGATGCACCCGTTGAAGAAGAATAAAATACCGGTATCACCCATAGATCATTAAAGGCGGCGCCGCAGGCTTCGCCTTTTTTGTAATACCGGAATTTGAAGCGCAGCTCACAACCATTTCAACCGGTTTAGTTGAGCAAGTCTTCAAATTATTATGTAGTTTAGCCTTTAACAATATAACCATCCAAATCCTTTGCCACATTACGCATGAAATCAATATTAACCATTTCCAGATACATTGTTGGTATTCTTTTTATTTTTTCGGGGCTGGTAAAAGCCAATGACCCTTTAGGACTGGCCTATAAAATGCAGGAGTTTTTTGAAGTGTGGGCGCAGGCGGGCTGGTTGCCCAACCTCATGCACGCCATGAACGATTATGCGCTGGCTTTCTCGGTTATTATGATCGCATTTGAAATAGTAGCCGGTGTGGCGGTACTCGTGGGCTGGAAAATACGGTTATTTAGCTGGCTCTTACTGGTACTGATCATTTTCTTTACTTTTTTAACCGGCTATGCTTACCTGTCGGGAAAATTCAGAAGCTGCGGTTGCTTTGGCGACTGTATCCCCCTTACTCCCAAAGCTTCTTTTATAAAAGATATCGTGCTGCTGGTACTCATCCTGCTTATCTTTTCATGGCGCAATAAAATCAGGCCTGCATTATCGTCATTTGGAAGCATATGTATTATCCTCCTGTCTGTAGTTTTTAGTATATGGCTGCAATGGTATGTATTAAAGCATCTGCCTGTTGCTGATTGCCTGCCTTTTAAAAAAGGAAGTAATATTCCCGAAAAGATGAAGATACCGCCTGATGCGATACCCGACAGTACGGTAATCAGCTTTGTGTATGAAAAAGATGGCGCAACGGTTGAATTTACTTCTGATAACTTCCCTGATGATTTTGATGATTCCGTTTATCATTTTGTAAAACGATACGACAAGGTGATCCGTAAAGGAAACGCCGAGCCTGCCATAAAGGATTTTGTGCTTACTACCGCTTCAGGAAACGATACTACCCTGCAGGTATTGAGCGATGCGGGTTACAGCGCTTTTGTGTTTATAAAAGATGATCCGGGCGAAGGCGAATGGGTAAAGCACTTTGAATCTTTATACCCGGTGCTGCAGCAGCAAAAAATAAACCTGTTCGTGGTTACCAATAACGCTGAAGAAGTTAGTGCTTATTTTAATACCACTCCGGATGTAATCTTTTTAAAATGTGATGTAGTGCCCGTCAAAACGGCAGCCCGCACTAACCCCACGTTGTACCTGCTGCAAAACGGAACGATCAGGAATAAGTGGAGCTATGCCGATTGGGATCATGCTAAGGAAGCCATACAGGCTATAGTAAATTAAACAGCATTCGTTGATACGATACCTTACCAGTAAAATTGTTTATGCGCTGCTTGTTCTGGCAGGGGTGGTAGGTATTGTGTTTTTTTTATTCCAGGGCTTCGGCGATCCGGCGCGCCTGGTATTAGGGCAAACCGGCGACAGCGCTACCATTCAAAACATACGTAAAGAGCTGTATTTAGATCAGCCCAAATGGAAGCAGTTTGTATATTATGTAAAAGATATTTCGCCGGTGAGCATCCATTCCGCACAGGAAATTGAAGAAAAAGAACTAAAAGGATTATTCATTGGCAATGAAAAGATCAATTTTGCCATAAAGCTGCCCTACCTGCGCCATTCTTACCAAACCAAAAGAGATGTGCTGGGCATACTGATGGAAGCCCTGCCCGGCACTATGCTGCTGGCGGTGGCCGCTATGCTGTTTGCCACTGTTGCCGGGATCGCGCTGGGCGTATTGGCGGCTGTTAAACAAAACACATGGATGGATACCTCGGCAGTTTTTACCAGCGTGCTGGGCATTTCAGCACCTTCTTTTTTTACAGGCATTCTTATCGCTTATTTTTTTGCGATTGTATTGGGTCCCTATACAGGACTCAACCTTACCGGCAGCTATTTTGAATATGATGATTATACCGGCGAAAAATACCTTGTTCTAAAAAATCTTATCCTTCCTGCACTTACTTTGGGTATCCGCCCGTTAGCCATCATTACCCAGCTTACCCGCAGTGCCATGCTGGATGTATTGAACCAGGATTATATACGCACCGCATACGCCAAAGGATTGAGCAAAAGAAAAGTAATATTTAAACATGCCCTGCGTAATGCCATTAACCCTGTGCTTACGGCAGTTACGGGCTGGTTTGCCGAATTGCTGGCCGGCGCTTTTTTTGTGGAATATATTTTTGGCTGGAAAGGGATCGGGAAAATAACGGTAGACGCTTTGGATAAGCTTGACTTTCCGGTGGTGATGGGCAGCGTGCTGGTAACGGCAACATTGTTTGTTCTCATCAATATCCTTTCGGATGTATTGTACAGCATTGTTGATCCGAGGGTGAAGACGGGATAAAAGGAGGCTGTATCAAAAGGGCCGCTACAGAAGATACGCCACTAAGGCTCAAGACCAAGGGAGCATTCCAAATTGTTGCAGACGAACATCGCTATCCGGAGGCTGACCAAAAAGGTTTAGTTTAAAGATATGCCAATAAGACTCACACCGGCAGGCAGGGACACAAAGTGATGATTTTCATGCTTTTATTTCTTTGTGACTTGGCGCCTTGGTGGCAAAATATTACTTTTTAAACAGCCCCATACCTGCTATAACCTGAATATCTCATTATAAAACAGCGGCGTATCCTCATCTTTTGAAAACCCGATAATAACTACCCTTATACTTTTGGCATCGTCATTATTATAAAAACGGATCTGGATGGGCTTGTTGCCTTCGGGCATTACTACAGGGTTCCAGTACAGGGCATCACGACTGTCTTTTTCTATACGTTTAACCGAAGCGTCTTTGTAATCCGGCTCATAAAAAGGCGCTACTTTATCATAACCTGCCAGCACACTGTTATTCATAGACGGCGGTTTTTGCGCATTCGCAGCCTGCGTATCACCCCTGCGGGTATAAATGGCTACCGCTCCGCCGCCGCCACCGCCAATACCTCCTACAAAACCACTCTTGATCACTTTTACCATAGCGATGTTACTTACCGACATGCCGCTTATGGTACCTGGATCAACCGGCATCTCATCGAGATACAACTGCACCCGGCTGCCCCTGATAATGGGAATATAATCGCCCCCCTGCATTTGTATCTGTAACCCTGCCACACGGCCCTGCAACCACTGAAGGATGTTCTGGTACGACATGGCTTCGGGGTTTTCATTTACCAGGTCAAATACATCTTCATTCATGCTTCTGAACATGCCGGAACTCAGTTGGTCGTTCAGCTTTTGCTTATTGCTTCTGCCCTGCGCCACTACTTTTACTTCTTCCAGGGTTTTAAACCTTTCATTCGCAGCTTCCTGGTTATTGCGGTTAATTATGGCCCTTGCTATATCTGCCGGCACCTTATCATTGGGCGGCCTTTTAACCAGCATATAGCCATGCTGAGGTAATGCACCCTTATAAGGAACAACTTTATTCAGCGACTCAAAAGTTACCGTAACATCCCGTGGGGCTATCTTTTTATCATTAACCTGGTAATATACTTTCAGCGGCTCTTCAAAGATCAGGTTTTTCAGTTCAAATACGCCTTTAGCATCGGTAGTTACCTGGTTAAGCTGGGTGGTAGAGTCGGCAAAATAGAAAATGAGGTTTACCGTTTCATTGGCCACAATTCCTCCACCGCCGTAAACTGTTCCTTTATAGGAAATATAGGGTTCGGGGGTAAAACTGATCTCCGGAAATTTTCCCGCCATTACCTCGCTCCAGTTAAAGCGCTTCCACTTTTCCGACATCAGCAGCGCGTCCAGCGCCAGCGGGTCGGCATCTGCATCAAAGTACCGTGCGGGAGCATCTATCCTGCCCGTAAAATCGGAGGTAAGCCATAAGCTGGTTAAAATATTTTCACTGTCTAAATAATCATTTACCCCGCCGTCTAATACCAGCACCGAATATTTTAAATAGTTGGTATCGGCCATAATATCAAAGCCGTTCACGCCCCGGGGGGTGCTGCTCAGGTAAAGGGGCGGAAAGGATGGCCGGCCAACATTAAGCTGCTGCGGCTGAATAAAACATAACCTTTCTGCCACTACATTTTCCGCTCCGTCAAATACCGTTAAACGCAAAACACCATTGATGAGCTTATCGGCAGGAATAGAGCTCGCTATTTCGGATGTTATTTTATTAATATTGGCTTTGTACACCAAAATGTTATTTATGGTGCCAATGATCTTATATCCTTTGGCATCTGCAGGCAGGTTTTTAAACTGCAGCGAATAAAATATAGCATTGTCTGTACTGTTTACCTGCAGTTTTACACCCAATAACCCCGCTTCAGGTAAAGCCACCGTTTGCTTTCTCCCCCTCTTATCCTGCACGATCACCTGGTATTTCTTTTCTTTTTCGGGTATCATACCAAAAACGGCCACATTCCGGTCTAAAGCGGTAAAGCTGGTAATTTTTTCTGATGGCCTGGCCGCATCAATAACATAGCCGCTCCAGTTTTCCGGCAATATGCCGGGCGATGAAAGCCGCACAGCCACCTTGCTGCTGATCCCTTCAATAAAAGTACCGCCTTCGGGAAACACGGCAGCAGTCCATGCCGCCAGGGAATCGGGCACAAGCTTTTGCGGCGAAGCGGTATTGTATAACCTGAATGCATGCATATACTGAAACGCCTCATCAAAGTTGAGCATCCACTGCGTGTAGCCCCTAACATAATAAAGTCCTTCGGGCAAGGAGTCCGGAAGCGCAAAGCTGCCCTGTCCTTCCCCTTCAAAAAGCGGAAGCTGCTTTCTGCTGATCAGCGTTTTTTTACTGTTGTACAGTTCCAGGGTAAGGTTGGTGGAAATAAGGGAACGGTTATATCCTTCAAACACAAAGGCGTTAAACCACATGTTTTCTCCGGCCAGGTAGCTCTCTTTATTATACAACAGGTATACTTTTTCCTGGGGATATTTTTGTGATAGTATTTCCAGCGCCTGCTCTGCCTTATTTTGGGCAAACAGGTGAGCGGCCGGAAACAATAATAAAGAACAAAATAATAATTTGCTGGTTACCTTTTTATGAAAGCACATACGTATTTTTTGTTAGAAGCGTAATAGCACTGTTTACTACTGCAATTTACCATAGCAAATGGTTAGCTCAGGTTAAATTAAAGATAATACAATGATAATAATGGCCAAAATGGTTTCGGCTTTGCATAAAACAGGGGAGCCCTGAAGAGCGTAGAAGAGGAATGCAAAGCATAAAAAAAACAAATCAGGGCAACCCACTAAACTATAAACCCGGCCTAAAGCGATGTTTTCGCCTGCAAGCGGTTACCGCCTGCTATTCACTTCCCGGCACTAAAACCTATACCCCGGCAATGCGCCCTTAAAGACTTCTTAAAGCTGGGATGGTTTCAGGGTGCAGGGTACAAGTTTCAGGGTACAGGTTGCAGGGTGTGCAACACCCTTCACCATTCACTTATGATACTGCAGCATCCATTCGTATATATTCATCTTGTTTTCTTTGTATAAAGGATCAGTGGCTTTTGTCCAGGCATCGTGCCCGCCGGTAGGCCACAGGGTTATCCTGGCTTTGGGGTTGGGGTTATAGCTGTTGATCATCGTAACAAAATCTTTTGTTTTTTGCACGGGCGCCAAAGGATCATCTTCATTGTGAAACGTCCATACGGGTATGTTTTTTGAAGCTATCGCTTTTGTGTTTGTTGCTGTTGCCGTATTGGAAGCACATACAGGAACTATAGCCGTTACCATTTGCCCATATTTAGAAGCGAAATTCCATGTGGTATTACCCCCCAGGCTTAGCCCCGTAACATATATCCTTGTTGTGTCTACTCTTAGTTTGGCTATGGCATATTGTATCATGGCGCGCACATCTTCTGGGGTTGTCCAGCTTTTAACCTGTGGTGAAAGCACGATAAAGGAGAAATTTTTGCCACCGGATGTAAAGTTGGGTGGAAACTTCTTTTTATTAATGAGGTTGGGAACGGCATTCTTTAACACTTTGGGCAGGTCTGTTGTACCATTGCCCATTTCACCTGAGCCATGCAAAAAAATGAGTAAGGGATAATTTTTGGTTGTTGAGTCGTAGCGCGCCGGCAGAGCCCTGTAAAATCCCGCGCAGTTAGAAGTAAGGTTGTACGAAACGGCTACCTGAACCGGTGGAAGCGTTTCAATAACATCCATATCGGGTTTAGTTGCGCTGCCGGTATTTAAGCCGGCGTTTTCTTTTTTACAGGAAATGAAAATGCTATGAAGCAAAAAAATACATAACAATTTTACAATTGCAGGTTTCATTGGTATCAGATTTTAGGAATAAAGGGTTATCGGTTAACGCCGTTCTTTATTCAAATCTGATGCCGGGAGCGGTTGATAAATGTGAAAATTTATTATTCCATTTCTCTTTTGATCGTTTCGGAAATGATTACCAGTACTTTATCAATACGATGCCCGTCCATATCGGCTATTTCAAATGTAAAGCCGCGCCATTCCAGCTTGTCCCCGGTATAGGGAATGCGTTCTAATTGATGTAAGATAAATCCTGCAAGGGTGTCAAAATCATGCTCGCCTTCATTCATCCACTCCGTTTTTTCAAACGCTCTTAAAAAATCATAAAAAGGTATCTGCCCGTCTACAAAATAGGTGCCGTCATCCCGTTTAACGATCTCGTAGTCTTCTTCATCCGGTTGCGGAATATCTCCCACAATAGCTTCCAGAATATCATTAAGGGTAATCATACCCAGCAGGCTGCCATACTCATCTACAACAAAACAACAATGTATTTTTGTTTCTTTAAACCGCTCTAATACCTGGTAAGCAGTGTTGTTTTCAGGCACAAAAAGGGTAGGTTGCATGATCTCACTCAGGAGCGTTGTGCTTTTTTCATGTATGTACAGATCTTTAATAGATACAACACCTTTAATGTCGTCAATATCATTTTCGCAAACGGGGTATACCGAGTGAGGCTCAGCGATGATCTTTTCTTTTATTTTATCTTCATCTTTATGAATGCTGAACCATACAATATCGTTGCGGTGTGTCATTAGCGATGTAATATTGCGGTCGCCCAAATGAAAAACACGTTCAATGATCTCCTGCTCCGCTTCTTCAATTGTTCCCTGCTCCGTTCCTTCACTAATGATAGCCTTTATTTCTTCTTCCGTTACCTGGTTGTCTTTTCCCTGTATTTTCAATAGCCTTACAGTATAAAATGTTGATTTGCTCAGGAGCCACACAAATGGATAGGCTATTTTGCTCAGCATGCGCATGGGAGCGGCAACCAGTTTGGCTATACTTTCCGGGCGTGAAAGTCCTATCCGTTTGGGAACCAGTTCGCCCAATATCAGCGTAAAATAAGTAAGGATAATTACAATAATGGCAGTGGAGGCTCCATTGGCATAAGGGCGGATCCATTCAAACCTGTTGAGATAGCTGACCAGGTCTGTTTTTAACGCTTCACCCGAAAAAATACCTGTTAAAATGCCGATAAGGGTAATGCCAATTTGAACGGTTGAAAAAAAAGCGTCGGGCTTTTCAATGAGCTTTAATGCTTCACTTGCTCTCTTGTCGCCCTTTGCCGCCTGTGTTTCTAACCGTGTTCTGCGGGAAGATACCAGCGCCATTTCTGCCATTGAAAAAATACCGTTCAGTAAAATTAATCCCAGTATTATCAAAATTTCGATCATGATATATGAAGTTAAGCTAAAGCGGGTAAACCTGCTTTCTTATGGAAAGCCCATGCCGTACCCATACCGATAGTGCAGCCCAGCAGCCCTCCGCAGGCAATATCTAAAGGAAAATGTACGCCAACATATACCTGAGCATACGATATGGCAAAGGCCCAGGTAAACAATACCCATCTCCACGCCAGTGGAATAAACAATAATGTTTTAAAAGCGAACATGGCCATCCCAAAATGGTTGGCAGCATGAGAAGACGTAAAGCTGTATGGCCCCCCGCAGCCCACTACCTGCCGTACGGAGTCGGAAAGATAAGGGTCGGCGCATGGCCGAAAACGACCAACCCAGGGTTTGATGAGGGAACTGCTTAGCATATCTGTTAATGCAAAAGTGATCAGAAAAAAAGCGATCCATGCGAAACCTTTCTTTTTAAAATTCAGCAGTATAAAAACAAGGGTAAAAAGATACAGCGGCGACCAGAAATACTGGTTCCTGAGCAAGGGTAAAAGCCAGTCTAAAAAGGAATTATGCCATTGCCTGTTTATTTTGAAAAACAATTCAATATCATACCGGATCAGGTTGTTCATACTACTGAATTTTTAATATAACCCGGAGCTGCCGTAGCCTCCCGGCGGTGCTTTGCCGGATAATAGGAAGAGGAATGAATTGTGAAGAACCTACGGTTACCCGCCATGAATGGAATGGATTGTTTAGGCAAATGTAATTATAGTTTTACAACCCCGCTACATTCTTCGGGTTTACTTTGCCTGCTTACGGCTTATTACGAACCGGCAGTTTTAAAAAATTAAACTAAGTTTGCATCCATAAAATAATAAGTACCGTGGCATTGATTAAGAGCATATCCGGGATCCGGGGCACTATAGGAGGAACACCTGGGGAAACACTTTCACCTTTAGATGTGGTAAAATTTACCGCCGCTTACGGAAGCTGGCTGATTGAAAAAACCGGCAATAAGAAAGTAGTTATTGGAAGAGACGGCAGAATAAGCGGTTTGTTAATACAAAATATTGTAATAAGCACTTTAAATGCTTTGGGGATAGATGTTATTGACCTGGGATTAAGCACTACCCCCACAGTAGAAGTGGCGGTTGTAATGGAAAAAGCAGGCGGAGGTATTATTTTAACCGCGAGCCATAACCCCAAAGAATGGAACGCCCTGAAGCTGCTGAACAGTAAGGGAGAATTCATTTCCGGGCCGGATGGGAAAGCAGTATTAGAGATTGCCGCGGCAGAAAATTTCAACTTTGCCCCTGTTGATAAACTGGGTACGGTAAAGGAAGATGATACTTATCTGCAAAAACATATAGCGGCCATTACTTCTCTTAACCTGGTAGATACGGCAGCTATTAAAGCCAGGAATTTTAAAATTATTGTAGATGCGGTAAACAGCACAGGAGCCCTGTTTGTTCCGGAGCTGTTACGTGCTTTGGGCGTGCAGCCGGAAGATATTACCGTTATAAATGCGGAGGTTAACGGAAAGTTTGCCCATAACCCCGAACCGCTTCCCGAAAACCTGGGTGAGTTAAGCAATATGGTGAGCAAAAGCGGGGCCGATATGGGTATTGCCGTTGATCCGGATGTAGACAGGCTTTGTTTTGTATGTGAAGATGGCAGCATGTTTGGCGAGGAATATACGCTTGTAGCCGTTGCCGATTACGTGTTGAGCAGGCAACCCGGCAATACGGTAAGCAATATGTCTTCTACCCGCGCCCTGAAAGACATTACGCTGAAACATGGCGGACAGTACTTTCCCAGTGCGGTAGGCGAGGTAAACGTGGTAACCCGCATGAAGGAAGTAAACGCGGTAATAGGGGGTGAAGGGAATGGCGGTATTATATTACCTGCCCTGCATTACGGGCGCGATGCGCTGGTGGGTATCGCTTTATTTTTAACCCAACTGGCTAAAACACAAAAGAGCATTAAACAGTTAAGAAGAACCTATCCGGACTATTTTATCAGTAAAAATAAGCTGGAGCTGGAGCAGGGCGTGGATGTGAAAGCCGTGTTTGAAAAAATAAAAGCCAAGTATAAGAGCCACCCGGTGAATACCGAAGATGGCTTAAAAATAGAGTTTGATAACGACTGGGTACACCTGCGTACCAGCAATACGGAACCCATCATCCGTATTTATGCCGAAAGCAATTTTGAATCTACTGCCAATAATATAGCATTGCGCCTTATGCAGGACATCAGGGAATTAAAATAGCATAGCTGATTTTTTTGATGACTGTAGCTTTTAGGCCCGAGCGTAAACTACCATTTCGTGCAAAAAAGAATATATTTTGATAATGCCGCTACAACGGCCCTGGATCCGGAAGTGCTGGAAACGATGTTGCCCTATATGACGGAAAAATTTGGTAACCCCTCCTCCATTTATTCTTATGGCAGGGAAAGCAGGCTTGCCATTGAAAATGCCAGGAAAGCCGTTGCTAAAATACTCAACGCCCATCCCGCCGAAATTTTCTTTACCAGCGGGGGAACAGAAAGTTCCAATGCCGCCATTACTGCCTCCGTAAGAGATCTGGGATGCAAGCGTATTATTTCATCTGCTATAGAACATCATGCTGTTTTGCATACGGTGGAATACCTGCGCAACAGGGGCGAGGCACAGCTCCTTTTTGTGAAGCTATTGCCAGACGGGCATATAGATATTGAAAACCTGGAGCAGTTGCTTGCCGGCAGTAAAGAAAAGACCTTAGTTACGCTTATGCATGCCAATAATGAAATTGGTAATTTGCTCGATCTGCAGGCTGTGGGTGAAATGTGCAGGCTGCATGGCGCTGTTTTTCATTCCGATACGGTACAAACCGTGGGGCATTACCCCTTTGATCTGCGCCACACGCCGGTTCACTTTATAACCGCTTCCGCCCATAAGTTTCACGGACCCAAGGGTAGCGGTTTATTGTACATTAATGAAAACATTAGTATAGAACCGTATATTCATGGCGGAAGCCAGGAGCGGAATATGCGCGCCGGAACAGAGAACCTGTATGGCATAGTAGGTTTTGCAAAAGCACTGGAACTGGCTACAGCAAATTACGAAGCGGAAAGCGGGTATATAAGATCCGTTAAGCTGTATATGGCGGCACAGCTAAAAAAGCATATTAAAGAGGTTGAATTTAACGGCGATTATGCGGGGCAAAGCTTATATACCGTGCTTAATGTAAGTTTTCCGGAAACGGAAAAATCGGAAATGCTTTTATTTAATCTTGATATCAATAATATCTGCGCTTCCGGTGGCAGCGCCTGCACCAGCGGCGCCGAACAGGGATCGCATGTTATACGGGCAATGAATAGCAGCCCCGGAAGGGCAGCCGTTCGTTTTTCCTTTTGCAGGCACAATACAAAAGAGGAAGTAGATATAGTGGTAGCAAAGCTGAAGGAGCTGATATGACGCTTTGGCTAAGTAACTACAAGCGGCAGGATGGAGCCTTCTTCCTGTGAAACGATAAACGTGAGACGATAAATCTCAATACCATTCACCATACCAAAGCTGCGCGGTAATCCTAACAGGTTGCCAATTCCCACATTTCCCACATTTTCACATTTTCACATTCCCCTCCTTCAGCACTTCCTCAATTGCGGCCAGTAGTGCTTTTACATCTTCCGGAAAAATTTGCCCGATATTGCCAATACGGAAAGCGTTGGCCTTGCTGAGCTTACCGGGGTAAATAACGAATCCTCTTTTGTTCAGCTTTTCATAAAACAATTCAAAATTAAAACCAGGATCGGAAGGGTATAAGAAAGAAGAAATGATATGTCCCTGTATCTCCGGTTTAAGGTATTGCTTAAAGCCAAGCGCCGTCATCCCTTCATCCAGCACTTGTTTATTGGCTTTATACCTTTGCTCACGGGCAGGGATACCGCCTTCTTCCTCCAGTTCCCGCATAGCCTGCCGGAAGGCCATAAGACTTAAGGTTGGCGGGGTAAACCTAAACTGCCCGCTGGCTTCCAGCCCGGCCCATTGATCGTATAGATCAAGGCTGAGACTGCGTGCCTGTCCTTTCGCTTTTTCGAGCTCACCGCGCTTGCATAGTGCAAAGGCAAAGCCCGGAACACCTTCAATGCATTTATTGGAAGAAGAAACCAAAAAATCAATTTGCATGGCTTTCATATCCATTGCAACACCGCCAAAACTGCTCATTGCATCAACAATAAACACTTTACCATATTGTTTACAAACAGCGCCAATAGCTGTTATAGGATTAAACAATCCGGTAGTGGTTTCGCTGTGAATACAGGCCACATGCGTGATATCCGGATGGCTTTGTAAGAAAGCTTCCGTTGCTTCCGGCGTTACAATGGTATCCTCATCAAAACGAAGTACCTCATGATTCAGCCGGTGAATGCCTGCCATTTTCACTATCCTTTCTCCGTAAGCGCCGTTGGCAAGGATCAGCAGCCGCTCCTTCTCTCCCACTACGCTGCTGATCACACTTTCCACGGCAAAAGTACCGGAGCCCTGGATGATCACACATTCATAACCATCTTCTTTACTAACATGTGCCAGTTGCAGCAGGCCATTGCGGATATCTTTTACCGCGTTCATGAATACCTGATCCCGTGATCCCATATCCTTTAGCATGGCCTGCTTTACGGTTAAGGAAGTAGATAAAGGACCAGGAGTAAACAATAAGGGCTGATGAGACATACATTATGATTTTATATAGTGATGGTTTTATGTGTTTGAAATTCCGGCTGTAGCGGGTACAGCCCTTTTTTTTGCGCGGGCGGCAGACCGGTAAAAAAATATGCATGCCGCTGCCAGCAGCACCAGCGATATTACAGCCTGCAGGTAGGTGAACTTCATAAGCACCAGCGACCAGTTCATCTCTTTCATGAAAAACTCTTTATACAGCATAAGCACCACGCTGCCCAGGTAACCGATGGAATCGCACATGTATACAAAAAAACCCGCGTTGGCTTTAATACGGAAGTGAGCGATCAGCCGTTCAAACAGGGCGATCTGCATAGGCATATAAGCCAGAAACAGACCGGTGCCCAGCAACAGCATCCACCAGAAAGGAGAAATGATATGCCGTTGAAAAAGAAGGGTAGCCAGTGCCGTTATCAGAAAGCCGGCGCCTATGATACCGTTTACCGCCCAAAAACCTTTAAAATTATTTTTAATAGCAGAGAGGCTGCCTATAACGGCTAATACAATAATACTTGTTATGGCTTCGGTTTGGGTAAACACATTTCTGTCCCAGCCCGGGTCTACCTCATTCCATATTTCAACCGTAAAATTATCCCTGAAATCGCGCAGCGTTGCCAGAAAAGTATAGAGGATAATAAAAGCTACCAGGCCCCAGCCATATTGCCGGAACACATTCCGTTTATCGGTGTTGGTCATGGGTAGCCGCGGGGCCCGCAACGCCATGTCATCCTGCGAAGGAGCGGGGATAACAGACAGCATCCACACGAACAAAAGAAATAAAGGCAAAAACAATAAGCCCATTACAAAAGGCATCCAGAACTCCGGTACCAGAGGCAGCCATTCACGTACGTCGAAATAAATGGTTTTTAACATGCCCGAAGAAACGATGAGGCTTACGCTTAACCCTATGGCAAGCACTTCCGTAAATCTTCGTCCTTCGAGATAGCTGAACACAATGCCCCAGATCATTCCCAGCGGAAGCCCGTTCATGAATAAAAAAACAAAATTGTAGGGATGCGGCACCCAGCCAAAAAACAGCAGCGCTATCTCGGCAAAAAGTATTAACCCAATGATGAGCTGCGTGCGGCTTGCAGCTTTTAGCTCGGATATCACTTTTATTCCTATAAATTTGGAGATCATATAACCAAATACCTGCGCTATAATAAGCACTACCTTGTAGTTTATGCCCCATAACGATAATCCTTCATAAGTGCCTGCATTAAACGGTTTACGGAAAGCATACATGCAAAAATAGGTTCCAAACGCCGCCACCATGCACCACACAATAAAGAAGGCTTTGGAGCTTGTAAGCAGTTTTTTGATTACTCCCATCTGTAAATTTTTAGTAAACTTTTGTTTAGTATTAGTAAATATATTGAAAAATAGAATAAGCTGTGAAAATAACCATAAATAAGGTTTTAATTTTGGGCATGCATCATATTACTAAACTTTCGGTAAACATAAATAAAATTGCCACGCTCCGGAACAGCCGCGGCGGCAATAACCCCGATGTATTAAAAGCAGCCAGGGATATTGAACGGTTCGGCGCCGATGGCATAACAGTTCACCCCCGCCCCGATGAAAGGCATATCCGCTACAGCGATGTAAGGGAAATAAAAAAGATAATCAATACCGAGCTCAACATTGAAGGCAATTGCAGGGAACAGCAATTTATTGACCTGGTATTAGAAACAAAACCGCGGCAGGTAACATTAGTGCCCGATGACCTCGGGCAAATTACCAGCGATCATGGCTGGGACACCCTGAAACATAAAGATTATTTAACGGAGATGATCAGCGTGTTTCAGCAGGCCGGTATCCGTGTATCTGTTTTTGTTGATCCGGTTATTGAAATGATTGAGGGCGCTGCCGCTGCGGGAACCAACCGGGTAGAATTATACACGGAAGCGTACGCGAAAAATTATCTCACCAATAAAGAAAATGCCGTTGCCCCCTATGTAGCTGCCGCTCAAAAGGCCAAAGCACTGGGGCTGGGCATTAATGCCGGGCACGACCTGGACATGCATAATCTCAGCTATTTTAAAGAGCAGGTTCCCTGGGTAGATGAAGTTTCTATAGGACATGCATTGATATGCGATGCGCTTTATTTAGGATTGGAAAATGTAATTCAATTATATAAACGGCAATTAGGATAATGGTGATGGCACGAATATTGAACTAACCTGATATAAAAAACTACAACAATATGAAAAGATCATTCCTATTTCCGGCAATGGCAGTTTTACTGCTTTCATCGGGTGTGGCACTGGCACAGGATAATAAAGCGCCCGCCAGCCCTCCGGCAACCGCATCGGCAAAAATTGCCAGTGGTGCTACTATCACTATTAACTATAGCCAGCCATCGGTAAAAGGCAGAACTATCGGCAAGGATCTTGAACCGCTGCCCGGCAAAGTATGGCGTACCGGCGCCAATAAGGCCACTGTTTTTGAAACAGACAAGGACATCAAAGTGGAAGGACAGGATTTACCTGCAGGCAAATATGGCTTGTTTACTATTGCAGGCGATGATGAATGGACGATCATATTCAACAAAACCTGGGAGCAGTGGGGCGCGTTTAATTACGAAGAAGATAAGGATGCCCTAAGGGTAAAAGTTAAACCTGTTAAAGCGCCTGCTTTTGCCGAACAGTTTACGATCAATGTAGATGAAAGCGGAAAAGTGAGCTTATTATGGGGAGATACGGAAACCGATTTTACGGTGATGTAAAAGAGGTGAATAGTGAACGTGGGAGGTGAAAGATGGTTCGGAACGATTGAACAGTTTAATCGTCCGTAGATCTTTCATCTTTCTTTTTAATATTAAATCCGAAGAAGCTGTGAGCGATGAGCCGTCAGATGAAGTATACTAACGATGAGCTGATTGCTAACAACCTCTCATTACTCCCCATCCCGCCCGGCCAATTCCGTGAGTACCTGCATCATAACAGCCCCGGCTTCTTCGCCCGGCGACATACCGGTAAGGTAAGGAGCGGCATGCAGTTTGGTGCCCGGTTCAAAAAAATCAGGTTTCAGAATATAGCCTAATTCGTCCTGCCCCAGGCCTATAACGAATTTTGGTCCATTAGTGGTCATTAATCGCTTTGTAGCAAAAGCATATAAAGGAGAGGTTTCACCCGGATGCGTGGCAAATACCGCGTTGCCGATACTAAACCAGGCAATTTCGGTAGGAGTGCCGTCGCTGATATCTCTTTTGATGATTCCCGCGGCGGTCATTTGCCTAAACCCGCTATTGTTAACGGGCATTTCAAAAC
The DNA here is from genome assembly GCA_964450515.1 of uncultured Terrimonas sp. Classification (GTDB taxonomy): domain Bacteria; phylum Bacteroidota; class Bacteroidia; order Chitinophagales; family Chitinophagaceae; genus Agriterribacter. The sequence continues at coordinate 30,581 of CAYVEI010000016.1, read as the reverse complement.
GCCGTGAAGCAAAGGCTATAGCGGTTCCCTCTAATTGCTTCGCCTGTTTTAATGCGCCGGTAACCGCAATGGCAAGCGCGGCTCCTTTCTTTTCCGCTTCTTCAAAGGTACGCGCCACTTTTTCAGGCTGCACCCATCCTCCTATAGCACCCTGCAGGTATAAGTTGATGCCACCCGCACTTTTCTTCATTTGCTTATAAAATCCGGAAGGAAAGTCGGCGCTCACCAATGTATTTTCTCTTCCCAAAAAAGTAGGATGGCAGGCAAAATTGGTAAGTGTGGCAATATGCTTTCCACCCGGAGTAGTAAACTGCACAATGCTAACGGTACGATCCACTTCGGTGCTGTCTGAAACATTCTCTACCCATCCTTCCCCGAATACGGTATCGGCATATTTTGCCACAGCTCCCTGCCGGCGCTTCCATGCTTTTTCGATCACCTCCGCAGTAGTCTTAACTAAAAAACGGATATACCCGCTGTCTGTGCCGCTATGCGCTGCATCCATCCCCCATATACCAATTACATCCGGACCGGAATGGGTGTGGGTGGAAGAAACAATGATTTGTGCCGCGTTGAATACATCAGGCGGGAGCTTTAGTTCTACCGCATCTCTTATTTGTTGCACAACAGGATAGGGCAAACCTATGCAATCTATAGTAACCAGTGCCAGCGCATTGAGCCTGTTGGCTACCACCACCGCTTTTACAAAAAGGTTGTCGTGCACACCGGTACTCCTGCGGTTCTGATCATAACCGGCAAGAAAGCTTTCATTGGGCGGATTGATTACCGCCTCAGCCGCACCTGCCAGCAGGCGGCCGGAAGCACTGGTTTGGGCGGTAAGTACAACGGCTGTAAAAAAGAAAATAAGGAATAGGAATACCTTTTTCATAACTGCGTTCTTTATTTAAAAATAAGTAATTTGCCTGCTACTAAATTATATTTTCATTATGTAATCCAACCGTCGCGATTTTTTATTGAGCTGGCATATTTTTTATAAGTAACTTGTTAACAATACCTGACGTATGAAACAATTGCCTTTAACTGTAAAACGTTCTATAGAGCTGCTGGGGTTATGTTTACTCATAGCCCTTTTTTCTGTAGCCAATTCTATCATCATGCCTTTGCTGATGGCTTTTTTCATCAGCCTCATGCTATTGCCGCTGTTTCGGTTTTTGCGAAAAATAAGGATCCATGAGCTCATTGCTATCGTGCTGGTTATTTTAACAGCCGCTCTTATTATTATAGCCATACTGGCATTTTTTTCCCTGCAGATCGCTTCTCTTGTAAAAGATTTTCCCCAATTAGAGAAAAACCTTAACGTACACTGGACCACGCTGAGCAACTGGATCAACAGGAACCTGAACCTTTCGGCAGACCAGCAAATTAAAGTGCTGCAGGAGCAGGGCGGCAAATTGCTGAATAACGCGGGATCATACCTGAGCGGTGCGGCACTATCCATTACCGGTGTATTTGTATTTATGGGACTGCTGCCTATTTATGTTTTTCTTATCCTTTTTTACAAGAACCTTTTGCTGCGTTTTGTTTTTTTGTGGTTTAACAGAGACGATCATCCGCAGGTGGAATCGGCGCTGCGCGAAACGGAGGTAATGGTTAAAAGTTACCTGATGGGTTTAGTAATACAGGTAACCTATATGACCGTTTTACTGGGCGGCATTTTAATGATCATAGGGATCAAGCATGCCATGCTTATTGCTATCATCTTTGCCATACTTAATCTTATTCCTTATGTGGGCGCCCTCATTGGCAATGTTATAGGGGTATTGCTTACGCTTACTTCCTCCAGTGAGCTATGGCATGTTTTTGCCGTGCTGATCGTAATTGCTGTTGTACAATTCTTAGACAATAATATCCTCATGCCACGCATTGTAGGCTCCAAGGTAAAGATCAACGCCCTGGTAAGCATCATAGGCGTTATTATCGGCGGTACGCTTGCCGGTGTTTCGGGCATGTTCCTGTCGCTGCCTATGATCGCCATACTTAAAATTATTTTTGATCATACTACGGAATTCCGGCACTGGGGTATTTTGCTGGGCGATGAACGCCCGGGCCTCAGCCCCATGACCAATCCTGCGGTAAGGTTAAGGAACAGGCATATAAGAAAGTCCGATACGGAAGAAGAAGAGGAAGATTGAAAGATTTGAAATTTGAGGTGCCTGGCATATAGTGAATATGTTTTGCCTGATCTCCTTCGTGGCAGGGTATTTTATGTACTTAGCTGCATTGCTGCTATTAAGCTACAGTTGCCACGCTCGCTTGTGCAACACCAATGCTATTCTGCTTTTCCCACCTGCAGATAATAAATCTTTTATAAACATCATTACGTGACCCTGAACTGATCTGAATAATGCGTAATAATTTTTAAAGGTCGAAGCCTGCCTACCGGCAGGTAGGTAATCTCACAATGGCAGAGGCGGATTATATTATTTTGTGCTTGGCTTGCTACTCCGCTGCGCTTCAATGGGATTGCCACGGCGTGTATAGTTCTTCTGACATCCGGCATGTGTTTGACGTCTCGCAATGACGGGCCTTTTATAAACGTCATTGGTACCCTGTACCCTGCAACCTGAAACTTGCACCCTTCCCCTATTTCTTCACCACAAATGTTTTAAAGAACTCCAGCGACTCCGGGTTTTTTACTGAACCGGTGTTCACTGATCTCTCCAATGGCCTGCCCATTAATATCTTTTTAACGGGCATTTCCATTTTTTTACCGCTGATGGTATAGGGAATATCATTTACCCCTATTATTTCATCGGGCACATGACGCGGGGAATAAGTGCTGCGTAAGGTTCTTTTGATGGTATCTTTTATTTCCGCGGTTAAGCTGTGGTGCTCTTTCATTACCACAAACAAGGGCATATAATCGCCTCCGGCGGGCAATTCAATATTAACGATCAGGCTGTCTTTAATTTCCGGAATCGTATCTACCGCCCGGTATATTTCCGCCGTACCAATGCGTACGCCCTGCCTGTTAAGCGTTGCGTCTGACCGGCCAAGAATAACCACCCCGTTATGCGGCGTTATTTTCACCCAGTCGCCATGCCGCCATATCCCCGGGTAGGTTTCGAAATAACTGGAAAGATATTTTTCAAACTGTTTATCGTTCCAGAAAAATACCGGCATGGAAGGCATGGGTTTAGTGATCACCATCTCTCCTACCTCATTCCATAAACGATTACCCGCTTCATCCAGCGCATACAGATCGCAACCCAAAGCCCTGCATTGAATTTCTCCTTCGTATACCGGCAACAGGGGGCAGCCGCCTACAAACGCGGTACACACATCCGTACCGCCGCTCATGCTGCAGAACCACAGGTTTTTCTTTATTTTTTCATACACATAATCAAACCCTTCCTGCGGCAGCGGCGACCCGGTGGAGCTGACAGAACGTAACGCTGAAAGATCGCCGTACTCACCCGGAAGTATACCCGCTTTTTTACAGGCCATGATAAAAGGTGCGCTGGTGCCAAAATGATGCACTCCTGCATTTGCCGCCATCCGCCACAACACGCTGATATCAGGGTAACCGGGACTGCCATCGTACAATACAATGGTAGCGCCGGCAAGCAGGGCAGCGTGCAGGTAGTTCCACATCATCCAGCCGGTGGTGGTAAACCAGAAAAAAACTTCACCGGGCTGCACATCATTATGAAAAGCCAGGTATTTAAAATGTTCAAGCAATACACCGCCATGACTATGCGTGATGGCTTTGGGAATACCGGTTGTGCCGGAAGAATATAATATCCATACAGGATGATCAAAAGGAACGGCGGTAAACCGCAGACTTGTATATGGGGTTTGCATTACTTCGTTCCACAATACCGTACCGGACACATCCTGCATCTTAATATTATCGCCTGCATAAGGGATCCGTATTAATTTTTTAACTGAAGGAAGCGCCGCCCTGATCTCCTCCACTTCCTCCATGCGGTTGAATATTTTTCCATTATACATATATCCATCCACCGCAATCAATAGCTTGGGTTCAATTTGCTGAAAACGTTCCATTACGCTTCCTGCTCCAAAATCGGGCGAGCAACTGCTCCACACCGCGCCAACGCTCATAGCGGCCAGTAACGAAATGGTTGCCTCGGGAATATTGGGCAAATAGGCCGCGATCCTGTCGCCGGGCTGTATGCCCTGCTGTATAAAAAAGCGCTGCAAAGCTGCTACCTTGTGTTTCAGCTCTTCCCAGCCGATGGCAGTAAGCGGCTGGCATTCGGATTGAAATAAGATAGCCGGACGTTCGCCTGTTGCATTACGAAAAACATGCTCCGCATAATTCAACGTACTTCCTTCAAACCACTTTGTATGCGGCATAGGATCTTCGCTCATTATGTTCCTGTATGGAGTGTGATAGATGATCTTAAAGTAATCTGAAATGCTCTGCCAGAAATCAACCGGATGTTCAACAGACCATTTCCATAAAGTATCATAATCTTTAGATTCAAGGCTCAAATTATCTTTTAACCATTGCATATATTTTGCAAGATTGGAATTGACCTTAAATTGTTCGGAAGGTTGCCATAATATAGGTGGGGCCATAATGCACTAAGATAAAATAATTACTGGCAATATAAAACGCCAGCCAACCCTTCCTTCGTCAGGGTGACAGGCAGCAGGTTGCTTGTTTCAGCATTAGCACAAAAGCATAATCAGGGCTCCTTCCCGAAATCGTGCCGCTCTATTTGTTATATAAAAGTAAAGATTTGGCTTAGTTTTTTCTGTAACTGTACTTTTGTACCGGTATACCCGTCATAACAATACATAAACAATACCCGGTTTGAAGCAAATACTACTTATACCCCTTTTAGTGGCTTTCTGCAACACTGGCTTTGCTCAAAAGGCAGACAGCATCTATTTTAATTTATATACCGATAGCCTGAAAAAAGGAACCTACAATTATATTAATGTAATTGGAAAACTTTCGAATGGCAGTTTCCGCCCGATGGACAGCACCCAGCTCATTTTCACTTCCTCCTACGGAAAATTTTATGGCAACAGCCTGTGGCTTCCTTTTGAACCTGCTGTTGAAAAAGTAGAGATCACTGTTAAAGCCCGGCAAAATCCTTCGCAAATACTATACCGTACCATTTATATAAAAAAAGCAGCCGATGATGCGAAGCTGAAAACCGTGGATGAAATAATGGCTGAGCCGCCAAAGCGTACGAAACGCAGAAAGAATTAGTATAACTGGTTTCGCTTATTGTATTTTTGCAGCACAATACCGTTTTCCGTGAAAGATATAATTACAATTGAATACTGTCCGCAATGCGGCTGGCTGTTGCGGGCGGCTTATATGGCCCAGGAGCTGCTCACTACCTTTACCCGCGATATAAAAGGGGTTACGCTACAACCTTCGGACACTGCCGGCCGTTATAGCATCAGCATCAATGATCATGTTGTTTTCGACAGAAAATCTGCCGGCCGGTTCCCGGAAATCAGGGAATTAAAGCAGTTGGTGCGGGATGTGGTGAACCCGGGGAAAGACCTGGGACATTCGGGTTGATGGCGCAGGTATTCATTATACAGCCACAAAAACAGCTTTGAATTTCAGGCAAATCCTTTCTTCGCAATGCAGGGAAGCCACTATATGCATACCCTCTTCTCTCTTATCGTTATACTGAACAGACGCATTAACCGGCTTTTCTTCCATTGGATTGATGACCGAAAGAAATTTGATATGATCAGATTGTATTAACCTCAAACTTTTTCCGGTAACGGTTTCTAATATTTCTTTTATCATTTGTATCATGCACACCCCCGGCACTACCGGCTGCCCGGGAAAATGTCCTTCAAATATCCTGTGCCCGGGGTTCAGCTTCAGCGTGGCCCTGATCGTATTATCCTCTTCCGTTAATTGTGCAATAGTATAAAAATCATCTTTCAATATCATACAAACGCTTTAAACCTATATCAAAACTGAAATTGTGATGTTTAATACCTATACTATCCGGCATACCGTTACTTCCCGCCAGCATCACAGCTTCCGCCACTCTTTTTTTCCTGCTTCCCCTTTCCATCCGCAGCAGGCTGGCGCAGGCGCTGTCGGTAATGTAGTAATAAAAATCCTTACCGTCCGGAAACACCCGGTAATATGTTTCATGTTCTTTTAACGTGTAAGAGCCGGCAGCATCAAGGTGCCGCATCAGCACCAGCTCAAAATCTTTACGCAGGGTTCTGATCACCGGCTTTTTGTTCATGCTGCTGAAAATATAATGGACTTTAAATGTGTGCTTATTCCATTCAAAATCAAAGAAGGTAAACCCGGCTTCGCTAGAGAAAACTATTCTTATGCTGCTGTCGGGCATGGTTTTGATCAGCAGCAATCCGCTCAGGTGCTTCCCGGTTACATTTACCTGTGCATTGTATAAGGCGCGGGTAAAGGAAGGTTTGAAAGCCGCAACACAATCTGTACCGGCTTCTGTACGCTGCAATTTTTTATAGGCAGAAGAGCAGGCGGCGCATACCAGCCAGCAACTAACGTATAGCAAACAGCGCATCGGCAAGCGGTGTGTTGAATTGGCGGTTAACAAATTGAATGCTGGTATCATCGCCCGACGGCTCATGCATTTCAATGCGCGACACCGCATAATCCTTTTTCTCAATGATCATATTAACATGGCTGAAGAAAGTTTTCAGGTTTTTATCAACGGGTGAAAGCTCCGCCAGGTACGCTGCATTGCCTTCAAATATCCGTACCTTAAAATCATTTCCCTGTAAGGCCTTACCATTTACGCAGTCTATTATTATTTTATTGATCTGCTGAAAAAGCTTGTTGGATTTGGTAGATATTTTATTTTCTTTCTGGCTGTCTTTTATGTATACATTACTCCCGTTAATAACCATCAGGTACTGAAAGGGCTGTGTATACTCCATGCGCACGGCATTTTCCTTCCTGAACCAGAATTTTCCTTTCGATACAATTTTTTCCGCCAGCAGGCTCAGGTTCTTTTCCTGTATGAAGTCGCTTTTAATGGTGTTTGTTTTTTGCGAGGCGGCGGCAAACTGTGCCTGAAAAGCTGAAGGGTCTGCCAGCAGCTTATACCCCGGGTATTGTGCCTTTACAGCCATTGCCGCTGTCCACAGTAGTACAGTTAAAACCATTTTACGCATAGGGCTCCAAATTAAGCAATTTGTCTAACCGCACAATCTCGTAGCCCTTTTGCCTTACCTGCTGTATAAACACAGGAAGCATATCCAGCGTAACTTTGCTGGTGTCATGAAACAATATAATGGCTCCCGGTTTTAACGATCCGGTAACTTTTGCCAGTAATTTCCGGGCGTCTTTTGCCACGGTATCCATTGAACGCACCGTCCATCCTATAGGAATAAAATTATTTTTTTCGATCGCTTTTTTAAGATTGGGGTTGGTAACGCCGTAAGGCGGCCGGAAAAAGCGGGGTTTAACGCCCGTAACCTGTTGCATGGCTTCATTCATCAACTGCAGATCCCTGTTCATTTTCTGTGCCGAAAAAAGGTCAAACCACAGGTCGTGCGAATAGCTGTGATTACCGATAACATGCCCTTCATCATATACCTGCTTTAACAAGGCCCCGTTTTCCTGTACCCGTTTGCCAATACAAAAAAAAGCGGCCTCTACCTCATGGGCTTTCAAAACCTGCAGGATTTGCGGTGTATATAAAGGCATGGGACCATCATCAAAGCTGATGGCAATTGCTTTGCGTGTGGTAGTGGCGGAAGAAATGGTTTTCAGGTAAAAATTAGACCTTACATTATAGCTGCCATAAAATAAAAAAGAGGAGTAGGCCAGCAGCAGTATAATAAAGGCATACACCGGGATGCTGTAAAAAAAATGATAGCCGATCATCCCGATCAGCAGGGTAATAAAAATAATATTGATGGTATTAAAGTTCAGCATGCAGACAGCAGGTATAAAGCGTGATGGGTATTTTGATAGTGATTGTATATTAAAATGCGCCGGGGGCTAATGGTAACGGGCTTAACGGAAACGCAGGAAGGCACAAGAGCTGTTTTTACCATATTGGCGGCCAGCCACAATGCAAAAGCAGCCGCGGTAGGATATTCACCACACAAATGCTTGAACCGGGCGGCGGTTTTTCCTTCAAATACGGTTAGCGCAAGCTGTTCATATACCGCATCATCCTGTACGTTGCCGTTATGACCGGTTATAACCAGGTCTATATCTTCCGTACGAACAGCATGGGCAGATAAAAATCCATGAATATTTTTTTCAATTTCCGTGACGCTCCCCGGCTTATAGAAAGTACATACGCCGGTTAACTGCGCATAGTCGTTACCGGAAGGTTGCGCCGCCAGTAAAAAAAAGGCAGCGCCTTCACCTGCTATCGTTCCTTTTGATTTTTCATTGTATAAGGAGGTGTTATCAGCTATATGTTTTTTATACAGGTCAAAGCGGCTGAGCAAAGCATAGCTGGTAGCGGTGAGCTCATCTATTCCGCCTGCCAGCGCGGTTGTAACCTGCTGCTCCTTCAATAAAGTGATCGCATCCAGCAGCGCGTTCTCAAAAGAAAATCCCCGGTGTACAAAAGTATTGTTATAGTTATGGCATTTAAGCAGTAAAGCAATTTGCGCCCCTACGGTATTGTGGGTTGATTGTATGAAAGCGGTAGGCGTAAGCAGCTCTTCCCCGTTCTCTGCCATTTTAGTAAGAAAAGTTTCCGTATCGGCCAGGCAACCGTAGGCCGTGCCGGTAATAACGGCGCCGGGCATTTCCGTTGAAGACGCTTTTAAACAATCCATTGCGGCGGCAACACCCATTTTTATAATGCGGCTCATGCGCCTGATCATTCTGGGATCAATGAGCTGCGTGTAATCGGGCTCTATACAACTGAGCCGGTTGCCTGTATATACTGCCGGCTCCGATAGTAACCGTTCAAATGAATACTGGGGTGATATGCCTGCCGTAGCCTGTATATACATTTTACACTTTTGAAAAAATAAGCGATGAACAATTTCCGCCAAAGCCAAAGGAATTGGAAAGTACATGGCGAACAGCAACACCTTTCTTAAAATGCTTTTCGGGCACAAACGGCAGGTCCTTCATGGGTGTTTCTAAGCGCAGGTTGGGATAGATCAACCCATGCTGAATGGACAGCATCGAAAATACCGCTTCTATCCCCCCGCTTGCTCCCAGCGTATGGCCGGTAAAGGATTTGGTAGAGCTCATGGGCGGATAATGGCCTTCAAACAACATTTTAATGGCAGTGCCTTCCGCTATATCATTATTTTGCGTGCCGGTGCCATGCAGGTTTATATAATCAATTTCACCGGGCTGCAAACCACTTTGCTTCAATGCCCCCTTCATGGCCAGGTAGGACCCGGTGCCATCGGGAGAGGATGCGGTTTGATGATAGGCGTCGTTGGCATTGCAATAGCCGCTTAATGTACAAACCGGAAGATGCGGTAAGGTTGCAGCAACTTTTTCAGACACGAGCACTACATAACCAGCGCCTTCTCCAAGATTCAGCCCCCTGCGGTTTTCATCAAAGGGCTGGCAGTGCTGCTGGTCTACGATCATCAATGTATTGAAACCATTGAGCGTAAACCGGGTAAGCGCGTCTGTTCCGCCGGCAATGACCACATCCAGCATATTTTGCCTGATGAGCCTTGCACCAAAGAAAATAGCGTTGGCAGATGAGGAACAGGCCGTGCTGATGGTAGAGATATAATTTTTTATACCCAGCTGGTCGGCCACCAGTTCGGTAGCGGCGCCGCATTCGTGATGAACAATATTGCGGAGCCTGCCTTTATACGGATCGCTTAAAAAATCTGAAAAAAAATCTTCGGTCTTATCCATACCGCCTACTGTATTAGCGGAAATAAAACCCGTACGCAGCGCATTAAAATTTTCTATAGCAGCATGGCGGAGCGCCTCTTTTGCCGCGATAGCCGAAAGCAGTGCCGTTCGGCTGATATGCGCAGGCATACCTGCCACTGCCGCCAGCTCTTCGTTACTCATTTTTACTTCCGCCACAGGCAGCTTACGGCGATGTGCGGAATGGAGATGCTGCATCTCACTTATTCCGGCAGTTTCGCTTTCAAGCGCAGCAAGGTTCCCGGCTATAGTATGTCCTATAGCGGAAATAACGCCGGCGCCTGCAATGAAAACGGGGGAACTCATATTTCAGATTTGAAACCTGCCTGCCGGCAGGCAGGTTTGAGATTTTAGATTTTACTGTTCAAATCAACCATGTGCCATGCCACTATACCGCTTTAGGCTGATGTTCTGTAATATATTGCGCCATCGTTCTAACAGAACGGAATACACTCTGCCCTTCTTCGGCACTGGCAAGCTTTATTTTATATTCCTGCTGTAACAATACGATCAATTCCAGCGCATCAATAGAATCCAGCCCAAGCCCTTCCACAAAAAGCGGCTGGTCGTTGCCGATATCTTCAGGTTTCAGGTCTTTCAGGTTCAGTTGCGCTATGATCTGTTGTTTCAGATCAGCCATTAATTTCTCCATTAGCTATTTCGTAAATTTGATGAATATGCTCAATATTAAAGGATAAAGCTCCTTTTCCCGGACGGCTTTCCACCAAGTAAATCACGGCTTTATACTCCTCCCCCAAACATTCTACCCAACCGCTTATACATGCTTTTACGTGGTTACGTGCCACCAGGTCCTCTACATAAAACTGCATGAAGCCGGCATCGAACCTGTTGCTCACAAAAAAAGCATTCTCTCCCTTACAATGATGCCTGATGCTTACTTCACCAATTACAATATTAGGCAAAGTATATACAAATTGGGCCGGACTGGGAATGTTTTTAACGGATTCGAAGTAATGAAGATCGGCATCCAAACTGGAACTGGCATTGCTGAACACTACGCCTATGTTTTCAGAACCGTATTCCTCCGCGATCCGCCTTTCTTTCAGCAACAGTTCCACGGCTAAAAACCCGAGTTTACACAGATTATCCATTTTATAAAATTTGGGATAATCCACATTAAAGTATTTGTATGCGGAAAGCAGGAAATCAGTTGTACTGCTATTGGTTTCATCTTTCAAAAGCAGCATACCACCCTTATATATCTCCCCGCGGTGTATGCAGCAGTGAGCAGTAATGTATGTTTGTGAATCTGGCAAAATATGAATATTGTTTTTATGTATGCATACTGCTGTAGGCTATCGGCCATCAGCAAATCATTCACCTCTCACCTTTCACCTCTCACATTTCTCCTCTCGTGAAACGATAAACGTGAAACGATAAACTATTCAATCATTCACTATTCACTTTTCACCACCCTCACTTCTCTCGTTTCACTTCTCACGCCTGCCGGCAGAGAGGTTTCTCCTTTCGTAAAATGAAAAACGTGAAGCAATTCACCTCTGATCTCTCACCCTTCACCTTTCACCCTTTACCGTTCCCTACCCTTTCAAGCTGTCTCTCATCGTTATGATCCGCGCCAGCTTGTGCAGGGCTGTGGTGTGGTCTTTTACATACGGGTTGGTGGTATCCCACACATAACCTGCCAATACGGAGCATATCTGGCTTTTAATAAGCGGATCCTGGTCATCAGCAAAGAAAATGGTATCTAAGGTGCCTTCATACCATGCCATTACATAAGAACGGAAAGTATTTACACCCTGCATCATAATATCCATGTATTCTTTATCCCAGTCTACCGCTTCTCCTTTCAGCTTACGGATCACCAGGTTTGCGGCCAACTGGCTGGAAACGGTAGCCAGCGTAACACCCGAAGAAAATACGGGATCCAGAAACTCGGTTACATTCCCGGTAAGCACAAACCCGTTACCGTAAAACCTGTCGGTTGTAGACGACCACGACTGCAATGTGCGCGGTTCAAACACCAGCTCCACATCCTTAAACCGCTCCTTTAAATAGGGTTCGGTGGCGATCATTGCACGGAATTTTTCTTCAGGTGAACCTTCAAAATCTTCAAAAAATTCAGGGAACCCTACAAAACCCAGAGAGGTAATGCCGTTAGCAAAAGGAATGATCCATATCCACACCGATTTTTTATGCACCACAATGGTAATGCGGTTAGGCTCGTCAGACATGGCACGTTTGGTATCTACCGTATGTGCAAACAATGCTTTTCGTGCCGGCAGGTTAGAGGGCTTCTCCATATTGAACATACGGGGTATTACTCGCCCATAACCGCTGCCGTCTATAATAAAACGGGCTTCTATATATTGTTTATTGCCATTAGCATCTTCAACCGTAGTTACGGAACGACCGTCGTCATTAAAAGCAATATGGGTTACCGCCGTTTCATATTGCACGGGCACGCCCATTGCTTCAACGGTGCGGGCAAGCGTATGGTCAAAGTCGGCACGCTGCACCTGCCAGGTTCTTTTCCAGCCCCGGGTAAACTGGTCGGCAAACTGGTAGTCGCATATTTTACCATTCTTTACAAACTTGGCCCCATTCTTCTCCTGGAAGCCTCTTTCCGCCACAGCATCCAAAAATTTCGCTTCTTCCAGTGCTTCCATACAGCGGGGCAAAAGGCTTTCGCCGATTACGAAGCGGGGAAATTTCATTTTCTCAATAATCCGTACTTTATACCCTGCCTGGTGAACAATGGAAGCGGCAACCGTTCCCGAAGGACCCGCGCCAATGACCAACACATCCGTTTTTTCTGTTTGCATAATATATTATAAATAAGAACCCAAAAACAAATAACAAGCACCAAATAAAATACAAAAATTAAAATCCAAATGCGATCGGCAGTCAGCGATCAGCTATCGGCAATGTAATGCAGTCTGACGCTCCTTCGTCGCGTACCGACCGCTCCATTTTCAAATTAGCACATTTTCAAATTTTCAAATTTCATCTCTTCTGCTGCCTCACCTCCTTCTCCTCTCCTTACGGAGAAGAGCGGTACTTCGGAACAATTCCAAACTTTCATTCTTCCATTGCTGCTGCAAAATATTTTCAGTCTTTTGCATTCGTATAATCCTATCCCATTTTCACACCTCTAAAGGGTAGGGAGGTTTTCACATTTCCCACATCCGCAATGTTGCAGTCTGAGGCTCCTTCGTCGCGTACTGACCGCTCCATTTTCAAATTTCCATATTTCTCACATTTCCTCCTTTCTTTAAACCGATGAGGTTTTCCCACACCGCAATTCCCTCCTGCAAACCTCATGGGTTTCGTCGTTCCCACATTTTCAAATTCACTTCTTCTTCCTGCATTTCAGCAGGCTGTGGCTTAACCCTATGCCATCGGTTTGTTCCACAATTTCAAAGCCTGCATCGTATATACATTGTTTAAAAACCCTGGAATCATACATCTGGCTGTTGCCATTGGCCAGGGCGGTGAAATAGATGGAGGTTTGCTGGAGGCAAAAAGCTGCGGTTTCAAACCGCTGCGTATCCCAGAACGCTTCCAGGATAAGGATATAGCCGTTATCATCTATAGCCGTGGCGCAGCGCTTTAAGATAGAAACGATTTCTTCTTCAGAAAAACAATCTAAAAACTGGCTCATCCATATCGCATCAAATCCTTTGGGAAAAGGCTGGCTTTCATCTAAAATATTGGTTGGATGAAAAGATACGCGGTTGGTAAGTCCCAGCTCTTCCATTCTTTTTTTGGCCATATTTAACTGGCCGGGCAAATCCATAATGGTAATATGTATATCCGGTGCATAGTTTGCCGAGGCAATAGCCCATTTGCCGGTGTTTCCGCCAATGTCTAATATATTTTTAATGCCATCTTTATATACATGTTTTATTACTGCCGGGAAAGCATTATCGGAAAAGAAATGATCGAAAGCAAACCAGCTTTTCTGTACATGCGCCGGCAATTGCGACAGTCCTTCATAAATGGTAGGCCAGTTGCCAAATGCTTTAAGTCCTTCGGGCCTGCCGGTTTCAATACTTTTGTCCAGATCAAATAATCCTTTGTAGCACACATCGTGCACAAAATCCATATTTACTTTCGTAAGCGGATCGTGTAAAATAAAATAGCCCGTTCGGGTTAACGTGTATTTACCATCGTTTTCCACAACCAAACCTATTCCCAGCGCCGATTCCAGCAGTACCCTTACGCCATAATGGGGCAACTGCACACGGGTTTTAATATTTTCAAGCGTTATGCCGGCGGAGGCGCTTTCTTCTATAACGCTTAATATACCTTTGTCTCTCATTACCCTGGCTACCTGGAATACCACGGGGCCGAATGCAATAAACTGAGCCAGATCCTTAGCTTCCAAAGCCGTTTTCTTATCCTTTTTAAAAAATTTCATGTAATAAAATGTACTATGGTTATGGTTTATAGTTCAATAATTAAACAGCTTTTTGTAATACTACCGCCGCGTTACAGCCCCCAAATCCCGACGCGGTTTTCAAACAGGTGCTGTATATGCCGGTTTGCAATACCTTATTGATATGCACAGGTTGCGTGGTGCCGGGGATTTCAAATCCGGGCGTGGGCAATATCGTACTTGCTTTTAATGAATGCACGGATGCTATGGTTTCTATTAAACCGGCCGCACCTAAGGTATGTCCGTAATATCCCTTCAAACTGTTAACAGGAACCTGCTGCAATCCGGAGAGGGTTATGGCTTTAGCTTCCATTTCATCATTATATACGGTAGCTGTTCCATGCGCCGAAATAAAGTCAATCGTACTTTTAGCCACCCCTGCTTCCTTCACAGCGGCTTCTATAGCATAGTGTAATTCTTCACCTGTGCGGGAAGGCCCGGAAATATGGTTGGCATCGTTACTCACCGCGCCGCCCGAAAGCAGTATAGCTTCTTTCATTTCCGGCTTTTCTACAGAAAGCACCACGGTAGCCGCGGCTTCCCCCAGCGTAATGCCGTTACGTTTTGCGTCAAAAGGCTTGCAGGGTGCATCGCTGATGGCATGAAAAGACCGGAAGCCCGATAACACAAATTGGGTAATAATATCTGCACCCGCTACCACCGCATGATCAAAGCGGCCACTCTGCAATAGCCGCATACCCGTAATAAGCGCTACCAAACCCGAAATGCAGGCCTGCGATACAACTACGGGACGGGTGCTGAAATGAAAGTAATCGGCTACCACACGGGCCGATTCATGTAATGCTACCCTTTTTTTGAGCTCAGCGTTCAGCGGCTCTTTTTCGATAAGGCTGATATTGCCTTTGGTGGAAGAAATGATCAACACTGTTCTGTGGCCGGTACAGTCAACAGAAGTATACGATAAGGCATCCTGAACGGAGGCAATGAGCAGCCGTTCAAACTTCGTATACGCATTCGCGTTACGTACGGAAGCCGTAAAACCGGCATCTTCATTAAATAAAGAAGCATAAAAAGGTTCGGGAGAAATGGCTTTATGATGTAATTGTATACCTGAAACACCCGCTTTGAGCAAATCAAAATTTTCATTTGCCGTTAGCGCTATGGGTGATACAATATTATCTGCTCTAATAAAAACCGGTTTCATCCGTACTTGTTTATTTTTTACATTTTTGCCGGATCAGGAAAATCAGGTGAGTCCATATTTCATTTTCCAGGCTTCAAAAAAAGGAGGGTTAATTAATTGCAATACGGATGTTTCTTTGTTCAGGAAAACCTGTACCGAGCTTCCTGTTGCTACCAACTGACCGGAGGTGGAATTGAATAACCGGTATTCAAATTTGAGCTTAGCGGCTTCGCAGGGCACATAAATCGTTTCCACTACCACTTTCTCGCCGTATTTCAGCGACCGTTTAAAATCGCACTGAATACTTACGATAGGAATAATTAATCCCTGATTGTAAAAATCGAGGTACCCGATCCCGTGTTCATTACCGAAGGCTTCCCGTCCGTCTTCAAAATACCGGATATAGTGTCCGTGCCATACTATACCTAATGGATCAGCTTCATTAAACCGTACCTTAATTTCAATTTTCCCCGATAGTGTTTTTTCCATTATTTGTTTTTTCCCCTAACGGTGATCCAATCCTATCCTGCAGTGGCTTTCCACTGTTTGTATTTTGATTTTTTAATATCGTTGAGCACTTCGTATATTGTTTTTGCCCAGTAATTCCTGAAGCCAAACCCGGCAGCTTTTGCGGTCATGCGCTCTGTAAGCAATACCTTACCGGAGGCCAGGTCTACAAAAGTTACATACATAGAAGCTGTGGCAGATGCCTTATTCATGCTTTCCATAATGAACATCAGGCCAATACCTTTTTTACCGGTAAACTGGTAGCTCTTAACAATAGATTCGATGGAAGATTTATTAAGCCGCTCTTCTTTAACCTCGCCTGTTTCAATAATTTTCTCAGCGTCTATTTTAGCATTTTTTGCATTAACGAAGCTGATATCGTTTGTTACGCTGGATACAGAAAGCGCTTTCTGAAAATCGTATTTCTTAGGCTCGTTTACAATTACCTGGTTAATGGATGCAAATTGACGGTCTCTTATATCCATAGCATTAGCGGCAATGTCGTTAAATACTTTGGCGTGGGTGAAATCAACCCCCAGGTAAGTAAGCGGAACTTCTGAAGAGTTAAAAAACTCTTTTAAGGTTTGCGCGGAAACAGGCTGCGTTCCCATAAACAGGAGCATGGCAGCAAACAGCCATTTGGATACATGTTTCATATCATTGCAGATTTATTGGTTGACTGAATAAAAATTTTCATTTCGCATTGCGCCAGCACTGTGCCTTTGCAGGTTATTTTTCCCGTAATTACAGTAATATCAAACACCTGGTTCTTAATTGCAATTTCGGTTTCCAGCACCTGCCCCACTTCCGGTAAATCCATAACCAGGAGGTTTTGCACCGCGCCTATAAAGCCCACAGGAACAGGTTCCTTTTTTTGGCTGCAAATATAACCTATTCTGGCAGCGGCTGTTTGTGCAATATTTTCCACCAGGGCAGGCTCCGTTAATCTTCCGTTCAGAACAAAAATGTTATCTGCGCTCACCTTAAACGTAGTTGTGCCGGTAGTGCTATCAGCAGCTACCAGTTCATCTACCATTACAAAAGGAGCGCGCTGCGGAATAAATGCCAGGATATCTTTCATTATAACAATCCATTACCTGCCCAAAATTTATACAGGTCTGCGCTGCAAAGTATGGATTTATAGTTTATTGTCAAAAAACAGGTGCATCTCTGTACTCACATTTTCCGGAACCGGTAAAGTGCCCGTTATTACAATTCAAATCTTTATTTAATCAATTGATTAAATAATTTGTTTAAATTAATCCAATTAATTTTTAGCTTTGTGAAACAATAACAAATTATGCGCGGAAAAGAAAAAGCGGTTACGGACCTGTCTACAGAAGAAAAAATAAAAAAAGCCGCAGGAAAAGTATTTACCCAAAAAGGATATGCCGCTACCCGCACTCGGGATATAGCAGAGGCGGCAGGTATTAACCTGGCACTGCTGAATTACTATTTCAGAAGTAAGCAGAAACTTTTTGAAATAGTAATGACAGAAAAAATGCAGAAATATTTTGGCGTACTGGCGCCTGTTTTAAACGATGCATCCACCTCGCTTGAAACCAAGATAGCAACCATTGCCTCAAAATATATTGACCTGATCATTGAAAATCCCGAGCTGCCGCTGTTTGTATTAAGCGAGATGAGGAACAATCCCGAACATTTTATAAAACTCACAGAAAAGGTTGATTTTCTCAACCAGTCTGTATTCCTGCAGCAAATAGCCAAAAAACGTCCGGATATTCATCCTTTCCATTTTTTGGTGAGTCTCCTCGGACTGTGCCTGTTTCCTTTTTTAATGAAACCGGCATTATTACGTATAGCGAATCTTAAGGAAAAAGCATTCGTTGACATGATGCTGGAGAGAAAGGCACTCATACCCGTTTGGATGAAAGCGATACTGAAAACAAAAAGCGTTTTACCTGTTATCTGAAACAAATAACTGAAGCCATGATACGCAAACTGAATACACTCATAAGCATCCTGCTCCTGCTGGCGCCCTATTATGCGCCGGTGCATGCACAAACGCTGCAGCTTGGCATTGATAGCTGCTACAGCATGGCAAGAGAAAACTATCCACTCATTAAAAAGCAGGACCTGATTTCCAAAAGCAGCCGGTACTCCATAGCAAACGCTTCCAAAATATATCTTCCACAGCTTACCGTAAACGGACAGGCTACCTACCAGTCGCAAACCATAAGCTTTTCGGAAGCCCTGCCTTCCATACCCGGCATTTCTTTTCCCACTATGGATAAAGACCAGTATAAAATACAGGCAGAGCTGAGCCAGGCCATATACGATGGCGGTATTACCAAACATCAAAAAGCATTGATCCTGGCTAATGAACAAATGCAGCAACAAAGCCTTGAAGTGAATTTAAACACACTGAAAGACCGCGTTACCCATATCTATTTTTCCATCCTGCTGTTTGATGAACAATTAAAGCAAAACGAAATCAGGAAAACCGATTTACAGGGTGCGCTGGCTAAAGCCAATGCCGCGTTTGAAAACGGAACAGGTTTAAAAAGCAATGCGGATGAATTAAAAGCCGCGATTATTAATATAGATATGGCAGCTATAACGTTCAGGGCCAACCGCAAAGCCTTTATGGATATGCTGGCATTGCTGATTGGCCGGCCTGTTGATGAAAGCACGGTATTGGTTTTACCTGAACAATTGCCCATTGTTTCCGGAATCAGCAGGCCGGAACTGAAATACTTCGATCTGCAGAAAAAAAATTTTGATATACAGGAACAACAATTGAGATCGGCATACACCCCCAAACTCAGCGCTTTTGCGCAGGGGGCATATGGCCGTCCTACCCTGAACATTATTGAAAATAAGTTTGGCCCGTGGTGGATTGCCGGAATTCGTTTAAACTGGTCGCTGGGAAGCTTGTATTCCTTAAAGAACAACAAACATCTTTTAGATATCAACCGTCAAAACATAGATACAGATAAAGAAACCTTCCTTTTCAATACCCGCATTACACTTAACGAGCAACATGCAGATATCAAAAAATACAGCGATCTCCTTGAGCAGGATAATGCCGTTATTGAGCTTCTTACTGCTGTAGTACAATCGGCGAAGGCACAATTAGATAATGGCGTGATAACCGTACATGAATATATTGCCAAGCTCAATGAAGAAAACCTGGCTAAGCAATCGCGTATTGTTCACCGCATTCAATTATTACAGGCACAATACAATTTTAAAAACACATCGGGCAACTGACCTCAAAACTGAAATTTATGAAACGGTATATGATCATATGTACAGCATGGGCGATACTGGCCGCCTGCAACAATAATAAAATCAGCTACGATGCATCGGGCAATTTTGAAGCAGATGAAGTAATGGTGTCGGCACAGCAAAACGGGCAGTTGCTATATTTTTCGGTGCGTGAAGGCGACCAGCTAAAAGAAGGAGCCGTAGTAGGGCAAATTGATATGACCGTTCAGCGCCTGCAAAAAGAACAAACAGAAGCCACGATAAGCGCGCTGCAGCAAAAAACAGGCTCGGCTGCGGATCAGGTTAAGGTAGCTAAGGCGCAACTGGCTGCGCAGCAAATACAATTGGATAACCTGCAGCGGGAAAGAGAACGGTCGCAAAACCTGGTAAAAGCAGACGCCGCACCACGCAAGCAGGTAGACGATATTAATGCACAGATTGACCAGTTACAAAAGCAGATGGCGGTAACGCGGGAACAGATCAGCCTCTACCATTCCACTACCGCCACGCAAAACAGGAGCATACTCAGCGAAAAAGCCCCGCTTGAAAAAGCAGCGCAGCAATTGCAGGCACAAATTGATAAGGGACAGGTAGTTAACCCCATTGCCGGCACGGTGCTTACTAACTATGCACTGAAAGGAGAAATGGCAGTATTGGGAAAGCCTTTATACAAGATCGCTGATACCGACACCCTGTTTTTAAGAGCGTATATTACCGGCAACCAGTTGCCGCTCATAAAACCGGGGCAGCAGGTACAGGTGCGCGTGGACCAGGGAGAAAAAAAATATAAATCCTACCCCGGTAACATTATATGGATCTCGGATAAATCGGAATTCACACCCAAAACCATACAAACAAAAAAAGAAAGAGCCAATTTGGTATACGCCATAAAAGTAAGCGTAAAAAATGACGGCTACCTGAAGATCGGTATGTATGGCGAAGTGTTTTTTAAAACAGTAAAAAAATGAAATCTGTAACGCTTCAAAATATTACCAAAACCTACGATAAAGGCAAGGTACTGGCAGTAGATGATGTAACGCTTGAAATAAACAAGGGCGAGTTGTTCGGCTTAATTGGCCCGGATGGTGCCGGCAAAACATCTGTTTTTCGCATCCTCACCACGGTATTACTGGCAGACAAAGGAAGCGCATCCGTTGACGGGTTTGACGTAGTAAAAGATTACCAGTCCATCCGCAGGCGTATTGGCTATATGCCCGGCAAATTCTCTTTATACCAGGATTTAACGGTGAAAGAAAACCTGGGCTTCTTCGCTACTTTATTTGGTACCAGCATTGAAGAAAACTATGCCCTTATTAAAGACATTTATGAACAAATAGAACCTTTCAATAACCGCAGGGCAGGCAAACTCTCAGGTGGTATGAAGCAAAAGCTGGCATTATGCTGTGCCCTGATCCATAAGCCGGAAGTGCTTTTCCTTGATGAACCTACAACCGGCGTAGACGCTGTATCGAGAAGAGAATTTTGGGAGATGCTGAAAAGGCTGAAACAGCAGGGTATTACTATCCTCGTTTCCACACCCTATATGGACGAAGCGGTTTTGTGTGAAAGAATAGCACTGATGCAAAACGGTAAGATCATGTCGGTAGATATACCGCAAAATATTGTTGCCGCTTACCCGGTACCGTTATACGCTGTAAAAGCCGGCAACATTTATAAGCTGCTGAACGACCTCAGAAAGAGCGAACAGGTAGAGAGCTGCTTCGCTTTTGGCGAATACCTGCATGTTACGCTAAAAGGTAGTGATACAACAGGCGCTGCCGGGTTAAAAAACCATATAGCGGTACAGGGTCATACAAACATAGAAGTGAGCGTAATGGCGCCCACTATTGAGGATAGTTTTATACGGCTAATGAACGAAAACAAAAAACAGGGATCCTTTATACAAGCATAATTTTCAGGCATGGAAGAAAAGGCAATCATTTGTAAAGACCTCACTAAAAAGTTCGGCGATTTTGTGGCGGTAGATAACATCAGCTTTGAAGTTAACAAAGGGGAAATCTTTGGCTTCCTCGGAGCCAACGGCGCAGGTAAAACCACTGCCATGCGTATGCTTTGCGGGCTTTCTTTTCCCACTTCGGGCAAAGCTGCTGTAGCCGGGTTTAATGTATACCGGCAACAGCAAATGATAAAGCGGAATATCGGTTACATGAGCCAGAAATTCTCCTTATATGAAGACTTGTCCATTTTAGAAAACATACGGTTTTATGGAGGGGTATACGGAGTACCCGGCGAGGTCATAAAAAGCCGGAGCATTGAACTGGTGGAAAAACTCGGGCTGCAGCAGGAAGCCAGGAAGAAAACCGGCGGGCTGCCTTTGGGCTGGAAACAAAAGCTGGCATTTTCGGTGGCCATTTTTCATCAGCCCAAAATTGTTTTTCTGGATGAGCCTACGGGCGGCGTAGACCCTGTTACCCGCAGGCAGTTCTGGGATATGATTTATGAAGCGGCCGCTTCGGGCATCACCGTTTTTGTAACCACCCACTATATGGATGAAGCGGAATACTGCAACCGCATAACCATCATGGTGGATGGCAGGATAGAAGCACTGGATACACCCCGGCAACTGAAAGCACAATTTGGCGTCAACAGCATAGAAGATGTTTTTTACCAGTTAGCCCGCGGTGCAAAACGATCCGCAGACTAAATCATACCTATTGGCATGAAACAATTATTAGTGTTCATAAGGAAAGAATTTTACCATGTGTTTCGCGACCGGCGTACGCTGCTCATTATGTTTGGTATACCCGTAGCACAAATACTGCTGTTTGGTTTTGCCTTAACCAGCGATGTTAAGAATGCAGAAATCATTATTGCAGACCATGCGCAGGACATTAATACCGGCCAAATCACTGCCAAAATAAAAGCTTCTACCTATTTCCTGGTAAAAGAAGCCAATATCAATACGAACGACATTGAAGTGGCTTTCAAAAAAGGTGACTTGAAATGCGCTGTTATTTTTCCTCCTCATTTTGGGAGCAACCTGCTGCATAACGGCAAGGCACAGGTGCAGATCATTGCCGATGGATCGGACCCTAACACGGCTAAAACGCTCATTCATTATTTAACTGCTATTATAACAGATTATCAACTGCAGATAAGCCCTGCAACCGCAGCGCCCTATTCCATTATTCCCGAAACCAGGATGCTGTATAATGAAAATGCGAATGGCTCGCTGAATTTTGTACCCGGTGTGCTGGCGCTGGTATTAATGATCGTTTGCACAGCGCTTACTTCTGTGGCCGTGGTCCGCGAAAAAGAATCCGGCACCATGGAAATATTGCTGGTATCGCCGTTTAAGCCGGTGATGGTATTAATAGCAAAAGCCATCCCTTTTCTTGCCCTGTCTATTGCCATTTTTACCTTAATCCTGTTACTATCAGTATACGTGTTAGACGTTCCCATAAAGGGAAGTATTTCCCTGCTGTACATAGAAAGTATCCTCTTTATTATTACCTGTCTTTCCCTGGGATTGCTCATTTCCAATACCACCAATTCGCAGCAAACCGCCCTGCTGCTCTCCATGATGGGCATGATGATGCCCACGCTGATCTTCACCGGGTTTATGTTTCCCTTGGAAAATATGCCGTGGATATTCCGGGTGATCTCTAATATCATACCCGCGCGGTGGTATTTTTTAATCGTAAAAGCGGTGATGCTCAAAGGGCTTGGTTTTGAATACGTGTGGAAAGAAACGCTGGTGCTGGCAGGCATGACGGCAGTGCTCCTGGCAATAGCGCTGAAAAATTTTAAAACGCGGTTATCATGAAAGTGCTGGGCTATATATTGCAAAAAGAATTTCTGCAGATATTCAGAGACAGGTCTATCCTGGCTATGATGCTCGTTATGCCTACCATCCAGCTTATTCTTATTCCGTTGGCCATGAACTTTGATGTAAAGAACATTGATGTAGTGGTGGTTGACAATGATCATAGCAGCTTATCGCAAAAGTTCATTTCAAAGATCGGGGCATCCGGCTATTTCCGCTATGTAAATGCGGAACCATCTTACCGGGAAGCGCTGCGCCATATAGAAAACGGGAATGCCGACCTGGTAATGGAGATCCCGGCCGGACTTGAACGTAACCTGGTAAGAGAAGGCATGCAGAAAGTTTCCCTTTCCGTGGATGGCATCAATGGCACCAAAGCAGCTTTGGGAGCGGCCTACCTGAACGAGGTTATCGCAGATTTCAACAAAAGCCTTCCGCTCAATAGTATAGCACAAAAAACCACAGAACCTGTTATTGATATTACCTCGTCTAACTGGTTTAACCCGCTGGCTGAATACAAGTATTATATTGTACCCGGCGTGCTGGTACTGCTGCTTACCCTTATTGGCGGATTCATTTCTGCATTGAATATTGTAAAAGAAAAAGAATCGGGAACTATCGAACAGATTAATGTATCGCCGGTCAGGAAATGGCAGTTCATCGTGGGAAAACTGGTTCCCTTCTGGGTAATTGCCATGATCGTTTTTAGCATAGGATTAGCTGTAACCCGGTTAGTATATGATATTTCTCCTGAGGGGAATATAGGCGTACTGTATTTGTTTGCCGCTGTGTATTTGATAGCGCTTTTAGGGTTCGGATTACTGATCTCCACTTATAGCAATAACCAGTTGCAGGCTATGTTCATCGCCTACTTTTTTATGATGATCTTCATGCTCATGAGTGGCTTATTTACTTCTGTTGAAAGCATGCCCGCCTGGGCAAGGATGATCGCCAACCTCACGCCTATCACTCATTTCATTAAAGTGGTAAGAATGATCATTTTGAAAGGAAGCGGGCTTTCCGATATCAGCCTCGAATTTTTTTACATGATCCTGTTTGCTGTTGCACTGAATGGCTGGGCGATATGGAATTACAGGAAAACAAGCTGAGCAGAATTACAGTATTTCATAATGCGGGACACAGTTCCGGAAGAACATATGAGTACGAAGTCGGAGACATCGTACAGCAGCATATATTATGTTCATTCTATTATTGTTTAATTAGTTAAGATGATTTATTTCTCCCCAAATTTTTATCCAGCATAACCGCTTCTCTTATCAACCCTGTTAAGGAAGGAATATCGATTTCATCAACTGATTGATAAATCTTATAGAAAATCTGCTTATTGGTTCCGTATTCCAAATAATTGTTTTTATCTTTCAAACGATTGCCATACCAAAAACCAAACAGTACACCTCTTTTTACACCACTTCGGGGAACGGATGCAGGGAATATCAGGCAAATAGATTTATTGCCATAAAAAAACGGGACATTGTATGATAGTTTTTCTTTACCGTACCCGTTTAAGGTTTCCATGGTAATCTGACGTAAAACGTCTGTCAGCAAGGCTTCATCTTGTGGAAGAAACTCAAACAATTCTACCAGCGACTGGAATTTTATTTGCTCTTTAGCCATTTGTCTGATTTGTTTACTTGCTTCCTGATTATTTTTGTTTTCTGCTAATTTATTAAATACACTGTTCATTTCAGCTTGCCATAAGACAGGTTTTTTACTTTTTCAATGTTGCTAATAATTCGTCCAATTGCTGGAAATCTATGGTCATACCATCTTTAAAACCCATCGCTATCTCTTTTTCAAGGTCGGCAAGTGTATCGTAAGTGAGCAACATATCTACCTGCACTTTATTATCTTTCGGAATAAAGTTGTTCTCCCATAAATTTTGAGGGAATGCGGGATTTATAGTGCCGTT
Organism: uncultured Terrimonas sp.; assembly: GCA_964450515.1. Lineage (GTDB taxonomy): Bacteria > Bacteroidota > Bacteroidia > Chitinophagales > Chitinophagaceae > Agriterribacter. The sequence goes on along the minus strand of CAYVEI010000016.1, from coordinate 5,721 downwards.
TTCATCACTAAATCCGCCTTTTGAGGAAAATGATTTTTCTTTCACGATAGAAATGAAATTGGCTTTGCTCCAATGTTTTTCTCCTTCGGGACTTACCATTGCATACAGCCAATATCCACCTTCCCGAAAATCCATTGTCTTGGTTTCGGCTTTCCACGGTTGTGGTCCCCACCATTGGTCGAGCAGTTCGGGGGTTGTCCACGCTTGCCAAACCAATTCAAGGTTGGCGTTAAATTCACGAGTAATGTGAATGGTATTGTTTTCCTTGTTTACGGAAAAATCAAATAAGAGATTACTGTTCATTTTTTCTGTTTTTTAATCGTTGATAATAAGTTGTCTAATTGATTAAATCTTGTTTCCCAAATTTTGCGAAACTGGTCAAGCCATTTGTCTATTTCTTTCATTTTGTCAATTTCAAGTGAGTAGTAAATTTCTCTACCTTGATGTTCTTGTTTCACAAGATCGCACTCTGTCAAAATACGAAGGTGTTTTGAAACAGCTTGTCTTGTTGTGTCAAAGTGTTCGGCAATGGCGTTTGGTGTCATTGCCTGTAATGCAATTAAGACGATGATGGCTCGTCTTGTCGGGTCTGCAATTGCTTGAAAAATGTCTCTTCTCATGATAAATTGGGTTTGTAGCAAAGCATTACGGAACCACAAGGAAATGACAGAGATTTTAACAGGTTGAATGTCAGGATGTCTTTGTTTTTTTTAAATATTGACAATCCACTCCCTAAGCAAAAGGGATCTATCAGAAAATAGAACTCATCCACTAATTTGCCTTGAATTAAACTTGAAGCAAAAGACACACCACCATATACCAAAATATCTTTCCCTTTTGTGTTTTTTAGTTTACTTATTTCGTCTTGGAAATTTCCACTGATAATTGAAGTGTTCTTCAAAGAATGGTTAGTAACCGTGTTAGAAAAAAAAATCTTTGGAAGTTCTGAAATCCGTTTCCCAAGGGCAAGGTCAGGGTGGTCTGTTTTTTCAGCCACTTCATCCCAGAAAGGAATTAACACTTCGGCAGTGTTTCGTCCCAATAAGAGTGTGTCCACACTTTCAAGGTTATTAACACAGAATGTTATTACTTCATTGTCCCATTTGAAGTTAGAACCACCTTGTTCCATGTTTGAGAAGTTGTCTAACGTCAAGTGCATTTGTAATTTTAATTTTCTCATTTTTTTATTATTTAATTATGAAACCAATCGGTTGCAAATATATATGCAACTTTTCGGTTTCGCAAATTATTTTGAAAACTTTTTTTATCAGTTCTTAAAAATTGGGGTGTGGTGAGTTTGGTCTGTGCGTTTTGTCGTCTGTTGATGTCTGCACGGTGGTCGGTTAGGGTGACAGCTAACGGTACAGGTTGGCGAAGTGCGGGTAATAGTATTCCGTCCCGCCCGGCTACTGAAGTTGATTATTTATTTAAAGTATAAGTTATAGAATTTGCCGATTGCGTTCCGTCAGCCGGAACAAAAGATAAAACAGAAAACGAAAAGCTGACGAACGTTTTCCGTCTGCCCGCATTTTTGCCAACCTGCCTGTTGGGCGTTCGTGCCTCTTGTCAATAAGCCTGTATCAAAACGTCTGTTGGTATCTTCAGTTTGTTATGCAATTGGCGTATCATGTCAAGAGACAATTTCCTTTTCTTATTCAAAATTTCACTTGCTCTACTTTTTAAGCCAACTACTTTTGCCAGGTCAGCCTGATTATAGCCTAATTGTTCCATTCTGAACTTTATCGCTTCTATTGGGTCAGGAAGACCTATGGGAAAATGTTCGTTTTCATACTGGTCAATAAGAATACTTAAAACCTCAAGTTCATCTCCGTTAGTAGAGTTCTTTTTTGCATCAAAAATCACTTCAAGCCTTTCAAGTGCCTGAGTGTAGTCTTTTTTGTTCTTTATGGGTCTTACTGTCATTTTGCTAAATTTGTGTAGCGTTAATTTTATCATACTCGGCATGTGTACCTATAAACCTAATCCACACCATTTTATAATCGTAATTAATTTTTACAATAAGTCGATAATGATTTCCCTTAATGTTAAAAACGACTCGATTGCCTGCAAGAAAACTTGCGCCGGGATACCCCTTTTTAATGTCTGTGGTACTACTCCACTCTACTTGGCTTGTCTCTTGAAACCATGCTTTTAATTGTTGCTCACAGTCTTGGTGCTTTTGCCAGAATTCACGAAGTACTTTTTTTGCAATTATTCTCAATACTTAATTTTGGACAAAAATAATAAAAGTTCCCGAAATGGGAAATTTAATTTTAAGTGACTGTGGAGACTGCCGGACTGCATGATGCCCAACGCTTTGCTTTACCCAACAAAAGCCACTTTTAAGTATTTATAAACGTTTAAAACGCTTCTAAGCGTTTACAAACGGTTTGCTTCAAGGGTACGGTTCTCATAGCCCTGTCAATGAATATTACGATTCTATTCTTATCCGTTTTATATACCTGGAATTGGATGGGGTGAATATGGGGTATTACATAGGGTGAAGAAGGTAATGATCACCAAGCTTATTCATTTATTTCAAAAGAATTAAAAAAAATATCCGGACTGTAATGGCAAGTTTTCTTCCCGACGGGGTCTTCACAACAGCACAGCAACTGTGCAGAGAGTGAGACCCCGCAAATAAAAAAAACTACTTATCATTGCAACCACCGATCGTAACAAGGTGTTCACCCAATAGGTATATCAGCTTACCCTTTTATCATGTAAGAGTTTATCTATCGCCTCATTAAAAGAGCCCGCACGGGTAACTTTGCCCGCATTTACAAAAAATATTTCATCGGCATTGCGAATGGTGTTTAAGCGATGTGCAATAACAATGCGGGTAGTGTGAGCAGACAGCTTATTCAATATCTCTTCCAGCAATTGCTCTGTAACGGTATCTATATTGGCGGTGGCTTCATCTAAAATAAGGATATCCGGGTTACGCAGCACGGCACGCATAAAAGCGATCAGTTGTTTTTGCCCCAGGCTCATGCTTTCTCCTCCTGAAGATACATTGGTAAGCAATCCGTTTTCAAAAATGGTAAGCAGGGTTTCCAGCCCGGCAGCTTTGATCACCTGCTCCAGTTGCTCATTGCTGTACTCATGATAGGGTTCGTTGCCATATAAAATATTATCTCTTACCGTTCCTGTAAATAAAAAAGGCTCCTGCAGTATAAATCCAATCTTTTTAGACAGCGTTTCCGGCCGGTATGCACGCAGATCCTTACCATTAAGCAGCACCGTACCCGAAGTGGGATCATATAACCTTGCGATCAGCGATGCCGTAGTAGTTTTGCCTCCGCCTGTGGGACCCACAAAAGCATAGGTTTTGCCTTTTTGCAGTTGCAGGCTGATATTGTGCAGTATCTCTTTCCCTTCCGTATAACCGAAATGTACTTTCCTGAACTCCACTACTGCTGCAGAGCCCTTTTCCGCGGCTATATCCTCAATTACCAAAAGATTGGTATCTAAGGAAAGTATTTGCGCTATCCTGTCCCACCCGGCCATAGCTACCTGGAAGCTGGCCCATAGCGTAGCAAGCTGCCGCAGCGGATTATAAAACTGCGTGGCATAGGCTAAATAGCTCACCAGCAGTCCAATGCTAAAACTACCGTTGGCAATCAGGTATATGCCATACAGCAATACGATCAGTTGTGCCAGCCCCGACAATAAACCATATACCGGCAATAAGGTATTGCCGGCAAGCCCTGCACCTATGGCGGTTGTATAGTTATACCGGTTGGCTTCATCAAACCGTTGCCGGAAATAATCGCGGCGGTTAAAAGCTACGATCACCTTAAAATTATTAAGGCTTTCCTGTACCTGCGCGCTCATACCCCCTACGGCCGACATATTAACAGCATTCTTTTTTTTGATCCACGGCGATACCAGCTTTGTAAATATTAAAATAAGCAATGCCGGTATAAGCGTGGCTGCGCCAAGCCGTACATTAATAGCCAGTAAAAAAATACCCGCACCCGTCATGATCACAATACTCCCGATAAACTGCACTAATGATTGGGAGAAAAAGGTATTCAATTTGTCTGTGTCATTATTAACACGCGAAATCAGGTCGCCCGCTTTATTGGCGTGGAAAAAGGCAACGGGCAAAACCTGCAGCTTATTGAATATGGCATTGCGTAAAGTAAACAGCAGGCGCTGCCCTATGCTTCCCATCAGTTGGGTTTGAAAATAACTGGTAAATAACGCCAGCAAATAAATAACCAGCAATATGCCCGAAAATACGAGCAACCCGTGATATTGTTTTTGTGCTATATAATGATCAATGGCATATCCTATCAAAAAAGGCCCCAGCAGGTTGAGCGCGGCATTCAATACTATAGCTACAATAGCAAGCGCCAGGTTGCGCTTTTCGTGTGCAATGAGCCTTAGCAAACCTTTAAGGGCAGCATAGGCAGATGTTTTTTGCTGCTGTTCTGAAAGCGCATTAAGATTGTAATTCATAATTGCTGGTGCTTTGCTGGGCATTCAATAGCTGTACATATTCCGGACTGGTACGCACCAGTTCTTCATGCTTACCGCAGGCAATAAGCTCGCCCTGCATAAGTAAAATGATCTGGTCATATGCTTCCACGGTGGATATTTTTTGAGTAACGGAAACCAGGGTCAGTCCGGGATAATTTCGCTTCAGGTTTTCCAGTATCCGCTTCTCGGTGTTATTATCAACCCGTGCGGTAAAATCATCCAGCAATAATATCCCGGGTTCAATAGCCAGCGCGCGGGCCAGCATAATGCGCTGCTTTTGTCCGCCCGAAAGGCTGGAACCGCGTTCAGCAACAATGGTACTCAACTGGTCTGGCAGCAGGTCAATAAACGCCTTTAGCTCTGCTGTTTCCACGGCTTGGGCAAGCGATGCATCTGTTACCGTATCGCTGAAGGCAATGTTTTCACGAATGCTCATATTAAAAATGATACTGTCCTGGAAAACAAATCCAACCTGGCTGTAAAAAGATGCGCTGTTATAGCGCTCAATATCTTCACCATCGAAAGTTACGGAGCCGGAGTCGGGCTTTACCAGTCCTGTAAGCAAATACAACAACTGTGTTTTACCGGCAGCGGTAGGCCCTATGATCGCCGTTCTTGACCCCCGGCTTATGGTAAATGATATATCTTTTAACACAGGGCTTTGCTCATAGGCGAGGTTCACATTCTTCAATTCAATATCACCCTGCAATGTGGCCGTAATGGTTCCTGTTTCAGCCGGGGCGGGCGTTTCAAGCACCGTCCTTATACGGTCGTACGAAGCCGTGGCCTGCGCAATTACATTGCTCATAAAACCAATGATCAGTATGGGAAAGATAAGCATGGATAAATAGCTGTTGAAAGCCGCGAAATCACCAAGGCTCATGCTGCCGCTAATTACAAAGTGACCGCCCATTGCAAGAATAGTTAAGGCAGCCATATTAGCCGTAAAAGTAATTACAGGAATAAGCCCTGCAAAAAGCCGCAGTATAGCCAGCCCGAAATCTTTGGCTTTGGTGTTGGCATCAAAAAATTTATTGTACTCGGTTTGCTGCGCATTTACTACGCGTATGAGCGCGGCGCCAAGGATGCTTTCATTAATGATCTTATTCAACCGGTCAATTACCGCCCTGCTTTGAATGAACAACGCCCTTACCTTGCGCAGCACCAGAAAAAAAGTAATGCCTATAATGGGTATGATGGCTATAATGCATAAAGCCAGCTTCCAGTTGATGC
>CAYVEI010000015.1:47862-49652 GCA_964450515.1 uncultured Terrimonas sp. | reverse complement strand
TATTACGCCAAAGGCAACAAATTTAAAATGGTTACCGACTGCTATGTGGGTTATGGAACCGGACAAATAAGGAGTGATGTAGATATGCGTATAAAGCGCTTTTTTATACAACCCGGCATAGGTGTGCGTTCTCCCGCATTTGACGCCGTATTTAACCTGCGTTTGATCAGTGCAAAATATGATCATTTTAATGCAAAAGGAATGAGCAACGATTACCTCATGCAGCGAAACCTTATTAACAGCAGCGGACGCCGGATAGACAATACCCATTACGCCTTTGCTGAGCCTTCTTTTACCGTAAGAACAGGGTACAAATTTATTAAAGCGCAGTTGCAAATGGTATTTGCCCAGGAAATAACCAGTGTACCCTGGGATTATAATCCTTCCAGGTATACCGTTGGACTTTATTTCAGTTTGGAAGATGCCATAGCGGAAGCCATGAAGGGCCGGTAGCTTACCGGTTCCAGGCGGGTTTGTGCTTTAGTATTTTTTTATATACAGGACAATCGGCAGTGTGCGCCCCGGGCAAGTATCCTGTGCTGAGCAAAAACTCGTTTACAATTTCACCTCCTGTAAATTTAAACGTGGCTTTAAATATCTTCATCCATTCGGCTTTGGTTTTAGGATGATGCTGTTCTATCCAGTTTTTGAATGAGCCAAATTCCTTTTGAAGCTGCACAACAGCTTTGGCATTTTCGATAGCCGCATTTACTTTCAACCGGTTCCGGATAATGCCGGCATCGTTCAGCAATCGTTCCCGGTCCTTTTCCGTATATTTTGCAATACGGGCAATATTAAAATTGTGATAAGCTTTCCGGAATCCCTTCTCTTTTTTTAAAATGGTAGTCCAGCTTAAGCCTGCCTGGTTAATTTCCAGTATTAAACGGCAAAACAATTCATTATCGTCGGCAATAGGGAACCCGTAGTGGTTATTGTGATAATCCCTGTGCACATTTTCTTCCTCAGCGCTTAACCCGTTTACATAACTGCAATAGCTCATGGTATAAATACACTATGTGATTGTATAATTGTTTCAGAAGAATAAGAACGTGTAGCCATAATGCCGGCTATCAGGGGTCAGCAGTCAGGTATGGGTCATTTTCAAATTATCACATTTCCACATCTTCCTATTTCCACATTTCTATAATCACACATTCACCGTATCATATACCACCACTTTTTTCCAGAGGTGTTTGCATTCCTCTACGAACTTCAAATGAATGGGATCGGTTTGGTAGCTATCCTGATCTGCCTTATTACTAAACAACAGCAGCCACGATACAGAATAGGAGCTGTCTATTACATCGCGGCTGGTATCGGCGGGCTTACCAATATAAAAGGTTTTAATGGTTTTTACGGCGGAGAGCTTACGCAATCCGGCAACCAGTTGCTCAAAGTCTGCTTTACTGCTGGGGTTATTCAGCCAAAAATAAACATGATGAATAAAAGTACTGTTATCACTCATAGCTTGTGTATTTACAATAGCGCCTGCCGTTATTACTGTAGCAAGGGCTGTTTTAGTAGTTTGATGAACAAACTTACGACGCGAAATTTTATGCATGGGTAAATTTATGAAAAGCTCACTTCATTTCCTTCAGCCAGTCTTTTATACCCTTATAGATTTTTTTGGCTACCGCGTTATGAAAATGGGGGTCCAGTATACTTTTTTCATCCTCCACGTTACTTAAAAAAGCCACTTCAACCAGGCAATTGGGATAATCTGTTGGGCCGTTAAGGGAAAAATTAAAACCGCCCACATTCCCCGCTTCAGCCAACGGCAGCTCAAGCAT
>CAYVEI010000015.1:32822-47762 GCA_964450515.1 uncultured Terrimonas sp. | reverse complement strand
GGGAAAAATTAAAACCGCCCACATTCCCCGCTTCAGCCAACGGCAGCTCAAGCATGCGCCGTAATATAGCCTGAGACAGGCTTCTGAAGCCAATATAACGGTAATAAGTACTTGTTCCTTTAACCGCCATATTACCGGAAGAATTAAGATGAATACTAACCAGCAGGTGCGGGTTTTCGGACCTCAGCATTTCTACCCGTTCCGGCATACCAAGCGTAGTATCCTTTTCGCGGGTCATATAGGTAGCCGCTCTTTTCCGCTTCAGTAATTTGTTTACTGCCTCCGCAATTTTAAGGGTATATTCTTTCTCTTTTATTTTGCTGGTTATGCCTGTAGCACCCGTGTTTGTTCCGCCATGCCCCGCATCAACTGCTATTTTCAGCTTGCGGATCCTTAAATCTTCTGGCTGCCGTTTTACGCTTATCACCAGCTTTTGTCCGGTACTGTCGTAGCCAATATGATATCCCCAGTGCTGCGCATGCTTTAACTCAATGAACACCCGCACCACATCATCTTCTGTTTGTTCATACCAGGCGTTTTTGATTTCCTTCACCGATCCAAACTGTGATATCCAGTTGGTATTGGAGGTAGCGCCAAAAATATCCACCACAATACGTGCCGGACTGATCTGCTGCACGCTGCGATAAGGCAGTTTTTCATCTAAGCTAATGGTAACATAATCGAAGCGGTCATCTCCGTATACCCGCCAGCTTGAGGTAAGATAATAGGGCCTTGGCATTTTGCAGGGCAGCCATTGGGTAGCGGCCTTATCAATATAGGCGAAATGATGCGCAGAGAGCTGCACTTTATAATCGGCGTTTACGGAATCTACCACCCGCATTACAATACCCGTATCGAGATACGTCATTTTGGCCCCGCCTAAACGGTCCTGCCCCAATCCGTATTTCAAAAAAGGGAGCTTACCGGTGGTTTGTATCATCATCACTTTTGCAGTATCCTGCGCGGCAGCAATAAGGGGGAAACAGAGCAGGCAATAACATAGCGTTTTTTTCATTTGTTGAAGGTAAAGCAAACCTGTTTTAAAAAGAAAACCCCACGGCAGGCAGTGTGGGGTTTCTTTTTCTGTTTATCCGTTATGTTTTACATGCACGGAAAAGATAAGCACATCCTTATAGATCGTAATCAGGCGGCTTTCGCTGCAAGGCGTTTCTTTTTTATACGAATGATAATTATTACCGGTTGCGCAACGGCAGGTATGCGGGTTTAAACGATAAATGATTTAGCTTTTGATAACAGGAAAGGCAGGATTTGAGATCTGAGACTGATGCAGGTTACAGGAGGGATACATGTTACAGGGGTATTGCTCATGGCTCCTATTTTTTGTTGCTGATAGCCGACCGCCCTCTTCGGATTTTGAATTTTAGTTTTCGGATTTAGTATTTAAATCAACCCCAGGGAACAGGTTTGGTTTTTATTTTTTGGTTCTTGTTATTTTGCACTCCTCTGCATTGATCATTTCTCAATGATCACTTCTGTGCCAATGGGCAGCATATCATACAATTCATCCATATCGCTGTATCGTACAGAAATACAACCGGCGGTCCAGTTAATATATTTGTCAATTACCCATTCTTCATTGGGCCGTGTGCCATGAATGCCTATGCCACCTCCAATAGTAGCTTTTTTAGGTATGGCGCCTGTTGCCTTACGCATTTGAAATTTTTCGTAGCTTTCCCTGGTTGGATAATCGAGCATCAGAAATTTTCCCCATTGCTTGTGTATCTTCTTGCCTACGATCCTGAAATGCCCTTCGGGTGTAAGCCTGTCGCCTTCCATACGCTTATCGTCCTGGCTTTTATTGCCAAAAACTACCGGGTAGGTGCCATACCAGCCCTCCTGGTCAAATAAGGTCATCTCGTAGGCGCCCTTTTTTATTACCAAACGGTAAGCCGAGCCGGCTGGAACATTTGCAGTATTTTGTTTAAACCCGGTAGCCGAAGTATCCATAACGGCTGCGGGCATACCGCTTAAAACAAATGATCTCTTACTAATGCTTTGAAAGCCAAAGCATGTTACTATTATCAAAACTGCTGATAAAAAACGCAACGGACTGTTCATAGTGCATTAACAATTAGGCATCAAAAAAAACGCATAGCCGAACTTAATATTTCTACTTACGCATTTCTTTAACCTTTGATATAACCGCAAATTAAAAGCCGTTAATTGTTAGTTTTTACATAATAAATGGTTTCGCTTCTCACCATTTGCTTTACAGCCTGTTAAAATATTTTGCTGGAAATAAACAGGGGTTACCAAACATCAACCCGGGAGCAGCATATAAAAACATTATAAGCCCGCCTTAAGCTCTAACAAGAAACCTTTGAGCTTTTCTAAGCGCTGTATGATCCCGAAATTTTGCTGCGCTTTTGATTTGTTCTTTTTCAGGTAGTCCTTTGCACCCTCAATGGTATATTTCCTTTGCCGTAGCAGGTGGTGGATAAGATAGAGGTTTTTAATGTCTTCGGGACGAAAATGCCGGTCGCCCTTCCTGTTCTTTCGTGGTTTTAAAATATCAAATTCGGTTTCCCAGTAGCGCAGTAAAGATGTATTGAGGTTAAACATTCCGGCTACTTCGCCAATACTGTAGTATTGTTTTTTAAACAGCGTTTCATCATCCGGGATGCTGATCATGGCAGATTCGGCATCCATTTCCTTTATGGATTTCCGTCCTCTTTTGCCTTTTTTTACCGGCGTATTTTCTTTTTTATGCCTGGCGGGGGGGGGCGGCGCACCTGGGGCCGGGGGCTGACCGGCAGGCGCTGTTGCGGCGCCGGCTACAGGAATAGCGGGCTGCTCCTGCTTACCAGGCTCCGCCTTAAGCGCAGGCTTAACCGGCTGCTCATTTGCATGAGACCCAAACAAATCCAATTGCTTAAACATATTGCTAAATTAACGGTATGCAGAAAAAATGATACCGGAAATTATCAACATCTAATCGAAGCTCTGATTACCCGATGCGGCTATTTTTACTATCCTGTCAAATTGCTCCGGTGTAAGATCATTATAAAAAAAGTAAATAGGATCAATATGCCGCTTATTTTTCCGGACTTCATAATGTAAATGCGGCCCGGTAGATTTACCTGTGCTGCCCACCCAGCCTATCAGCTCTCCGCGTTTTACTCTTTGCCCCACTTTGGCTTTAATGCGGTACTGGTGCCCGTACAGGGTTTCATAGCCATAACCATGATTAATGATAACATGATTGCCATACCCATTGCCCGTATTGCCCGCCAGCCGTACCACACCATCTGCCGTGGCATAAATAGGGGTTCCCTGCGGTGCGGCAAAATCGAGTCCGGCATGCAGCTTAACGGTTTTATAAACGGGATCTATGCGGTAGCCGTAACCCGAAGCCACCCGGCTGAGATCTTTATTGCTTACCGGCTGAATAGCCGGGGTAGCCGCCAGCATCTTCTCCTTATCCCTTATCATGGCCTCGATTTCCTGGTACGATTTTTTCTGAAAAGCAATACGGTTCATCATTTTATCTAATGTAGCGGCAATGGAGTAAGCCAGCTCATTATCCTCCATACTTTCCGCCAACTGTGCTTCCTGCTGCTTTTCCATACGCTTGGCCCTGGCACTGTCGGGTATAGGGTTGGCTTCAAATATCTCGCGGTACACATGGTTGTCTCTTTTCTCCAGTTCTGCCATCTGCTGCTGTATAGATTTCACCTTACTGTTCAGGAGCCGGTAATCTTCTTTTATGCGCTCGTTTTCCTGGCGCATAAGCATTTCTTTAGGAGAATCAATAACCCGGAAAGCAATTACCACAATGATCAAAGCAGTTACTATTGCCCCGGCTAAAAACCCCAGTATACGCAGGAGCTTTACCCTCAGGGGAGTCACCAGTTTTTCGTAACGGAGTGAATTGGTATTGTAGTAATACTTTATTTTTTTCATGAAGCAGGTATCTGACGCCGGCTTTATTCAGCATAATAAAACCCAGCTATAATTTAACTACCTTCGCACCCGGTTTTGCGGGTAAAGGCAAATATAAAATTTAAACGTTCAAACCCCACAAAAAATATAACGGAGTAATGATGACTTCAGTACAAATAAGGCAGGCTTTCCTCGATTTTTTTCAATCCAAACAACACCGCATCATTCCTTCTGCTCCTATTGTGGTTAAGAATGATCCCACGCTTTTGTTTACCAACGCGGGAATGAACCAGTTTAAAGATTATTTCCTGGGAAATAAAAACGCACCTTACCAGCGGGTTGCCGATACGCAAAAATGTTTGCGGGTAAGCGGCAAGCATAACGACCTCGAAGAGGTAGGAGTAGATACTTACCACCATACCATGTTTGAAATGCTGGGCAACTGGAGCTTTGGCGATCCTGCCCGTCCCGATGGCGGTTACTTCAAAAAAGAAGCGATTGCCTGGAGCTGGGAGCTGTTAACGGAAGTATACAAAATATCAAAAGACCGTATTTATGTAACCATTTTTGAAGGAGACGAAAAAGAAGCCCTGCCCAAAGATGAAGAGGCGTACAACGAATGGAAAAAAGTAATTGCGGAAGAAAGGATATTGCCGGGGAAGAAAAAGGATAATTTCTGGGAAATGGGCGATACGGGGCCCTGCGGTCCCTGCACGGAAATACACGTGGATTGCCGGAGCGATGCCGAAAGAAAAGCCGTGGACGCCAAAACCCTGGTAAATAATGATCACCCGCAGGTAATTGAAATATGGAATAATGTATTTATACAATTTAACCGTTTAAAGAACGGCACGCTTGAACCGCTTCCGGCACACCATGTAGATACCGGGATGGGGTTTGAAAGGTTAGTTCGGGTATTGCAGGAGAAAAATTCAAATTATGATACAGACCTTTTTACCGGCACTATAGCGCATACCGAAAAAATAACAGGTAAGCTTTACGATTCCGGCAGCAGTAAGCAGGCCATAGCTTTCCGGGTGCTTGCCGATCATATCAGGGCTATTTGCTTTACCATTGCCGACGGGCAATTACCCTCCAATACCGGCGCAGGCTATGTAATAAGAAGGATATTAAGGAGGGCTGTAAGGTATTATTATTCTTATCTGGATTATAAACAGCCCCTGCTCCACCAGTTGGTGATGGATATAGCCCTTCAGTTCAAATATGTTTTCCCCGAATTACACGAGCAGGCAGCATTTGTTATAAAAGTGGTAAAAGAAGAAGAAGATGCCTTTTTGAGAACACTGGATAAAGGTTTAAAACGCATAGACGACATTATCAAATCGGCAGGTAGCAGCACCGTTATTTCTGGCAAAGACGCGTTTGAACTATATGATACTTACGGGTTTCCTGTTGACCTTACCCGCCTGATCGCCGGGGAAAATAAGTTAGCGGTGGATCAGAGCGGTTTTGAAAAAGAAATGCAGGAGCAAAAAAATCGCAGCCGTGCGGCAACAACAATTGACACCGAAGACTGGATTGAAGTTCACAAAGCAGATAAAACAACCTTCGTTGGCTACAATGACCTGCTGGTAGAAACACGCGTAGTTAAATACAGGAAGGTTAAAGCAAAGGGAAAAGAACAATACCAACTGGTATTAGCTACTACTCCTTTTTATGCCGAAAGCGGCGGACAGGCAGGCGATAAAGGCATACTTGAGTTCGGGGATGAAAAGATCGCCGTTACAGATACCAAAAAAGAAAATGACCTGATCATTCATTTTATAGAAACCCTGCCGGCCGATATAACGCTGCCGGTTACCGCTTCGGTAAATTTTGAAAACCGGCTGTACACCATGTACAACCATACCGCCACACATTTGCTTCACGCCGCGCTGCGACAGGTGCTGGGCAGGCATGTAGCACAAAAAGGCTCCCTGGTTTCACCCGGCGAGCTCCGTTTCGATTTTTCACATTTTGCTAAAGTTACCGAGGAAGAGCTCTGGAAAGTGCAGGCGCTGGTAAATGAAAAGATCCGCGAAAATATTCCTGTAGTAACTAAGGAAATGCCTAAGGAAGAAGCCTTACAATCAGGCGCTATGGCCTTGTTTGGCGAAAAATACAGCGATACGGTACGGGTAGTAACCATTGATCCCGCATACTCAGTTGAGCTGTGTGGCGGTACACACGTTGGCAATACGGGTATGATTGGCTTCTTTACTGTTGTTTCAGAATCTGCCGTAGCTGCGGGCGTAAGGCGTATTGAGGCATTAACCGGGCCCGCAGCCCTGCGGTTTGGTTACAACCGTATAAGCGAGTACAGGCATATCAGCGAATTACTGAAAGCTAAAGATCCTTTAAAAGCCATTGAAAAGCTGATAGAAGATAAAAATGTATTGCAGAAGAAAATAGACGGGTTAGAAGCCCGGCAGTTGGTGCACACCAGGAATGAACTGCTGCAAAAAGACGAAATAGTAAATGGCGTAACTTTTATTGGTGATATTGTACAGGTAAGCCATGCCGATGCATTAAAGAAGATATGTTTTGATGTAAAAAATAATCTCCGGGATTACGTAATCGTACTCTGCGCCAATATTAACGGCAAACCTTCTGTGGCCGTGGGTATGTCTGAAGTAGTTGCAGCGGCAAAGCAATTAGACGCAGCCAGGATCATTAAAGAGCATATTGCCCCGTTGATAAAGGGAGGCGGGGGAGGTCAAAAAACACTGGCCACGGCAGGCGGGCAGGACGCATCCCAGTTACGCCAGGTTATAGAAAAAGTAAGATCCCTGTTGTAAAACATGGGGAATATGGCAAAAATATCTGTAGAATTTTTTCCTTAGTTCCTGCAGTACGCTTTCTATTATAAAATGATTCCGGTAACCAAAATAACAGATTAACAACCCCACGGAATAATGTTGTTACTACAGGTAAAACAGCTCCCACAGTGTATTCCGGGGTATATATAACAAAGAAACAGGGCGGCCCCACGGCTTAAAACAGCCTTGTCCTTTTTTTAGCAGCCTTTTATGGTTTAATTCTTGCACCTTTGTATAAAAAACAAAATATATGGCTAAAGTAAACATCGGTATTACCGAAAAAAACAGGCAGGCCGTTGCCGCCGCGCTAAACCGGGTTTTAGCAGACGAGCATGTATTGTACAACAAAACCCGCAGCTACCATTGGAATGTAGAAGGCCCAAGCTTTATGGAATTGCATAAACTGTATGAAGAGCAATATACAGCATTGGCCGAGATCATTGATGAAATTGCAGAAAGGATACGTACGGTTGGGCATTACGCGGAAGGAAGACTGAAAGAGCTACTAAAGCTGGCCACTTTGGAGGAGCCCCAGGTACCTACCCGCTTTGAAAAGCAAATACCCAACTTAGATGGAGATCATGAAACCATCATCAACAACCTGCGCAAGCTGATCAAGGAGATTGATGAAAAATATAAGGATATTGGCAGCAGCGATTTTTTAACCGGGCTGCTTAAGCAGCATGAAAAAATGGCCTGGATGCTGAGATCTTATGTAGGATAGTAATAGCATAGTTATTTTTAAAAGGAGACAAATACGGATCATACCGCGCTTGTCTCCTTTTTTTGTTACCTGAGTGTCCCGAACAGGGCATTGCTGCGGCAAAACCTACAGAATAAACGATATCCGGTATGGCTCAGTACAAAAACCTAATTATAAAACTTGCTTATTAAATGGGGTAAAATGAATAATTTCATTTCCCGTTACCGGAATATGTATGTACGTCATTGTTCCCGGGTAAATCCTATTATTCATTCAAAATAACTTTACACGATGCGCCTGCCTTTACCTCAAGCAGTTTTTTTGTTTTTTGTGGTTTGTTTTACCGGTTGTGCAACACCGCCTGACCGGGAAGCTGTACCAAAAATTGACAGGGAGTATGTTCTGGATGCTAAAATGACGGGGTATACCGGTATCGAAGGCGATATAGAAGGAATAAGAAATCCTGTATTGCGGGCAAAAAAGGGGGAGCGGGTTATGATCAGGATCATTAACGGGGAGGTGATGTCGCACGATATTGTATTTGAAAAGGCAGGAGTGAAAAGCATGCCTATAGTAGATAAAGGCGATACCGCCAGCGTGGTGGTGGAAGCCAGGGAAGATGATGTTTACTTTTGCAGCATCCCCGGTCACAGGCAGGTAATGCAGGGCCGTTTTGAGCTGGTAGAAAACTTTGATGTGGCAGTGGCGGATGAAGGGGTATCGCCCCGTAAAAATGGCAGGCCATTGAACCTGGGCTTCGAAAGAGGAAGCCTGCAGGACTGGAAAGCAACCGGCAACGCGTTTAACCCCGGATCAGTGGCCTTTGATGCCGCACCGCTTTACCCCGATTCGTTCCAGTTGAAACAGGGTGGCGATTATTACGTAAGCAGTGGCGGCACTTCCAATTACCAGGCTACGGGAACCCTAACTTCCGAAACTTTTGAGATAACCTATCCCTGGGCTTCTTTTAAAGTATCGGGCGGAGCATTAGAAGGGGTAAGAGTAGAATTATTGCTTGCCGATTCTGCCCGGCCTTTCTTTAAAATTTCGGGAAGCATTACAAATGATCATATAACCGGACCGCGGCAGGCTGCTTTCCGGCCTGTGGTGGTTGACCTGAAGCCCTACATAGGGAGGAAAATGTATATCCGGCTGGTGGATGAAGAAAACGGGAAGGTTCCCGAGATCCATTATATCCGCGATAATGTGTGGTCGCATATTGCTTTTGATGATTTTCGCTTTCACCGCGAACGGCCGCAATTTAATAATGAATTACACCCGGAAGATATCGTGATCCTGCCGGCGAGGGATATTGTCAAGTATGCCGGGCTTTCCGGAACGGAAGCCGCTAAAGCCATGACGGTTCCGGAAGGCTTTTCGGTACAACTGGCCGCCTCAGAACCCGATATTGTTAAACCCATTGCTTTTACCACAGACGACAGAGGCCGCCTGTGGGTTGTGGAAGCGCAAACCTACCCGGTGCGGGCTGAAGAAGGAAAAGGCCGGGACAGGATACTGATCTTTGAGGATACAGATGGTAATGGCACGCTCGACAGCCGGAAAGTATTTACAGAAGGCCTTAACTTAGTAAGCGGCATCGAACTTGGCTTTGGGGGCGTATATGTGGGCGCCGCGCCGTATTTATTATTTATTCCGGTTGATGAAACCGGAGACAGACCCGCAGGAAAACCCGAAATACTATTAGACGGATGGGGCTATGAAGACACCCATGAAACACTGAATACCTTACGCTGGGGGCCAGACGGGTGGCTATACGGCACACATGGCGTATTTACCCATTCCAATGTAGGAAAGCCCGGTGCTACAGATGCCGAACGGCAACGTATAAACGGTGGCGTATGGCGCTATCACCCCGTTCGCCATGAATTTGAGGTATTCGCTCATGGCACAAGCAATCCCTGGGGGCTCGACTTCAATGATTATGGCCATGCTTTTATTACCGCCTGTGTTATTCCGCATTTGTATCACATGATACAGGGAGGAAGGTATCACCGTCAGGGAGGCAAACATTTTAACCCCTATACCTATGACGATATTAAAACCATTGCCGATCATGTGCACTGGGTGGGCAACAGCGGGCCCCATGCCGGAAATTTCCGATCGGCTGCCGCAGGTGGCGGACACGCACATGCCGGTGCTATGTTTTACCTGGGAAACAAAAGCTGGGGACGCGACAGGAATGCTATTTTGATGAATAACCTGCACGGGCACCGGGTGAATACCGACATGCTGTCGCGCTCCGGTTCAGGCTATACCGCAAGCCATGGCAAGGACTTTATACTCAGAAACGATTCCTGGTCGCTCTGGCTCAATTTTGAGATCGCACCCGGCGGATCAGTATTTGTAATAGACTGGTACGACAAAAACCAATGCCATAACCCCAACCCGGCTGTACACAACAAAACGCTGGGGCGCATATTTAAAATTTCACACCGCGATGATCAATGGGAACCCACAGACCTGTCTAAAAAAACCAACCTGGAATTGGTACAATTGCAGCTTCACGATAATGAATGGTATGTAAAACACGCCCGCCGGCTGCTGCAGGAAAGAAAAGCAGGCAGCGATGTGCACCAGGCTTTATGGAAGATATTAAATGATAATCCCGATGTTACCCGGCAATTAAGAGCACTGTGGGCCCTGCATGTAACAAAAGGGATCAGCGAACAACAGTTACTGGGCCTGCTGGAAAATAAAAGTGAATACATACGCTCCTGGGCTATACAATTGCTGGCTGAAGAGAAAAAGGTTTCTGCCAATGCACAGCAGCAGCTTGCCACATTGGCCCAAAAGGATACCGCTGCGCTTGTACGCCTGTATATTGCTTCAGCGCTCCAAAGGATGGAACTGAACCAGCGATGGGATATCATTAAAAATCTTTGTGCCAGAAATGAAGATAATACAGATGCGAATATACCGCTAATGGTATGGTATGCATTTGAACCGCTGGTAGCAGCAGATCCCGCCAGGGCCGCGGCTTTGGCAAAGGATGCCCAACTGCTCAATATTGCCGGCTATACAACGCAACGTTTAAGTGAAGTGAAAAAATAAAATTGAAAATGAAGCATATGAAAAAAGCGCTTTTAATGGTTCCGGTGATGTTTTTTGCAGCAGCCGCAGCGGCACAAACCTCGTTCCAAAAACTATACCCGGTAAGCTTTTCCAACGTAACCATTACCGATCCCTTCTGGAAACCGAAAATGGAAACCGTAGCTACCGCTACGCTTGATGCCTGTGTTCGCTATACGCAGGATAAAACAGGGCGTATCCGCAATTTTGAAAAAGCCGCCAGGCGATCGGGTAACCATGAAGGCATCTATTACGACGACTCCGATGTATATAAAGCCATTGAGGCCATTGCTTATTCCCTCAAAAACTATCCTGACCCTGTATTGGAGAAAAATACGGATGAATGGATTGAAAAGATCGCCGCAGCGCAATTGCCGGATGGTTACCTGAATACTTATTACATACTAACGGATATTAATAAGCGCTGGACGGATATGGAAAAGCATGAGGACTATTGTGCCGGTCATCTTATAGAAGCCGGCATCGCTTATTATAATACCACCGGAAAAAATAAGCTGCTGCATACCGCCATCCGCTTCGCCGATCATATTGATTCCGTTTTTCGCCGGCAGAACAGGCCCTGGGTAAGCGGGCACCAGGAAATTGAGCTGGCGCTGATGAAGCTCTATCACCATACACAAAACAAAAAATACCTTGAACTGGCCAACTGGTTCCTGGAGCAAAGAGGGCATGGCAACGGGAAAGGCGTGATCTGGGATCAATGGAAAGACCCTGAATATTGCCAGGACGGGCTGCCGGTAAAGGATCAGCGTAAAATAACAGGGCATGCCGTAAGAGCGATGTATTTATATACCGGCGCCGCCGATGTAGCGGCAGTTACCGGCGATGCGGGCTATACTACC
Source organism: uncultured Terrimonas sp. (assembly GCA_964450515.1). Taxonomy (GTDB): domain Bacteria; phylum Bacteroidota; class Bacteroidia; order Chitinophagales; family Chitinophagaceae; genus Agriterribacter. The sequence continues at coordinate 36,384 of CAYVEI010000015.1, read as the reverse complement.
GCAATGGACTCAATATGGCAGGACGTGGTATTTCACCATATGTATATTACCGGAGGTATAGGCGCACAGGGAAGCAACGAAGGGTTCGGTAAACCCTATGACCTGCCCAACGCTACCGCCTATTGCGAAACCTGTGCCTCTGTAGGTATGGTATTCTGGAACCAGCGCATGAATATGCTTTCCGGCAATGCGAAATACATTGATGTGCTGGAAAGAAGCCTGTACAATGGCGCATTAGATGGCTTGTCGCTTTCGGGTGATCGCTTTTTTTATGGTAACCCCCTCTCCTCTTCGGGTAATCATAACCGTAGTGAATGGTTTGGAACAGCATGCTGCCCCTCTAATATTGCCCGGCTGGTAAGCTCCCTTGGCAATTACATATATGGAAGCTCGGCAAACGCGGTTTGGGTAAATTTGTTTGCAGGCAGCGAAGCCGGCATTCAAATGGGCAGCAATAAAGTGAATATCCGTATGGAAACCGGTTATCCGTGGAAAGGAAATGTAAAGCTGATAGTATCGCCGGCAAAAAAACAGCAGTTTGAATTGCGTATACGTATTCCGGGCTGGCTTTCCACGCCTGCGCCCGGCGACCTGTACCGTTATGAAACACCGGAAACAGATGTTCCGGAAATAAAAGTGAACGGAGCCCCGGTTCAATATACTGTTGACCAGGGCTATGCCGTAATAAAGCGCGTTTGGAAAAAGGAGGATGCCCTCACGATGGAACTGCCCATGAAAGTAAGAAGGATTGTAAGCAATCCCGCTGTTAAACAAAATGAAAACAGGGTAGCGCTTCAGTACGGACCGCTGGTATATTGCGTGGAAGGCACGGATGATGCATTTGCCGCAAAGCACGTAATCGTTCCACCCGGCGCCGGGTTCAAAACAATATTTGAGCCTTCCTTACTGGGTGGCATAAATACCCTCGTTTTTAACGCGCCCGTAGTAACAATAAGTGGGAACGGGTTATCCGTATCTACGCTTACCCAAAAGGTAACGGCTATTCCTTATTTTAGCTGGAACAACAGGGGCGCCGGTGATATGCAGGTATGGCTGCCTTCAGCAATTCAGAAAATAAGTATCAATGAATAAGCTTTTTTGTTGTTTTTACAAAAAGAAACAATAAGATATATGGATATCTCCTACATCATTAATGAACTGGGTGAAGAGCGGGAACACTATTTTAATGCGGTGGCTCCGCCTATTATACAAACCAGCAATTTCGCCTTTAAAAAGGTGGATGATATGCGGAGGCTGTTTGAAGATGAGTATAGCGGTTATATCTACAGCAGGGGGCTGAATCCAACGGTTGATATCCTCCGTAAAAAATTAGCGGCACTAGATGAAGCCGAAGATTGCCTCGTATTCAACAGCGGCGCTTCAGCCATATTTGCATCCGTGCTGGCCAATGTAAAAGCAGGCGATCATATTGTTTCGGTTAAGAAGCCTTATTTCTGGGCGCAACAAATGTTTAATGTAATATTGCCGCGTTTTGGCGTAACAACTACTTATGTGGATGGCACACAGATAGAAAATTTTGAAAGAGCCATTTTGCCCAACACCAGCGTCATTTACCTGGAATCGCCTAATTCATGGAGCCTTGCATTGCAGGACCTGGAAGCCGTGGCTGAGCTTGCTAAAGCGCAGGGTATTATTACGATTTGCGACAACAGCTATTGCACCCCTTTATACCAGAAGCCACTAGCTATGGGCATTGATATGGCCCTGCAATCGGCAACAAAATACATAGGGGGGCACAGCGATGTAGTGGCCGGCGTATTAACCGGGAGCCGCGAAATGATGGCTAAGATATTTAACAGCGAGTACCTTACCGCAGGTAATGGCATTTCGCCTTTTAATGCGTGGTTGCTGATAAGAGGATTGAGAACCCTTCCCCTGCGCTTGCAAAAAGTAACGGAAAACACAAAAACGGTGCTGGCCTTTCTCAAAGCGCATCCAAAAGTGGAAGCCGTGTTGTTTCCGCACGATGAAACCTTCCCCCAGTATACATTGGCGAAACAACAGATGCAGGGCGCCTGCGGGCTTTTATCATTTTATCTTAAAGTGGAAAAGATAGAAGAAATTGTAAAATTTTGTGAAACCCTTAAACATATCCTTATGGCAGTGAGCTGGGGTGGTTATGAATCTTTGATCATTCCCGGATGCGCTTCCGTGGCTCCTGAAGCATATAACGTTGCCCAAAAGTCCCAACGTATGCTGCGGTTATATGTAGGACAGGAGGAACCCGCTTACATCATTGAAGATTTAGAGCAGGCACTAAATAATACATGAAGGGTTTTGCCAAATGTTTTTTTAGTTGAATCTTTGTAAGATAAACGGGGAGCTGCCTCTTCTAAAAAGTGCAGGTTGCCTGTTGCGGATATTATAAATTTGTTTCATGAGAAAATCATTATGCTGTCTGGTTGTATTCGCAACCTTAATGGCTAACCCAATTGCAAATGCACAAACAAATGTAAAATGGGATCTGCGGCGTTGTGTGGAATATGCACTTACCAACAATGTTTCTGTAAGACAGGCCGATATCCAGGCAAGACTTTCCGCTATTGCGCTGAAGCAAAGCAGGCTCGGGCAAATACCTTCACTCAACTTTTCGGGTAATCACGGTTTTCAATTTGGGCGATCGCTCGATTATACAACGAACGCATACACAGATAATAATTCAATGTATCAGCGATTAGGTCTGAATACACAGGTGAATTTATTTAACTGGAATAGCCAAAAGAATACGATAAAATCAAATGATTATAATTACCAGGCCGATGCGGCGGCGGTAGATAAAGCAAAAAATGATATTGCGTTGAATGTGGCGCGGCAATACCTGCTGGTTTTATTGGATATGGAGCAGGCAGAGGTAACGGATATACAATTAAAGCAAAGCCAGGCGCAATATCAGAATACCCGCAAGCAGGTAGATGCCGGAGCGTTGCCGGAACTGAATGCGGCAGAATTAGAAGCCCAGGTAGCCAGGGACAGCGCCAACCTTATTACTGCGCAAACCCAGATAGAAGTAGACAAACTTACCCTGAAAGCACTCATCAATCTTCCGGCAGACGCTGTATTTGAGCTGGATGTTCCCGCAGTGGAACAAATACCCGTGGATAATATTCTTGAAATTTCTCCCGCAACCATATATGACCTGGCGACCCGGTCGCAACCACAGATAAAAGTCAATACCCTGCGCCTGCAGGCAGCTCAAAAAAGCTATGAAGCCGCGAGGGGGAGACAATATCCTACGATTTCACTATTTGGTCAATTGAACTCAAACTATAATACTTTCTTTAAGGGTTCAGGGAGAGATGACTTAGGCTATTTGCCAAACAATATAACCAACGCTGAGGTTTTTACACTAAACGGAACAGACAGGAACTATGTGTATACAAAACAATACCAGGAGTACACATTCCAAAAAAGCTTTAGTCAACTATGGAATGGATATGGCACATTGTTGAAAAATAATTTTGGTCAGGGCATCGGTATAGGAATAGACATTCCCATTTTTAACGGCTGGTCGGCACGTGCGAATATAGAAAGGGCAAAATGG
>CAYVEI010000015.1:25522-32722 GCA_964450515.1 uncultured Terrimonas sp. | reverse complement strand
CATTCCCATTTTTAACGGCTGGTCGGCACGTGCGAATATAGAAAGGGCAAAATGGGATATTAAAAGTAAAGAGCTGGTCATTGAGCAGGATACGTTACAGTTAAAGCAGGACGTATACACCGCATTTAACCAGGCCCTGGGCTCCTTCCATACTTTCAATGCGCGGCAAAAAGAAGTGGCAACCGCGGAACGTTCTTTTGACCTCGCTTCCAAAAGATATGATATAGGGGCCATGCAAACCATTGAATGGCTTACCAATCAAAGCAATTTATACAATGCCAGGATCAATAAGCTTATTGCCCAGTACGATTATGTATTTAAGATGAAAGTGCTTGAGTTTTATAAAGGACAGGGCATCAGATTATAACTTCTAAACAACAACACATGAATAAAAAACTGCTGTGGATCATTATTAGCCTTGTGGCTTTGGTTATATTACTGGTAGTGTTGAAAAAGAACGGCGTTATAGGAAGGGAAGAAGGCATAAAAGTGTCTTCGGAAAAAGTAATACCCAGGGACATTACGGAAATTGTAACGGCAAGCGGCAAGGTGTATCCCGAAATAGAAGTAAAGATCAGTCCCGATGTTTCGGGCGAAATAACAGCGCTTAACGTGGAAGAAGGCGACAGTGTAAGAAAGGGGCAGGTGCTGGCACGTATATACGCTGATATTTATGCTACACAGCGCGACCAGGCTGCGGCGCAGGTTGCCGGTCAGCAGTCGCTGGTATCCAATGCACAGGCGCAGTTGGAAGCGTTAAAGTCTTCACTGGAACTGGCCAAGCTTACTTTTAACAGGCAAAAGCAGCTATTGGATGATAAAGTAATTTCAAAAGCGGAGTTTGAACAGGCTGATAATACCTTAAAAACAGCACAGGCTAATTATGATGCAGCCCTGCAAAGCGTTCGCAGCAACCAGGCACAGGTACAGAGTGCTGCTGCCAACCTGCAAAAAGCCAATAAAGACCTGAGCAGAACGGAACTGGTATCACCCATGACAGGTGTTGTGTCTTTACTAAGCGTAAAGAAAGGGGAAAGAGTAGTAGGGAACTCCATGATGGCGGGAACGGAAATGATGCGTATAGCAGACATCAGCGTGTATGAAATAAGAGTGGAAGTAGGCGAAAATGATGTGCAGAAAATTGACCTTGGCGACACCGCCATCATTGAAGTAGATGCATACAACAACCGTAAGTTTAAAGGCATTGTTACCCAAATTGCCAGCAGCCAGTTGGGGGCGGCTTTGCAAACGGCGGCTTCATCAATCTCCAGTACCGATGTTACCAATTACGAAGTGAAGATCCGCATTCTCCGCGATTCCTATGCCGATCTTTTTGATCCTGCAAAACCCAAAAAATTTCCTTTTCGCCCGGGCATGAGCGCCAGCGCCGATATACAAACCAACACCCACAGGAATGTGCTTTCCGTTCCCATTAACGCGGTAACCACACGCGACAAAAAAGATACGGCAAGTGAAGGCGCTAAAGTGAAAGATGTTAAAAAAACAGACCAGGCCACCGCGGCGAACAATAACACAAACAACGAAAACCCTTCCGCCAGCGCATCAGACGATCTGCTGGAAGTAGTGTTTGTATTGCAAAAAGATAATACGGTAAAATTAGTAACGGTAAAAACAGGCATACAGGATATTAACAATATTGAAATAACAGAGGGGCTGAATGAAGGAGACGAAGTGATTACCGGCCCCTATACTATTGTAAGCAAAACACTCAAAAATAAAACAAAAGTAAAAGTGGTTCCCAAAGAACAATTATTTGAAATAAAGAATTAAAGGTTTGAGGCCTACTTTTGAGACTCAAACTTTTTTTTATGCAGTTTGGTATTATCGGCAGCGGAAGCTGGGGAACAGCATTGGCAAAAATGCTTACAGACAACGGCGCGCACATTAACTGGTGTGTACGCAATGAGGCTGTAGCAAAACATCTTGTGAAAAGGTTGCACAACCCCAACTACCTGCAATCCGTATCTTTCGATGCGGGCTTACTCTCCCTCTTTACCAATGCCCGGCAGGTTTTTACCGCATCGGATCATATTGTTATCGTTACACCCTCTGCTTATGTAATACAGCAGTTTGCCGGCATTACGGCAAAAGAGCTGGCAGGGAAAAAAATCATTTCCGCCGTTAAAGGTATTTTACCGCAACAGAATATGCTGCTGAATGATTACCTGAAAAAAAGGTTCGATCTCGGCATTGACAATTATTTTACCATTATGGGGCCATGTCATGCCGAAGAAGTAGCAGCAGAGCGATTATCCTATCTTACTTTTTCCGGAACAAAACAGGCGGCTACAAAAGCCATTGCCGGCTATTTTGCCACGCCCTATATCAATACCATTATCAATCATGATATTTATGGCGTACAATATGCCGCCATACTCAAAAATATTTACGCTGTAGCCGCGGGCATGGCGCACGGTCTTGGATATGGTGATAATTTTTTAAGCGTGCTCATTGCCAACAGCGCCGACGAAATGGCCGGGTTTTTACGTAAAGCGGGTATCCGGAATATAAAAGTAGGTGTGCATACAGCGGCGAGTGCGCTGCATACAAAAAAGTCGCCCAACTACGCCGCTTCCGTATACCTCGGTGACCTGCTGGTAACCTGCTATTCCCTGTTCAGCCGTAACCGGAATTTTGGAGCATTGGTCGGCAAGGGATATTCCGTTGTTTCCGCCCAAACCGACATGAAGATGGTGGCAGAGGGATATAATGCAGCACGCAGTATTCATGAACTCAATAAAGAGATAGGCGCCGATATGCCCGTGGCCGAAAACATTTACCAGGTATTATGGAAAAAGCTCTCCCCGCGCGTTGCTTTTAAATATATTGAAGACAGCCTGGTGTAAAAAATTATAAATCAATATCAAGAATAGAGGTACCCGGTTTAATATGTATTCCTTTTAAACCGGCGGCCTCCGCGCCTTCAATATTTAAAATGGAATCGTCTATAAAAACCGTTTTTGAGGGGTCAAGTCTGTTTTCGCTGATAATATGTTCATACGATTCCTTATCGGGTTTGCGCATACGCAGCAGGTGGGAGTAATAGGCCTTTTCGAAATGATCGTCAAAAACATTTCCGTTAAATGCATCGGTATATATTTTTCTGAAAGCTGTTAAATGCAGGGCATTGGTATTGCTGAACAGGAATAAACGGTATTTGCTTTTTAATTTGTTTAACAAGGCGATCCGTTCTTCCGGAAAATAGCCCAACATAGCGTTCCATGCCGCTACCAGCGCTTCATCCGTTAAAGGCAGCCCGGCCAAATTTCTCAGCGCCTGCAGGAATTCCGCATCCGATATGCCACCCACTTCATAATCCTTAAAAAAAGAGGAAACATTGCCGCTGCGGAAAAGCGTATTGTAATCTTTCACACCCAAATCCGTAAAATGGCGCTCAGCGCGGGGCATATCCAAAGTAAGTATAACGCCGCCCAGGTCGAAAATCAGGTTTTCAATATTTTGCATGGGCTAAAAATACGGATGATTTTATACTTTTACTAAATGTATAAACAGATGAACATTCCAAACGGTCATCAGCAGCTCATGCCTTATTTGATCCTGGAAGGAGCAGGAGAATTTAAACAGTTTGTTTCTAAAGTATTTGGCGCGGTTTCAGCCAATGAACATTTGAGAGATGATGGCGTTACCATTATGCATGCCGAAGTAAAAATAGGTGACTGCACTATTATGTTTGCGGAGGCCACGGAACAATGGACTTCTCAAACAGCTAACCTGTTTATATATGTTACCGATGCCGATGAAAGTTATGCAACAGCGCTTGAACATAACGGTATATCTTTAATGGAACCGGCAGACCAAAGTTACGGACGCGCATGCGGCGTTAAAGATCCTACGGGGAACACGTGGTGGATCACAAGCGTTAAATGATGATGCGGCGGGGAATTACAATTTTATTTAACAGGCGACAATTTATTATGCGTAACAACTACAAACTGTAAACACATAAACCATAAACGCTCCTCAATACGTTCCCCTGTATAAATTATCACCTTTCATTGGCGCTGCTTTCTTCAGCGGTATTTGAAGACCGCCGGTTTCATCGAGCCAGTTGAACAATTCGGTTTTCAGCAGCAATCCTGTTTTTCTATACGCCGTATCGCGGATCAGGTTGTTCATTTCATAAGGATCATTTTTCAAATCATATAGCTCATTAATATCCCACACGCCATTGTAATAAATATATTTGTAGCGATCCGTTCTTATTGCAAAAGTGGTAGGCGTTTGCGGAAAAGCCTGTTCCCAGTAATACTCATAAAACACTTTGCTGCGCTGCCAGGCTGTTGTTTGGCCCTTCAGTAACCCTGCAAAAGAATAGCCCTGCATCTGCGATGGCTTATCCACACCTGCCAGTTGCAGGAACGTGGGTGCAATATCCACGTTCATGATCACCTGCTCCAGTACCGATGAAGGTTTTACCATGCCGGGCGCCCATACCAGCATGGGAACCCGCATAGATTCTTCATACGCATGTCTTTTATCTATTAAGCCATGCTCGCCAAATGAAAAGCCGTTATCACCCATATACACCACCATGGTGTTTTGTTCCTGCCCGTTCTCCTTTACCCATTCCAATACTTTCTCAATACTATCATCCACAGCCTGCAGCGTTTCGAGATAGCGCCTGTAAAAGTCATCAAATACAATAGTGCCATGGTACATATAATCCACGCCATGCCAGCTATACCGCTGGTTGCGCACCCATTGCGGAATATCGCGGTAATTTACTTTTGTTTGAGGAGCGGTAACGGCGCCGAAAACTTTGCTGCTATCCGTTACCGTCAGGTACATGGAAGGCGGGCAAACTACCGGGATACCGGCATATTTGTTCTTATGCCTTTTGGCGGGATAAAATTCGGCATGTACACCTTTGTGCGACAGGTAAAGAAAAAAGGGCTTGCTTTTACTGGTCTTATCTAACCAGTTGATGGCATAATCTGTTAGCAGGTCGGTAGTGTAGGCGCTGTCGGTAAACTTTACCTCTTTACCGTTAATATTAAATACAGGGTTATAATATACGCCCTGGTCGCGGAAACTGATCCAGTAATCGAAGCCCGGTTGGGGATCGGCATTACTGGTGGCACCCATATGCCATTTACCCATGAACGCAGTTTGATAGCCCTTCTGCTGCAGGTACTGCGGAAAAAACCTGAGGTTGGCAGGTAAGGGAGAGTTGTTGTCTACAACGGTATGGGTATGCGCATACTGTCCGGTTAATATAGAGGCCCTGCTGGGAGAACATAAGGCAGTAGATACAAATGCATTCTTAATATGCATGCCTTCCCTGGCCATACGATCCATACCCTGCGTTTGCAGCCCCGGCATTTTATTCATAAATCCCATGGCATCGTAGCGATGGTCATCTGCCAGTATAAAAATGATATTCATGGGCTTTTGCTTTCCCGGTTGCGGGAATGCCCATTTAGTAACAGTTACCAGCAATAACAGCAGTAGAAAACGCATATTGTTCTTTTTAGTGAAGTTAAGGCAGAGCTATCAGCTTTCAGGTATCAGCTATCAGGCGAGTAATTGCTAATGATAGGATGAATACTTTCACTTCTCACTTTCCGCCTTTCTCTTTTCATTCGGATTTGAAATTTAGTTTTATCAAGGTAGCAATTTAAAATCGGACTCTTTTACATCCCTGCTGTTGGTTCCTATAAAAATTTTAAAATCCCCGGGCTCGGCTACATACTGAAGATTGCTGTTATAAAATTTCAGGTCATTCACTGAAATGGTGAATTCCACTTTTTTGGACTCTCCCGGTTCCAGCTCAATTTTTTGAAACCCTTTTAATTCCATTACCGGGCGGGTGATGCTGCCCACCATATCGCGGATATATAGCTGCACCGTTTCCTTTCCGCGGCGGGCGCCTGTATTGGTTACCATCACAGAAGCCGTTATTTTTTGATTCGGCCGGAGCGTGGTGCTGCTTAATGTAATATTGCTGTAGCTGAAATTCGTATAGCTTAGGCCAAAGCCAAAAGGATACAGCGGATCATTGGAAACATCTAAATAATTGGAACGGAATTTTTGAAACCATTGTCCTTCCGGTAAAGGTCGCCCGGTATTTTTATGATTATAGTACAATGGAACCTGCCCTATATTTTGCGGAAAGGTAGTGGTTAATTTTCCCGAAGGATTCACATCGCCAAATAAAACATCGGCAATGGCATTACCGGCTTCTGTTCCGCCAAACCATACATTCAGTATGGCCGGTACATGCTGTTGTTCCCAAACGAGCGTAAGCGGCCGGCCGGTAAATAAAACCAGCACCACAGGCTTGCCGGTTTTAACCAGCGCCTTCAGCAATTTTTTTTGTACATCCGGGATGTCAATATCTGTTCTGCTGCCACTTTCACCGCTCATTTCCGCCGCTTCACCCAATGCCGCTACAATTACATCGGACTGTGCAGCTACAGACAGCGCCTCTTTTAGCAATACGCTATCTGGTCTGTTATCCCTGCCCAATGATTTTCCAAACATTGTTGCCCTTTGTTCAAGCAAACTGTCTTCCGTTAAATTGGAACCTTTAGCATATAATATTTTCGAGCTGCTGCCCGCAGCATTTTGTAAACCTGTTAACAGGGAAACGGCTTTTGAAAAATCGGCCGATACGCTCCAGGTGCCTGTCATATTTTCTTTTGCATCGGCTAACGGACCTACCAGCGCAAGAACACCATTCTTTTTCAATGGTAAAAGATCATCCTGGTTTTTCAGCAACACAAAGCTTTGCGCGGCTGTTTCCCGCGCTTTCTGTAAATGGGCGGTAGTAAAAATTTCTGAAGCAGTACGATCGCTGTTGCAATAGCGGTAGGGATCATCGAACAAACCCAGCCTGTATTTGGCTTCTAATATTTTCCGGCAGGCATCGTCAATGGCTTTTTGCGTAACTTTTCCTTCCTGCAGTGATTGTTTTAAAGTGGTTAAAAAGCCTTCACCCACCATATCCATGTCCATCCCGGCTTTTAAAGCCAATGCGGCACAGGTTTGTAAATCGCCCATGCCATGATCTGTCATTTCATTAATGGAGGTATAATCTGAAACCACCAATCCTTTAAAACCCCATTGTTTACGCAACAGGTCTGTAAGCAGCCAGCGGTTACCGGAAGCAGGTATGCCGTCAATTTCATTGAAGGAAGTCATGATGCTTCCCACACC